>NZ_JBFWZI010000012.1:0-76972 GCF_050185545.1 Reyranella sp. | reverse complement strand
GGGGCACGCCCGCGGTCCAAGATGACGACCCCTCCGTCGCCGTGTGACGGCGACACCTCCCCGGCAAAGCCGGGGAGGACATGGTGTGACGCACTGCGAGCGGCAGGGCAAGCCATCGGGGGAGTTTTACGGTAGTGTGACGGCCAGAAGACAAAGAAGCCGAAGTGGTCGTCGAACCCCTCATCGTGGCGCTGCTGCTGGCGGCAGCGCTGATGCATGCCACCTGGAACGCCATCCTCAAGGCCGATCAGTCGGATCGGCTGGCGACGTTCGGCGTGATCATGACCACCGGCACGCTGATGGGGCTCGTCGCCGCGCCGTTCCTGCCGTGGATCGAGCCGGCGGCGTGGAAGTACCTCGTGGCGTCGGTGCTGATCCATGTCCTCTACTACATCTTTCTGCTCAAGGCCTACTCGTACGGTGATCTCAGCCACACCTACCCGATTGCGCGTGGCATGGGCCCGCTGCTGGTCGCGCTGGTGTCGGGGCGTTTCATCGGCGAGCATCTGCGCGGCCAGGACATTCTGGGTGTGCTGCTGCTCAGCGCCGGGCTGATCGCGCTGGCCATACCGCTGCGCCGCGTCGTGCCGCGGCCGGGCAGCCGGCATGGGCTTGCCACGCTGTTCGCCGTCCTGACCGGTTTCACCATTGCCGCCTACATCATCGCCGACGGTCTCGGCGTGCGCAGTGCCGGGCCGACCTTCCAGCATCGGCTCGCCTACATTGCCTGGCTGTGCATCGTCGAGGGCCCCTGGCTGCTGGTGCTAGCCTTCGCGCTCAGGCCTGCGACAGTGTGGACCCACCTTCGTCGCACCTGGTGGCGCGGCGTGATCGGCGGGCTGGTCGCCAATGTCGGTTACGGAATTGCGATCTACGCCCTGGTTCTGGGGCCGATGGCACATGTGGCGGCGTTGCGTGAAACTTCCGTCCTGTTTGGCGCCCTGATAGGCACTTTGGTGCTCGGCGAACCATTCGGCGTACGCCGGGTCGCTGCGGCATTCGTGATCGTCGTGGGGCTTGTGCTGATGAACGGACCGGCGCTCTTCTAGGGCGATTTCCGGTCGGGGCGCACTCCGACCGGAAATGCGCGCCCCGGAGTCGTCGCAACAGGTATGTTCTAGCGCCATGTCAATCCGCAACCTCGACAAGCTGATGACGCCGCGCTCCATCGTGGCGATCGGGGCGAGCGCGCGCCCCGGCTCGATCGGCGCGGCGGTCACGCGCAACCTGCTGTCCAGCGGCTTCCAGGGCGACATTCACCTGGTCAATCTCAAGGGCGGCGAGATCGGCGGTCGCCCCGTGCGCAAGAGCATCGGGGAGATCGGCGTGCCCGCGGACCTCGCCGTCATCATGACGCCGGCCGAGACCGTGCCGCGCCTCGTGCTCGAGCTCGGCGAGCGCGGTACGCGGGCGGCCGTCATCATCACGTCGGGTCCGGGCGCCGGCCCCGAGGCGCGCGAGGACAATGCGCGCTGGCGCAAGCGCATCCTGCGGGCCGCGCAGCCGCACCTGCTGCGCGTCGTCGGCCCGAACTGCATCGGCTATGCCGCTCCCCGTCTCGGCCTGAACGCGAGCTTCGGGCCGCGCGGCCTGAAGGCGGGCCGGGTCGCCGCCGTGGCGCAATCGGGCGCGGTGCTGGCCGGGCTCGCCGACTGGGGTACCGCGCAGAACATCGGCTTCTCGCACCTCATTTCGATGGGCGACATGGCCGACGTCGATTTCGGCGACGTGCTCGACATGCTGGGGCGCGACTACGAGACACGCGCCGTGCTGATGTATGTCGAGGGCATCACGCATGCCCGCAAGTTCATGTCGGCGGCGCGTAGCGTGGCGCGGGTCAAGCCGGTGATCGTTCTGAAGGCCGGTCGCCATGCCGCGGCGGCCAAGGCCGCAGCCTCGCACACTGGATCCATGGCAGGCTCGGTCGCGGTCTACGATGCGGCGTTCGCGCGCGCCGGGCTGGTCGGCGTGCGCGGGCTCGGCGAGCTGTTCGACGCCGCCGAGACGCTGGGCCACGCCATCCTGCCCCGCAACGAGCGGCTCGCGATCCTGACCAATGGCGGCGGCATGGGGATCATCGCCACCGACCTGCTGATCGACGAAGGCGGCGACCTTGCGGCGCTGCAACCCCGCACCATCATGGCGCTGGACAAGCAGCTGCCGCGCTCGTGGTCGCGCGACAATCCGGTCGACATCGTGGGCGACGCCGACGGCGCGCGCTACGCCGCGACGGTCGACGCGCTGGCCGACGACCGCACGGTCGGCGCCATCCTGGCGATGAACGTGCCGACGACGCTCACGTCGTCCGTCGAGGTGGCGCGCGCCATAGTCGCCGCGCCGGGACGCAAGGCGGTGCCGCTGATCGGCTGCTGGGTCGGCGGCCCGCAGGCACAGGAGGGGCGCCAGGTGCTGCACGAGGCCGGCATCCCGGCCTACGATACGCCGCTGCGCGCCGTGCGCGGATTCATGCATGTCGTCCAGTATCGTCGCGGCCAGCGCGCGCTGCAGCGCACGCCGCCGTCGGTGCCCGAGGTGCGATCCGACACGCAGCTGGTGCGCGCCGTCGTCGAGGGCGCCCTCGCCGAGAAGCGCACCGTGCTGACAGAGCCGGAAGCCAAGCGCGTGCTGGCGGCCTATGGCATTCCCGTGGTGCCGACCGAGGTCGTGCTCGATGCGGCGGAGGCCGCGGCGGCCGCGGTCCGCATCGGCTTCCCGGTCGCGGTGAAGATCCTGTCGCGCGAGATCACCCACAAGAGCGATGTCGGCGGCGTCGCGCTCGATCTCGACTCGGAGCAGGCGGTCGTCGAGGCGGTGCGGGCGATTCACGACAAGGCGTGCACGGCGGCGCCCGGTGCCCGCATCGACGGCTACGTGATCCAGCCGATGATCAAGCGGCCGCACGCCGTGGAGCTGATCCTGGGCGCCGCGGAGGATCCGGTTTTCGGGCCGATCCTGCTGGTCGGACATGGTGGCGTGGCGGCCGAGGTGATCGACGACAAGGTGCTTGCCTTGCCGCCGCTCGATCCCGTGCTGGCGGAGGATGCACTGTCGCGCACGCGGGTCGATCGCCTGCTGCGCGGCTATCGCGATCGCCGGCCGGCGGCTCGCGATGCCGTCGCCGACGCGATGGTTCGCCTGTCGCAGCTGATCGCCGATGTCGGCGAGATCGCCGAGCTCGACGTCAATCCGCTGCTGGCCGATGCCGAGGGCGTGATCGCCCTCGATGCGCGCATCGTCGTCGCGCGGCCCGTCGCCGGCCAGGAGCGGGGCGCCCGCTTTGCCATCCGGCCCTACCCCGTGGAGCTCGACACCGAGATCAGCCATCGCGGGCAGACCCTGCGCATCCGTCCGATCCGGCCCGACGACGAACCGCTGATCCAGTCCTTCACGCGTCGTCTCGCGCCGGAAGACGTGCGCATGCGCTTCTTCGGCCCGATCCGCGAGCTGACGCACGAGATGGCCGCGCGGCTGACTCAGATCGACTACGATCGCGAGATGGCGTTCCTGCTGCTCGACGGGCAGGAGCTGCAAGGCGTGGGACGGCTGGCCGCGGACCCCGGCTTCGAGGAGGCGGAGTTCGCCCTGGTCGTCGCGTCCGACAGGCAGGGCCGCGGCTATGGCCGGCTGCTGCTGGAGCACGTGCTGCACTACGCCAAGGCGCGCGGCGTCGTGCGCGTGGTCGGCTACGTGCTGCGCGAGAATCACAAGATGCTCGATCTTGCCAAGGGGCTGGGATTCCAGCGCCAGTCAGGGCGGGTGGGACAACCGGATATTCGCGTGGTCAAGGAGACCGCAACGCTGTAGATTGCGGCGAGAATTGGTCGGCAGGCCAAGGCGTTACGGCCGAGCGCTGAGATGGCGTCGAAGAAGAACAGAAACAGGAAGGCTGGCACGAGGAAGAAGGGCAGGCGGAAGGTCGTCCCGGCGACGGGCTGGCGTGCGGGCCTGCATCACAAGCTTGCGGCCGTCGGCGCCTGGATCGAGGCCCATCGCTGGCACTCGGTGATTGCCGGGCTGATCCTGCTGTTCGCGGCCAGCCTGGTCGGCGGCTACTGGATTGCCGAGCGGTTCGACGACCGCGACAGCGCTCACATGGTGCGCGACACGCTCGAGGAGATGAGGCGCGCCGCGCCGACCGATGCGCCGCCGCGGTACGCCCGCATCGAGGATCTGCCCGATCTTCCCAAGTACACCGAGGTCGAGCCGGGAAAGCCTCGGAGGACGCTGGAAGAGAAGCCGCGCGCTGCGCGGCCACAGCTTGCTGCGCTTGCGCCCGGATCTGAGAGGCAAGGATCGGAGAAACCCGCCAAGGAGGCCTGGCGGCGCAATGCGGTACCGTTCCGCGACCTCAATAGCCGTCCGCTGGTCGCCATCGTGATCGACGATGTCGGGCTCGACCGCCCGCGCTCACGGCGCGCCTGGGAGCTGCCGGGGCCGCTGACGCTGTCGTTCCTGCCCTACGCCAGGAACCTGCCCGAGCAGACGCGGGCGGCGCGCGCCAGGGGACACGAGCTGATGCTGCATCTGCCGATGGAGCCCGGCGGGCGCAACGATCCCGGACCGAACGCGCTCCTGGTGTCGCTGCCCGACGCCGACCTGCGCCAGCGCACCACGGCGGCGCTCGACAGCTTCGACGGGTACGTCGGCGTCAACAATCACATGGGCAGCCGCTTCACCGCCTTCCGGCCCGGCATGGAGATGGCGCTGCGCCAGTTCAAGGGACGTGGGTTGATGTTCCTCGACTCACGCACGTCGCCGCAATCGGTCGGCGATCAGGTGGCGCAAGAGATCGGCCTGCCCAGTATCACCCGCCACGTCTTTCTCGACGACGAGGAATCGCTCGACGCGGTGCGCCGCCGGCTCGCCGAGACCGAGGCCGTCGCGCGCCGCCAGGGCTTCGTGGTGGCGATCGGCCATCCGCACGAATTGACGCTGCAGGCGCTCGCCGAATGGCTGCCGACGGTGCAGGCCAAGGGCCTCGCGCTCGCCCCGGCGACCGCAGTGCTGCGCAAGCGCAATGGCTGGGAGTGATTTCATGTTCCTCCCCGGCTCCGCCGGGGAGGTGTCGCCGTCATTCAGCGCCGGAGGGGACATGGCTGGTAGCGCGCCACTCATAGGCGCTAACTTTGGCCGGTCCAGCAAAGTCCTCATCCTGAGGAGGTCGCGTAGCGACCGTCTCGAAGGATGCGCGACAGACCAGATCGCTGGAATAGCGGTGTTGCAACATCGGATTTGTTGCCGACCAAAGGGCGAAGGTTACTTCGCCCGAATCGAGACGCGGCCTCCAGGCCGCTCCTCAGGGTGAGGTCCCTTTGTAAGTTAAGTTAGCGCCTATGATCGCGCCACTCCGATGGCGCTCATGCGATGTATAGTCAGCAGGCAGAGCGCCATCGGAGTGGCGCGTTCCCAGCCCATGACGCGCCTTTTCCGGCAAGGCTGAATTGACTTCACGCTAGTACGGCGTCACCCAGCTCGTCTCGAGCGCTGCCTCGATGCGGCGGTGCCGCGCCTTGATGACATCCACCGGCACGGCGCTGACGAAGGCGTAGAAGGTCTTGCTGCGGATCGCATCGATCACCCGCTCGCCGACCAGCTTGGGGTCGATGCCGGTCCGCGCCAGGCGCTCCCCCATGACCGCTTCCGCGCTTGGACGCAGCTCCGGGCCGCCCATGTGATCGGGGCGGTGGCGTGCGCCTTGCGCCAAGTTGGTGGCGATCGGACCCGGGCACAGTGCGGTCACGCCGACGTTGGTCCCCTCGAGCTCGTGCTCCAGCGCCTCCGTCAGCGACAGCACGGCGTACTTGCTCATCGAGTACGGACCCTGATTGGTGCCGCGGCGGTTCTGGGTGGCGGCGACCGAGGCCGTGTTGACGACGTGCCCGGCCTCGCCGTGCTTCAGGATCGCCGGCACGAAGTGGCGGATGCCGTGGATGACGCCCCAGACATTGACGCCGAGGACGAAGTTCCAGTCGGTCACCGGCACGTCGACCAGCCGGGTGCCGTGCATCGGCACGCCGGCATTGTTGCAGGCGATGTGGAGCCTGCCGAAGCGGCGTTCCGCCTCGGCCAGCGCGGCGATCACCGACTGCTCCTGGGTGACGTCGATCCTGAGTGGCAGCACCTGCTTGTTGGTGCCGGACAGCCGGTGCGCGGCCTGTTCGACCGCGTCCTTCTCGATGTCGGCCAACACGACGTTGGCGCCGGCTTCGGCCAGTGCCGTGGCGATGCCGAGGCCGATGCCGGAGGCGGCGCCGGTGACGATGGCTGTCTTGCCGGAAAACTCCATGCTCATGACCTCCAGAGGCGCCGCGGCGCGATCGTTGCGTCGCCCATGCTAGGTGCTGGGAGCGCGCCACTCCAGTGGCGCTCATGGCTTATGCGGTGTGTGATCCATAAGAAGAGCGCCACCGGAGTGACGCGCTAAAGTGACGCGCTCCCAGCGCATGACCCTTCACCGCAACCGCGCCCGCCGGCCAACAAACAGGATCAGCGGAATCGCGAGCGCCGAGGCCAGCGTGTAGAAGCCGAAGGCGTTGATGTAGCCCAGCATCGAGGCTTGCCGGCCGATCTCCTTCGATAGCCTGGCGAGGCCGCCGAGCGTCTCGTGGTCCCACGCGCCGGTGACCCAGGGCAGCGCCAGGCTGCGGTTGAAGGGGTTCATCATCTCGATCAGGCGGCTGTAGTTGGCGCTGGTGGCGCGCACGATCTCGGCGACGCAAATCGAGATGAAGAAGCTCGAGCCGATGTTGCGCAGCAGGTGGTAGACCGCTGTGCCTTCGGCGAGGTTGGCCGAGCTGATGGTTGAGAAGGTGGCCAGGGTCAGCGGCACCCAGATCACGCCGATGGCGATACCCTGCACCAAGCTGTTGGCCATCAGCGTGGCGGCGTCGACATTGAGGTCGATGGCCATCAACCACAGGCCGGAGATGGTCTGCAAGGCGAAGCCGCCGATCAGGCCGATGCGCGGGTCCATGCGGCCCACGAAGATGGCCAGGAAGAAGCCGATGGTGGCGCCGACGCCGCGAGCGGCGATGATCTCGCCGATCAGCGAGTCGGGATAGCCGGCATGCTGCTGCAGGAGCGGCGGCAGCAGCACCATCGGCGTGAAGTTCAGCATGCCGTAGATCAGCACCAGAACGAGGCCAAGCGCATAATTGCGATCGAGCAGCAGGCGCAGGTTCAGGAACGGCCGCTCGACGGTGAGGCTGTGGGCCACGAACACCCAGAAGGCGACAGCCGCCACGAAGGTCTCGATGATGATCTCGCCCGAGTCGAACCAGTCGAGGCGCTGGCCGCGCGACAGCACGAGCTGGACGCCGGATATGGCAATCGACAGTGACAGGAACCCCGTCCAATCGAGCGAGACCCGGCCGGTCGGCCGGTCGCGCGGCAGGGTGAGGCGCAGGCCGATGAAGGACAGGAAGCCCACGGGCACGACCATGTAGAAGGCCCAGCGCCAGCTGTAGAGCTCCGACAGCATGCCGCCCACTGTCGGGCCGATCACCGGGCCGATAACGACGGCCATGCCGAAGATCGAGGTCACGAGGCCCTGCAGGCGCCTGGGGAAGGTGTCGAGCAGGATGGTCTGGGAAAGCGGGATGACCGGCGCGCCCAGCGCCCCCTGTAGCACCCGCCACAGGATCAGCGTCTCGAGCGAGTCGGCCAGGCCGCACATCAGGGTCGTGAAGGTGAAGGCGAAGACCGCCCAGATCATGGTCTCGCGCCGGCCGAAGCGGGCCGCCAGCCAGCCCGTCATCGGCGTCATCACGGCCGTGGCCAGAATGTTGAAGGTCATTGCCCAGGCAATCTCGTCCTGGGTCGCCGACATGGTGCCCTGCATCTGCGGCAGCAGGGTCGAGGCGATCAGTAGGGTGGTGGCGTAGAGGGTCGAGCCCAGCACCACCATGACCAGGATGAGCACCCGCCGGCCGAGCGAGAAGGCTTCGGCCGGGTTGACGGGGGCCGAAATCTCGGCAGTGGCACTTGAACTCATAGCCGTGACTATTGTAGCCTATGCAACAATGTTGGACCAGAGCCCGGTTGGGCCAGAGAACGACGGCTACATCGGCTACATGGTGTCCGATGTGGCGAGGCTGATGCGCACCGTGTTCGATCGCCGGGTCCGCGACCTCGGCCTGACGCGCGCCCAGTGGCTGGTCCTGACCCGCCTCTACCGGCGGCCCGGCGCCAGCCAGACGGAGCTGGCCAATATGCTGGAGGTCGATCGCGCCAGCGCTGGCCGCATGATCGACCGCATGGAGCGCGCGGGGTGGGTCGAACGGCGCGCCGATGAGGTCGATCGTCGGATCAATCGTCTGTTTCTCACGGCGGTGGCCAAGCGCGCCCATGCCGACATGTGGCAGATCGCGGTGGCGACGGTCGACGATGCCCTCTCGGCGCTGACGCCCGAGGAGCGGCTGCTATTCACCGACCTGACCGGCCGCGTGAAGGGCCGGCTTCAGGCGCTCGCCGGGGCGGCGGCATGAGCCGCCGGCCGGTCAAGCTGACGCGCCTCGCGCTGCTGGTCGTCGTGCCTGTTGCCGCGGTCGTCGCCGGCGGATTCTGGTGGTTGTCGGGCGGCCGTTATGTCGGCACCGACAATGCCTATGTGAAGGCGCACATCGTCCAGATCGCCCCGGAAATCTCCGGACAGGTGAGGCGGGTGCCGGTGCACGATCACCAGACGGTAAGCGCGGGCCAGACCCTCATGACGATCGAATCGCGGCCCTTCCGCCTTGCGCTCGACAGCGCCGAGGCCGAGCTCGACGCGGCGCGCCTGCATGTCGAGAACCTGCGCGGCGCCTGGCGCGAGGCGGTGAGCGAGTTGGCCGACGCCGAGGCACGCGCTGCCTATTTCCAGCTTCAGTGGAAGCGCCAGGAAGAGCTGGCGGCCAAGGGCGTGGCCTCGGCGAGCAAGCGCGACGAGGCGCTGAACGAGGCGCGCGCCGCCGCCGACCGGGTGGCAACCGTGCGCGAGAAGATTCGGCGCTTGCTGACCGCCTTGAGTGGCGATCCGGAACTGCCGGCCGACCAGCATGCCATGGTGCGCGACAAGATGGCGGCACGCGAGCGCGCCGCGCTCGACCTTGCCCGCACCACCGTGCGCGCCCCGGTCGACGGCGTGGTGGTGAACCTGCGGGTGCAGCAGGGCGAGCAGGTCAAGGCGGCGACGCCGCTGTTTGCTCTGGTGGTGACCAGCCGGCCGTGGATCGAGGCGAACTTCAAGGAGACCGAGCTCACCCACGTGCGGGTCGGCCAGAAGGCGACGGTGGTGCTCGACACCTACCCCGATGCCACCTGGGAAGCGGTCGTCGAGAGCCTGAGCCCGGCGACCGGCGCGGAGTTCGCCCTGCTGCCGCCGCAGAACGCCAGCGGCAACTGGGTCAAGGTGGTGCAGCGCCTGCCGGTCAAGCTGCGCCTTATGCCGCATGTCGGCGAGCCGTCGCTGCGCGCCGGCATGACTGCCACGGTCAAGATCGACACCGAGCGGCAGCGCCGCATCGGCGACGTCGCCCAGATTCTTTTCGGCCGCGGCGGCGAGGCGATGGCGCAGCAGAACAAGTAGGACTCATGCGGACCGCGGGCGTCCCGTCCGCTCATAATTCTGAGCGGGCTGGACGCCCGCGGTCCGGAAGATCTACTGCCCGCAGTTGAAGGTGATCTTGCGCGGCGAGAAGGTCGGCAGCTTCTGCGGCACGTCCTTGGGCCAGGTGCGGGGCCACGAGCCGTCGGCCAAATGCTTCTCGACGATCGGCAGCAGCAGGTTGAAGGCGATCCAGCCGCGCAGCTTGCCGCCGGCGTAGTTGGTGTGCACGGCGTCGACGAACAGGTCGGGATTTAGCGGCGTCCGGCTGGCGAGATCGATGAAGTGTGCGCCATGTCCCTTGGCGTAGTTCGCGAGCACTCGATTCTGGAACCGGGCCAGCCGCTCCAGGTCGCGATAGCGGTAGGGGTAGTTGGTCACATTGAGCTGCTGGATGATGTATTTGTGCCGCACCGGATCGAGCACCAGCCCGTCCCTGACCATCCAGGGAAACGAGACGACGGCGAAGTCACTGCCGACCAGGGCGGCGGACAGGCGAATGTCGTCGAGGTCGTGCAGGATGACGTTCAGATTGACCGGCAACGCCGGATAGTTGGGGTCGGGATTCTGCTCGTCGAGGCCATGCGGCCACACCACCTTGTAGTGGGGCTTGGGCCATTCCTTGCCCTCGTCGGTCGCTTGGGCGGCGCCGATGGCCGCCTGGACGCGGCCGAGCAGCGCCGAGTAGCGTGAGGCTGTTTGCAGCCAGCTCCTGGCGGTTTCCGCCTGCTTCGGACGCGGCGCCGACGACGGCGGCCGGTCGGCCGTGACCGAGTCGAGGCGGAACTGGTTGCCGCCCTCGAAGTAGACGATCAGGTCGGGGCGCAGCGGCATGACCTCGGTGCGCACGATCTCGGCTATGTCGGTCGACGCGATGCTTTCGCGGCCGGCATTGAGCACCTCGAAACGGACCGGCAGGCCCTTTGCCTTCGCCCAGACGTTGAGCCAGTAGCCGGCATATTCCGGCCAGGAATAGGGCAGGTGCGGCATGTCGAGCGTGGTCGAGGCGCCGACGAAGACGATGCGAATCGTCTTGTCGCCGCGCGGCTCCTCGATCGGTGCACCGCGCCAGCCGATCTGGTTGGTTACCAGCCCGTGCGGCATCGTGGCGTTGGGCAGGAAGCGATAGGGTGGCCGGGCCGAATCGTCGGGCGGGTCGTAGAGATAAAGGTGCCCGGGCGCGTGGTGGAGATGGCGGTGCTTGCAAGGATCGCCGGCGAACCGGGCGTTCCAGGCGCGGAAGGCGTCGGGGGCGCGGAAGTCCATCCCGCCCACCGGGTTGTCCTCGATCTGGCGGTAGAGTTTCCGCCACTCCTCGGGAACCTGGCCGCGGTTCGGCAGCGGCGGCGGCTCGCTGATGAACCACGCCTTGTCGACGCCCGGCGCCGTCGGGATGTCGTCGATCAGTGACGAGCTGACCGAGGTGGTGCCGGTCGGCACGCTGAGCGGGGTCGCGAACATCTCGTAGCCGTCGACCCAGCGCACGATGCCCTCGGCGATGACGATGCTGACGACCGTCGACAGCAGGATCAGCAGCAGGTTCTTCAGTGTTTGCAGGGCAGCCTCGTCGGTCGGTCGGTCGATCAGCAGCCTTTGCCCTGATCGCGGCAGAGACCATCCAGAAGGGAGGTGATCTCCGGCAGCATGCCCTTGGCAAAATACGCGTCGGCCTTCCCGTTGGGGTGGGGGTCAGGCACCGTGACCCAAAGCGTGCGCGGATCGACCGATTCCACCGAGGGGAGCAAATCGACGAACGGCACCTTGTCGCGTTCGATCACCGCGCGGACCTTGTCGGTGATGTCGCCGAACGGATAGGGTTTGAGCTCGCGCAGCTCGGGAATGTTGAACACGATCAGCTTTGCCCCGGTCTGTCGCGCCTCGGCGGCGAAGTTTCCCAGTGCCTTCCTGGTTTCCTCCCAGCCGGCGGCATTCGGCGCGTAGAGGTCCCGATAGTACTTCTTCCAGTCCGGCGTTTCTCCGAACGTGCGGGAAACCGTGTCGAGCCGATAGCGCAGGACGTTCCAGCCAGCCGAGTTCCTGTCCAGCCAGGTGGTGTCGAGATAGAGCGGCATCGGCTCGGCATCGTTGATGAAATAGGCCAGCACGATGATGTCGGGCTTGAGGCGCGCTCCGACCTTGCGATAGAGCGCGAGCTCCTGGGTGGTGTTGTAGTTGCCGACGCCCAGGTTGAAACCGTCCACCTTGCGGCCGGCCTTGGTCAGGGCATCGAGGACGCGGTTGGCGAAGGTTTCCTGCTCGGCAACGCCCCAGCCCAGGGTGATCGAATCGCCGACGAAGGCGATGCGCGCCACGCCCGGCTTGGCGGGCTGGTCGATCTCCGGCGACCTCAGCCCGAGCGAATTGGTTCGGACCGACACCCCCATCAATTGCTGCTGGGCACCGGAGCGGTGGCGATGACCGATATCCGGCTGCGGATCGCGCACCTTCACGTCGGTGGCATACTTCCACATCTCCAGCTCGTAGAGCATGCCATCGTCAAGGAACACGCGTGTAAGGCCCTCGAAGCTTAGCAGGCACAAAGCCAGGACCGCGACGAGCAGCAGCCCATTCCTGATAACTTTCATTGATTCACTCGGCGGTTACTGCGCTCGAACTCGCAATCGACATCTCCTCCACGGCGCCGCCCTGGCAGCGTCGGACACGACAGGCCGGTGCGGGCCGGTCAGCTGGGAGACCTCTACCGCTCGTCGGATCAGCCGGTGCGGTTACCGCGCGCGCTTTTCTTTGTCCAGAGGACAGGTTTGCGCGCTAAGTCTCATGTGATGGCTCATCGGGGGCCAGCCGGGGGGAGATTGCCAGCACGCGCGGCGCATACCACGGGCTGTAAAATGGCGGTGGTGTGTCGAAGAGCGTTAGTGGCTGGGAGCGCGCCCCTCATAGGCGCCAACTTAACTTACAAAGGGACCTCACCCTGAGGAGCGGCCTGGAGGCCGCGTCTCGAAGGGTCGGCAACAAATCCGATGTTGCAACACCGCTATTCCAGCGATCTGGTCTGTCGCGCATCCTTCGAGACGGTCGCTACGCGACCTCCTCAGGATGAGGACTTTGCTGGACCGCCCAAAGTTAGCGCCTATGAGCGCGCCACTCCCGTGGCGCGATCATCTTCCAAACGCACAGAAGACGCGTCACTGGAGTGGCGCGCCCCCAGCGCAGTTTCAAAGGAGGGAACGTGAAGAAGCTGGTGAACGACCCGCGGCGGGTGGTGCGGGAGATGCTCGAGGGCGTGTGCGACCTCGACCCCGGGCTGGCCCTGCTGGCCGACCACGACGTGGTCCTGCGTGCCGAGCTGCCGCCCACGGATGGGCGCCCGGTGGCCGTGATCTCGGGCGGCGGCTCGGGGCACGAGCCGGCGCACGCGGGCTATGTCGGCCCCGGATTGCTGACGGCAGCGGTCGCCGGCGACGTCTTCACATCGCCGAGCGTCGATTCGGTCCTTGCCGGCATCCGCGCCGCCGCCGGGCCGGCCGGGGCGGTCCTGATCGTCAAGAACTATACCGGCGACCGGTTGAATTTCGGCCTTGCCGCCGAGCTGGCGCGGGCCGAGGGGATCCCGGTGGAGATCGTCATTGTCGCCGACGACGTGGCGCTCAGCGATACCGTGCCACGCGAGCGCCGCCGCGGCATTGCCGGGACCGTGCTGGTCCACAAGATCGCCGGCGCGGCGGCCGCAGCCGGGTGCGGCGTCGGCGAGGTCGCCAGGCTGGCCCGCGCGGGCGCGGCCGACCTCGGCAGCATGGGCGTTGCCCTGGGCGCCTGCACTGTCCCGGCGGTCGGCCGCCCGGGGTTCACGCTGGGCGAGGACGAGATCGAGATTGGCCTTGGCATCCACGGCGAGCAGGGCATCGCGCGCTCCGCCATGGTGTCTGCCGACACTCTGGTCGATCGCCTCCTCGAGGCCATCCTGGCGGACCTCGGCCTGACGGCCGGTGCGGCCGTGGCGCTGCTGGTGAACGGCCTGGGCGGCACGCCCGCGATGGAGCTGGCGATCATCGCGCGTCGGGCGCTGGCGTCGTTGCGCGGGCGTGGCCTGCGGGTCGAGCGCGCCTGGCAGGGGTCGTTGCTGACGGCGCTCGAGATGCCCGGCTGCTCGCTGTCGGTCCTGAAACTCGATCCGGAACGGCTGGCCCTGCTCGATGCGCCGGCAGTGTCCCCAGCCTGGCCCGGCAACGGCCGGGTCGGGGCGGCCAGGCGGGTGGTTGCGGCGGCCGAGGCGACGCCGGAATCTGCCAGGGCGGCGGGGCCGCAAAGCCAGCGGCTGCAAGCGATCGCGCAAGCCGTCGCCGCGGCCCTGGAACGCGCCGAGCCGATCCTGACCGATCTCGACGCCCGGGCGGGCGACGGCGATCTGGGGCTCGGCATGACGCGCGGCGCCGTAGCGATCCAGGCCCTCGACTTTGCAGCCTTCGCCGATGCCCCGACGGCGTTGCGCAGCATTGGCGAGGCGCTGCGGCGCGCCATCGGCGGCAGCTCGGGACCCTTCTATGCGGTCGGCCTGCTGCGCGCCGCGCGGGATCTTCCGGCCGAACCCGGGATGAACGACTGGGGAAGAGCCTTCAGGGCGGGCATCGAGGCGATCGCCGAGCTTGGTGGCGCCAAGGCGGGCGACTGCACCATGCTCGACGCGCTGCTGCCGGCCATCTACGCCTTCGACGCGGCAGCGGATAGCGCGGCCAGTGCGCTCGCCGCCGCGGCCGCGGCGGCCGAAGCCGGCGCCGCGGCCACCGCCGCGCTGCGCCCGCGACTCGGCAGGTCAAGTTACCTCGGCGACCGTGCAATCGGCGTTGCCGACGGCGGAGCGACGGCCGTCGCGATCTGGCTGCGGGCGCTCGCTTCGGGCTTCAATGACGGGGCTGAAGCGGAAGCGTCTTAGGCTGAAGCGTCAAAGGATGACTTCACGCTGAGGCTCATATCTTATCATGCTTAGCGCAGCGAAGGATCTCATCGCCAGAGATTCCAGGCACACTATAGCCGCTGGCGATGAGATCCTTCTGTGCGGCGGCTCCTAAGGGTGAGGGTTCGACTGGAACCAATGCCGCTTAGGCCGCAGACGTGGTGATGCCCTGGGCCACGTGGGCGGCGTAGTGGAAGTCGCGGATCTGGATGATCGACCCATCTTTCCATTCCAGCAGGATGAAGTTGGCCGGTGCCCCCGATGTGTCATGAGTCCGATGCAGCAGAACAGCCGGCCGGCCTTCGACGAACCCGACTGACAGGAGCCAGTCCGACCGGGCGCCGTAGTTGGTGAAGTAATGCGAAACGCTGGACTTGCCACGGCGGACCAGACGGCCGACCAGCTCCAGCCGCACGTCTTCCGCCAGCATGTCGCGCACGGCATCGAAGTCGCCTGCATTGAAGCGGTCGACGTATCGCGCCAGCCGTTCGTGTTCGCGGTCGGTCAGGATCAGCGCCGCGTCGGTGTCGGCGGAATCGCTCAAGGCCTTCAATCGCGTGCGGCCGCGATGCAGGGCCGCCTTCACCGCTGGGACCGTCACCTCGATGATCTCGCCGATTTCGCTCAAGGAGTAGCCGATCACGTCCATCAGGATGACGCTGCTGCGCTCGGCCGGCGATAGCTTCATGAAGGGGCGCAAGCCCATTGCCGCGACCTGGCGCCGGGCGACCTCGTCCCCGGGATCGGCGATATCCTCCCCCGGTTGGCTGGCGACGACCGCTTCGAGGCGCACCCGGCTGCGGAGAAAATCGAGCGCAGCGTTGTGCGCGATCCGGAAGAGCCAGGCCTCGGGATTGGCGATCGAGCCGTCGCCGGGGAACGCTTGCATCGCCTTCAGCAGGGCATCCTGCACGATGTCCTCGCCGTCGATCGCCGAGCCCGCCATCCGCGCACAATAGCGATGGAGCTTCGGTCTCAGGGCCTGGGCAATCTCCTCGAAGCCAGGCGGCTTCTGACCTGTTGCCTGCACGACATTCCTCCGCAGATCGACACGCATCGCCCCTTCGACGTCCGGCGTCGGTGAAAGGATTCCCGGAGATGCGGAAAAAGTTCCGGACGATGCCGAATCCTTTCCCAGGCCGCGTCCGTCATCACCCTGACCCAACAAAGGAGTCTGGTCGATGAAGCTCCACATCCTTCCCGTTTCCCCCAACAGCCGCAAGGTCCTGGCCGTCGTCCATCATCTCGGCCTGAAGCCCGAGATCGCCTGTCTCGACTTCGCAGCCGGCGACACCAGGACAGCGGAATTTCTCGCCCTCAACCCCAACGGTATGGTGCCGGTTCTGGTCGACGGCGATTTCCGCCTCTGGGAGTCCAACGTCATCAACCAGTACCTGGTCGAGAAGGCGGGCGGTTCCCCGCTGTTCCCGCGCGACCCGCAGATCCGCGCCGACATCACGCGCTGGCAGTTCTGGGAGCAGGCGCATTTCAACAGGGCGTTCGGCACACTGATCTTCGAAAGCCTCATCAAGCCGAAATTCGGCATGGGCGAGGTGAGCCCCGGGCTCGTCGAATACTGCCTGCGCGAGACCAGCCGGTTTGCCGCGGTCCTTGAGGGGCACCTCGAGGGACGCTCGACCATGGTCGGCGACGACGTCACCCTGGCCGACTATGCGATGATCTGCCTCGAGAGGTACCGCGGTCTGACGTCGTTCGACTGGTCGCCGTTCCCCAACATCAACCGCTATTTTGACGACTTCCGCGAGACCGGAGCCTGGGTCAAGGCCGCACCGCCGCAGTCGGTGCCGGTCGAGCGAGTGCTGGTGCGGGCATGAGCCTGCACTGTTGACTTGAGTTCATTGCCGGGAGCGCGCCACTCCGCGGCGCTCATGCTCTTCTTTCGATCCGCAAGCGGTGGGTCTGCTACCTCGTGAGCGCCACGGAGTGGCGCGCGCCCGGCGAAGACGCATGACGCCCCGATGACGGGGCGGGCGACGATGGTCTGCTACCCACAGGCCACGGCGTAGATGTGCTGGACCTCGCCGGGCAGGGGCATCGCCTCCCAGGTCTGGCCGGCGTCGCGCGTGCCGAACACCTCGCCGTCGTAGCGCGCCCCGATGTAGACCTGCCTGGGGTCGGTCGGGTGCAGGCCGATCGACATGATGGTGCCGTGCACCTGGACCTTGTCGAAGCGCTTCCAGCTCTGGCCGCCGTCCTGGCTGCGATAGAGCCCGCCGTCGTGGCTGGCCGCGGCGACCGAGAGCGCGGCATAGAGCGTGTTGGGCTCGCTCGCCGAGGCCTTCACGTCGCGGCCGTACGTCGTCGGCGAGAACTTGCCGACCTCCATGTCGCTCCAGTTCTTGCCGCCGTCGGTCGTGCGGAACAGGCCCATGCGCAACGCTACGATGGCCGAGTCGGGATTGACCGGATCCATGGTGATGGCGTGGCCGTCCAGCATGCCTTCCGCCGTGGTGTCGCTCACGATCTTGCTCTTGAGATGGGGCAACTCGGAAAGCTTGATCAGGCCGGCGCTGCAATCTTCCCAGGTCTCGCCGCCGTCGGTGCTGCGCATCACGCCGTTGATCTCGAGCGCGGCGTAGATCTCGTTCGGCCGTCCGGGATGCTGGGCGAAACGCATGACACGCGAGGCGAACGGCCCCTTGCAATGCGTGCCGACGGCCGGCGTGGCGAGCTTGCGCCAGGTGGCGCCGCCATCGTCGCTGCGGTAGACGTCGATCGGCGAGGCGCCGGCGAAGATCCGCTTGGGATCGCGCGAGTCGACCAGGAAGCACCAGACCTGCTTGTTGGCGTCGGGAAATCCGGTGCGCCGGAAGGTGGCGCCGCGATCGGTGCTGCGCCACACGCCGTCGCTGGTGCCGGCAAATACCGTCTCGGGATCCTTGGGATGGACGAAGACCGTGTAGGCCTCGACCGTTCCCAGCACGTGCTGCCAGTCGCCGCCGCCGGCGGCGCGGCGGAACACGCCGACCTTGCCCTTGTGATCCGGCTTGCCGAAATATCCGGCGACGCCGACATAGACGTTCGATTGCTCGGCCATTGTCTCCTCCGGGATCAGTTCTTCTTCGCGACGATCCTTTGGCACCTCGGTAGGCTGATGCTTCCTCGCGCTATTTCTTCTTCGCGACGAGCGGGCATTCGCCCTGGTCCATCGGACGGAACGCCTCCTCGGCGGACATCCTCGAGACCAGATTGTAGTAGTCGTAGGGGCCCTTCGATTCGGACGGCTTCTTTACCTCGAACAGGTACATGTCGTGCATCTTGCGGCCGTCGGCGCGGATGTAGCTCTGGCCGAACACCGGGTCGTCCCACTTGATCTCCTTGAGCTTGGCCATCACGGCGTCGCTGTTGTCCGTACCGGCCGCCTTGATGGAATTGAGATACTGCAGCGCCGACGAATAGAAGCCGGCCTGGATGCTGGTCGGCATCTTGCCGCCGTGCTTGGCGGCGAAGCGCTTGGAGAAGGCCCGGGTCTTGTCGTTGAGATCCCAGTAGAACGCCTCGGTGAGATTGAGGCCCTGGGCGCGCTCGAGGCCGAGCGAATGCACGTCGGTGATGAAGACCAGCAGGCCTGCGAGCTTCTGGCCGCCCTTGACGATGCCGAACTCGGCGGCCTGCTTGATCGAGTTGATGGTGTCGCCGCCGGCATTGGCGAGGCCGATGATCTGCGCCTTCGATCCCTGGGCCTGCAGCAGAAAGGACGAGAAATCGTTGGTGTTGAGCGGGTGCTTGACCTCGCCCACCACCTTGCCCCCGGACTTGGTCACCACCGCGGCGACGTCGCGCTGCAGGGCATAGCCGAAGGCGTAGTCCACGGTGAGGAAGAACCAGCTCTTGCCGCCCGCCTTGACCACCGCCGAGCCGGTGCCATTGGCCAGGGCGAACGTGTCGTAGACCCAGTGCACGGTGTAGGGGTTGCAGAGCTTGCCGGTCAGATCCGACGAGGCGGGATCGGTGGCGAAGTAGATCCTCTTCTTGTCGTTGGCGACACGGGAGGTGGCGATCGACGACGACGAGGCGCCGGTGCCGAAGATGGCGTCGACCTGCTCGGTGTCGAACCAGCGGCCGGCGATTGTCGCCGCGACGTCGGCCTTGTTCTGCACGTCGGCCTGAATGATCTCGATCTTCTTGCCGTTGATCGTGCCGCCGAAATCCTCGACCGCCATCTGCACCGCGAGGACGGCGCCCGGGCCGTTGATGTCGGCGTAGAGGCTCGACATGTCGGTGAGCACACCCAGCTTGACCACATTGTCGGTAAGTTGCTGGGCCGGTGCCACCGTCGCCCAGGCGGCCATGGCGAGGGCGGAGGCGCCCAACATCAAACGCTTCATCACAATTTCGCTCCCAAGAGTTTTTGGTTGAGCGGACCCTAGCAAGGTGCTGGCATGCGCGCAAAGCAAAGAGGAAGCAGCCAGACATGTTCGAGCAGATCGTGGACGTGCCCACCAAGGACGGGGCGATGGAGACCTTCGTCTGCCATCCCGAGCGCGGCGGGCCCTATCCGCCCGTCCTGTTCCTGATGGACGCGCCCGGTATCCGCGAGGAGCTCTACGACATGGCGCGGCGCCTTGCGACGGTGGGTTACTACGTGCTGCTGCCCAACCTCTATTACCGCGCCGGCAGGGACACCAAGTACGGGCCCGATGTCCTCGACAAGGGGAGCGCCGAGCAGGCGCGCATGCGCGCGGTGCGCACCAAGATGACCATCCCGCCGGTGATGGACGATGTCGCGGCGCTGATCGCCCATGCCGACCAGCAGAAGGCATCGAAGAAGGGCCCCGTCGGCACCCACGGCTATTGCATGAGCGGGCCCTATTCGCTGGCGGCCGCGGCGCGCTATCCAGACCGTATCGCGGCTGCGGGATCGTTCTACGGAACGTGGCTGGTGAGTGATGCCGTCGAGAGTCCGCACCTCACGCTCGGCAAGGCCAAGGGCGAGCTCTACATCTCCTGCGCCGAGCACGACGAGCTGGCGCCGCCCGACATGGTCAAGGAGTTGAAGGTGCTGTTCGACAGGTCCGGCAATCCGGGCGAGCTCGAGGTGCACCCCGGCGTCCATCACGGCTTCGCCTTCCCGCAACGCTGGTGCTACGACAAGCCGGCTGCCGAGCGCCACTGGGAACGCCTGATCGCGCTGTATCGGCGGCGGCTGGGGTGATCATTTTCCTCAGCAGCGTCTTCGCTGAGGTGTCCGCGTCTTTCGCGGACGGAGGGGGCATGAATCATGCGGACCGCGGGCGTCTCGCCCGCTCATCGTCAACAAGAGCGGGCGAGACGCCCCCCGTCCCGTAGACCAAGACCGCTCCGTCGCCGTATGACGGCGAAACCTCCCCAGCGGAGCTGGGGAGGAGTATGAACTACGCCACCTTCGCCGGCTGGCGCCGCTTGTCGACCTGCCAGGTGTCCAGCATCTCGCGCGCGTGGTTCGACTTGGGATCCATCGCGCTCTCCCGGCCTGGGACCTTGGCGGCGAGCTCGATCACGTAGCCGTTGGGGTCGCGGAAGTAGATCGAGCGGATGAACTTGTGGTCGGAGACGCCGCGCACCTCGCGTCCCTCGGCCTTGCCCTTGGCGAACATCTGCTCGAGAACATCCGGCTCCACCTCGAGTGCGATATGCAGGTCGAAGTCGTGCTGCTCCTTGAACTCGAACGGCATGTCGGGCGCCTCGAAAAAGGCGAGGCACGAGCCGTCGTCGAGCTGGAAGAAGGTGTGCAGCACCCCGGTGCCGGTCTTGCGGCCGGTGATCGTCTGCTCGATCCTGAGCGTGTGCACGAGCGGCAGGCCGAGGAAATCCTCGTAGAAGCGCCGGGTCTCCTCCGAGTCGCGGCAGCGATAGGCGTTGTGGTGCAGACCCTTGATCATGGGACTCTCCTGGTCAGATCGCCTGCCAGGGTTGTCCCTTGGTCGAGGCGCAGAAGCCGTTGAAGGTTTCGTAGATCTTCGCGTAGTTCGGCCCGGCTTTGAAATTGGCGAGCCAGCGCTGGATATTGGGATAGGCCGACATATCGCAATGGATCAGTTCGCCCGCCGTGGTGACGGCGGCACCGAAATAATCCGCGATCGTAAGCTGGTTACCGCACAGGTACTTGTTGCTCGGGCCGATCCAATGGTCGTTCAGGATCTGCAGCCAACCCTTCGACTTCTCCTTGCCCCAGGCCACGACGGCTTCCTGCACCTTCGGGTCCTCGCGCTTCAGATGGGGGAAGAGCTGCGGGTAGATCAGGCCATACCCCCAGTCGCGATAGAAGTTGGAGTTGAACCAGTCCATGACCTCGTTCACGCGGGCCCGCTGCTTGAGGTCCTTCGGATAGGTGTCCGAGCCGATCTTCTCGGCGAGGTAGCGCAGGATCGCCGCGCTCTCGGTCAAGCGGAAATCGCCGTCCTCCAGCATCGGAATCAGGTGGTTGGGGTTGATCTTGCTGTAGGCCGGCTCGTAGTGCTGGCCTTTCAGGATGTCGACGACCTCCATGTCGACCGGGATGTTGTTGTCGGCAATGAACTGCATCACCGGGCGGCTGGTCGTGGATACGGGATGCATGTAGAGCTTCATCGTCTTCTCCCTGTCAGTGGTCGAGCCGGACGTCCTCGAACCGGCAGTGATTATAGAACGGGTGGATGGGCAGGTTCACGCCTTTGACCTCGGGCCGCCGGCACGTCGTGGTGCCCCGGACGTGCTGTATCACGGGACGGGCGCCGCCTTCCGGTAACTTTTTGTCGATCCGTAACGCGACGACCGGCGAACGGCAGCATGTCTCGCGGGAATAGTGACCCGGCGCTTGTCGCGCCGCGTCCCCGAGCTTAAGGGAGCTTGAGAACCGTTCGGCCGACGGCAACCTGCCAAAGGGCGGCAATCAGGACGATGACGGCCACGGCGAGGAAGGCTGCGCGATAGCTGGCCAGCGCAGCGATGACGGCGAACAGGGGTGGTCCGATGACTGCCCCGGAGAAGGCGAGCGCCGTCTGCACGGCAGCGACCGCGGCAACCTGTCCCGGCGGAGCGAGGTGGGCGAACTCGGCGATCGACACGCCGTTCCAGCTGATCACCACCGTTCCGTAGGCGACCACGATGGCGGCGATCAACCAGTAGGGCGTGTCGGTCGCGATCAGCGCCGTGGCGGCGGCGCCGGCGGCGATGGCGAGGCCGGTCCAGCCGAGCAGCATCATCCGCGGCAAGCGGTCTCCCAGCGCACCCAACACCAGGCGCTGTCCGGTGCCGGCCAACTGCGCGAGGAACAGCAGGAAGCCTGCCTGGGCGATGTCGAGCCGGCAGTGCTCGTAGAGATAGGTGACCAGGAAGAAAGTGAAGGTGTGCTGGGCCACGACATAGATCAGCGCCGACAGGCCGAGCACGCGCAGCGCCGGGTGCCCGATCACGAATCGGAACGAGCGCCAGATGCCGGGCGACGGGCCGGGCGGCGTCATCGCGGCATCGAGACGGCGGCGCAGCAGGCCGAGCCCGAACGCGCCGGCCAGCAGCATAGCCCCGGCCGCCAGGGAGGCGCCGCGCCAGCCGACCCAGCCGAGCAGCAGCGGCAGCACGATGCCTGCGGTGGCGAAACCGACCGGCACGCCGGTCTGCTTGACCGAGAAGACCAGGCTGAACCAGCGCCGCGGCACGCGCTGGCTGAGGATGTGCGCCGAGGCCGGATTGATCGGTCCCTGGGCCAGCCCGATCAGTACGACGGCCACGACCGTGGCGACGAGCGAGGCGGCCGCGGTCACGGCCAGCCCCGCCGCGGCCGCGATCATGGCGAGCTGGCAGACCCGGACGGCGCCGAGCCGGGCGATGGCGCCGGCGCTGCCCAGCGCAATCGCCGCGGCGACCGCATAGGTGATGGCCGTGAAGCCACCGACCAGCTTGGGATCGACTGCGAGGTCGCGCGCCACGGCAGGCATCAGCACGCTGAGCGCCAGCACGGCCAGGGAGATCGCGATCTGGGTGCCGAGCATGGCACCCACCGGCACCAGGGCGGCTTTCAGCTCGGCGTGCGGCTCACCCATAGACCAGGCGGGGCAGCCACAGGCTAATGCCCGGAAGGTACGTGATGGCGATGAGTAGGCCGAGCATCAGGACGATGAAGGGATTGACCCCCCTGATAACGATAGCGAGCGGTGTCCTGGACACCGTGGCGAGAACGTAGAGGTTGAGGCCGACCGGCGCGGTGATCAGCGCGAGCTCCATGTTGACGGTGACGACGATCGCGAAATGAACCGGGTCGATGCCCAGGGGCTTCAGGACCGGTATCAGGATGGGCATGGCGATCAGCAGGATCGAGGCGACCTCGAGGAACATGCCGAGCACGATCAGCATGAGATTGATGGCGAGAAGGAACTGCCAGGCGGAGAAGCCGTTGTCGCGGATGAACTGCACCAGGGCGGCCGGAATCCCCGACTCGGTGATCCAGTGGCCGAACGCCAGGGCGGTGGCGATGATGATCATGATGGTGCCGGCGTTCTTGATCGATTCGCCGATCACCGACAGGGTCTCCGACGCCTTGAAGCCCTTGTAGTAGAACAGGCTGATCAGCAGGGCCACGGCGGCGGCCAGCGCCGCCGTCTCGGTCGTCGTCACCCAGCCGCCATAGATGCCGACGGCGATGATCACGGGCATGGAGAGCGCCGGGATGGCGTCGATGTTGACGCGCCAGAACTCTTCGCGCGAGCGCGGGGGCTCGGCCGCCAGGTTGTGGCGGCGGCCGTACCACAGCACGTAGAGGATGAAGATCGTCGCCTGCATCAGTCCCGGAACGACGCCGGCCAGGAACAGTCGCGGCACCGATTCGTCGGCGATGATGGCGTAGAGGATCAGCGGCAGGCTGGGCGGGATCAGGATTCCCAGCGTGCCCGAGGCGGCGGTGACGCCGAGCGCGAACGGCCTGTCGTACTTGCGCTCGATCATTGCCGGAATCAGGATCGTGCCCATGGCGAGCGCGGTGGCGACGGAGGAGCCGCAGATCGCCGCGAACATGGCGCAGGCGGCGACGCAGACCACGCCGAGCCCGCCGCGCACGTTGCCGACCCACGCCGCCGCGACGTCGACAAGAGCCTTGGCGATGCCGCCGCGCTGCATGAACGAGGCGGCCATGACGAAGAAGGGCACGGCGAGCAGTGTCGTCGAGTTGAGCTCGTCGAGCATCTTCTGGGCGATGCCGACCAGCGGCTTGCCCTCGATGGCGAACATCGAGCCGGCCGAGACGCCGAGCACCAGCCAGATCGGCAGGCCCATGCCGAGCAGGACGAAGAAGACGACGGCGAACAGCTTGGTCATGGCTACTCGCGCCCCGAATGGACTTCCATGGTCGCGGGATCGAAGGCGAAGCAGAACTGCCACAGCCGCCGTGCGTAGCGCATCGACATCAGCGCGGCGGAGACCGGCAGGGCGGCGTAGTAGATCCAGAGCGGAAAGCCGAGCGCGGTGTTGCTGCGCTCGCCGAGGTCGAAGGAGTCGTAGGCGACCAGCCAGCCGTACCAGGTGAGCCCCAGGCAGAAGCCGAGGGCGATGGCGCAGTTGGCGATCTCGACCCAGCGCTGGCGCTCGGGCCGCATCATGCGCAGCAGCAGGTCGGCGCGCACGTGGCCATCCTCGCGCACCAGCAGGCTGGCCACCAGGAAGGCGGCCCAGATGATGATGTAGACCGTGAGCTCCTCGGCGACCGAGAAGTCGATCGCCGTCGTTACGTAACGGCCGACGATTTGGGTAAGGTAGACAACCAGCCCGAGAGCGCCCAGCAGACCGATCAGCCAACGCTCTATCCTGTCCCATGCATCGAGCATGCGAACCCTCCGCCTGTCGTCGATATGGTGGAAGAGAAAGGGGCGCCCGCCTGCACGGGCGCCCCTGTCGTTTAGCTCTTGCCGCTGATGCCCAGCGCCGCGTTGGCCTGGGCGACCAGGGCCGGGTCGAGCTTGAGCTCCTTGATGACGGTGTCCTGCGTTACCATCAGGCGCTTGCGCGTCGCATCGAGAGTCGCGGCGTCGGGCGTGACCGCCTTGATCCCGGCTTTCTGCAGGGTCTCGAACGATTCGGCCTGGCTCGCCGCCATGTCCTTGCGCCAGCCGTCAATCTTGGACGCCCACAGGCCGGACACGACCTTCTGCAGGTCAGGTCCCAGCTTCTTCCAGAACGCCTCGCCCACCATGGGGATGTATTGGGCGAAGAACTGGTGATCCTGCAGCGAGAATTTCACCCCGGAATCCCAGAGCTTCGCTGACTTGACGCTCTCGTTGGTGGTGAACAGCGCGTCGAACGTGCCCTGGCTCAGCGCCAGCGGCACGTCGGGCCACGCGGTGAAGTTCGGCACGCCCTCGAAGAACTTGACCCGGACCATCTGACCGGCGCCGCCCGACGTGCGGATCTTGAGGCCCTTGAGATCGTCCGGACTGTTGAGCGGCTTGGCAGTCGAGAAGGTATGCGACGCGCCGAGGTCGAGCCACTTGCCGAGGATGTGCACGCCGAGCTTCTTCTCGAGCATGCCGTTCAGCGCGCGGCCGACGTCGCCATCGATGACCTTGTACACCTCGGCGGCCGTGCGGCCGTAGAAGGCCGGCGACTGGGTGATATCGAGGTTGGCCTCGATGCCGGTCAGGTTCCACGGCCCCGGGACGCCCATCTCGGCGCCGCCCTGGCGCAACGCCTTGCCGACGTCGCGGTCGCGAAACAGCTGGGCCGAGTGGAACACCTCGACCTTGATCTTGCCGCTGGCGACCTTCTCGAGCTCCTGGGCGAAGCTCGTCATTTGCAGGGTACGCGTGTGGGTCGCCGAGGTGTCGAGCGACAGCCGCATCTTCACCGGTTCCTGGGCCCGCACAAGTGCCGGAGCGGCGAGGGTCGAAGCGGCGACGCCGCCCAGCAGGGTCCTTCTAAGCATACTCACTTTCCTCCCAAACCAGACCGTCTTGTTCATTCGCCGGCGGTTCGGCGTGTCACATGCCGAAGAGATCCGCCTTGTTGAGGACGGTGTTACGCAGAATACGAATCGACGCAACGTCGACCATGATGCCATCGACGTTGATCGCGCCCAGACCCTTGGCCTCTGCTTCGGCATAGGCCTTCTCGAGCTTGCGCGCGCGGGCGACATCCTCGGGTTTCGGCGAGTACACATCAAGCGCGATGTCGATCTGCGACGGATGGATGGCCCACTTGCCGACGCAGCCCAGGATCATCGAGCGCTTGCATTCCTCGCGGTAGGCATCGGGATTGCGGAAATCGGCGAACGGGCCGTCGACCGGATCGATGCCGGCGGCGCGGCACGCCATAATCAGGCGGAAGCGGGCGTAGTGCCAGATGTCGCCGGGATAGCCGTCGGTCTCGCCGACATTCTTGTTGGTGACGCCCATCGAGGCCGAGAAGTCACCCATGCCGAACACCAGACATTCGAGGCGCGGCGTGCAGGCGGCGATGGCGTCGACGTTCTGCATGCCCTCGACCTCCTCGATCAGAGCCTCGAGGCCGATGCGGCGCTTGAGCTTCAGCTTCTTCTCGAGCTGGTGCAGGAGCTTGTCGGCGAACAGCACGTCGGCCGGCGTCAGCACCTTGGTCATCATGATCGTGTCGAGATGCTCGCCGGCGCCCTCGACCACCTCGATGATGTCCTCGAAGGCGTATTCGGTGGTGAGGTCGTTGATGCGCACGCAGCGGGTCTTCTTACCCCAGTTCAGTGACTTCAGGCCCTCGACGATCTTCTTGCGCGCCTGGCGCTTCTGGCTCGGGGCGACGGCGTCCTCGAGGTCGAGGAAGACGTGGTCAGCCTTCGAGTCGGCCGCCTTCTGGATCATCTTCTCGCTCGATCCCGGCGTGGAAAGCTGGACGCGGCGCGCGCGGCGCGGACGGTCGGTCATGTCGGATCTCCCTCAGGCAATGATTTTCCCGGCCCGCAGCCGCGCAATATCCGCGCCACCGAGGCCGAGGCCGGTCAGATACTGGTCGGTGTGCTCGCCCAGCAACGGGGCGCGATGGCGCACTCGTCCGGGTGTTTCGCTCATCTTGATCGCCACGCCGGCGACCTTGGTCTCGTGCGCGAGGCCGGGATGGGGTACCGACACCACCATGTCGCGGGCGGCGAAATGCGGGTTGGCGAAGACGTCTCGCACGTCGTTGACCGGCGCGAACGGCACCTGCCCGCCGAGATGGTCCAAGAGCTGCTGCTTGGTTCGATCGCGGGTGAAGGCGGAGACCGCCTCGATGATCTCCTCCTGGTTGGCGCGGCGGTCCTGGACCGTGGCCAGGCGCGGATCCGTGCCGAGCTCGGGCCGGCCGATCAGCCGGCACAGGATCGGGAAATGCGTGTCGGCGTGGGCGGCGATCGTGACGTGGCCGTCCTTGGCCGGGAACATGCCGAACGGGCAGAGCAGGGGGTGATGGTTGCCTTCCGGTACCGGAACGCCGCCGGTGTAGGAGTGCTGGTGCACGATGCGCTCGCAGAGCGACAGGATGGCGTCGACCATGCCGACATCGACCAGCTGGCCCTGGCCGGTCTTGTGAGCGCGAAGTATGGCGCTGACGATGCCGACGGCGCACATGGTGGCAGGCATCAGATCGCCGATGCCCGGGCCGACCTTCATTGGCGTGTCCTTGTCCGGACCGGTGATCGCCATGACGCCGCCGAACGCCTGCGCCACCACGTCGTAGGCCGGCCAGTCGGTGTAGGGACTGCGGCCGGTGCGCCAGTCGCCGAAGCCGCGGATGGTCGCGTAGACCAACCTGGGGAACCGCTCGTGCATCGTCTCGTAGCCCAGCCCCAGCCGGTCCATGACGCCGCCGCGGTAGTTCTCGACGATGGCGTCGGCGCCCTCGCACAGCCGCAGCACGAGCTGGCGGCCCTCCGGCTTCTTGAGATCGACGGCGACCGATTTCTTGTTGCGGTTGACCGAGGCGAAGTAGCCGCCGAACGCCTTCAACGTGTCGTCGGCGTGGTAGGGACCGACGATGCGCGTGTGGTCGCCGTCGAGCGGCTCGACCTTGATCACCTCAGCCCCCTGGTCGGCCAGCAGCATGGTGCAGAACGGCCCCGCCAGCATCTGCGTCAGATCGACGATGCGGACCCCGTCGAGCGCGCCGAGGGGGGAGGTCATGCGTTTTCCCTCCTCCCCAGCTTCGCTGGGGAGGTGTCGGCGTCTTCGCCGACGGAGGGGTCATGCTTTCTTGGACCGCGGGCGTCACGCCCGCGCAGATTCATGAGCGGGCGAGACGCCCGCGGTCCCGAAGACCAAGTCCCCGCCGCCCCCTAAGACGGGGCCCATCCCCCGCAAGGCTGGGGAGGAGGTCCTGAACTCACTTATCCCCCCAGTGGGTGCGGCGCTTGATCAGCACCGTGCGCTCGCCTTCGAAGACGTGCTTGTCGTCCTGGTTGACGCCGTAGTGCCTGAAGCGGACGATGCCGCCGTCGGGCCGCGGTCCGTCCTTCGTCTCCAGCACCTCGCTGTAGCAATAGAGCGTGTCGCCGTGGAACACCGGCGCCTTCAGCCGGATCTTGTCCAGGCCGAGCTCCATCAGGGCGTTCTCGGCGGTGTCCTCGGCGGCAAGCCCGATGCACATCGAGATGGTGACGCCGCCGAAGCCGAGCCGCTTGCCCCAGGGGCTCGACGACATCAGGTGCTCGTTGAAGTGACCCTCGGCGGTGTTCATGGTCACGTTGGTGATCCACACCTGCTCGAGAGGCTCGACCGTCTTGCCGCGGGCGTGCTTCAGGACGTCGCCGACGGTGAAGTCCTCGAAGTAATTGTGGCTGCCGGTCAGGGCGCAGACCTTCATCAATTCCTCCCGCGGCCCAGCAGTCGATCGGAAATGATGCGCTTCTGGATCTCCGACGTACCCTCGAAGATCTTGGTGAGACGCGCATCGCGCCAGTGGCGCTCGACGGCATGCAGGGTCGTGTAGCCGGCGCCGCCGTGGATCTGGATGCCCTCGCTGCATACCCGCTCGGCCATCTCCGAGGCGAACAGCTTCACCATCGATGCTTCCTTGTCGCAGCGCTGGCCGGTGTCGATCTGCTCGCAGACGAAGTAGTTGAGCTGTCGCGCCGCCTCGATCTGGGTCGCCATCTCGGCGATCTTGAAGCGGATTGCCTGAAAGTCCGCGATCGACCGGCCGAACTGCTTGCGGTCGTTGGCGTAGGCGATCGAATCGTCGAGCGCGCCTTGCGCGAGCCCGATGGCGCGCGCGGCCGTGTGGGCGCGCGCCGTCTCGAGGCCCGAGGTGGCGTAGTAGAAGGCGTGGCCTTCCTCGCCGATCATGTCGGACGCCTCGACGCGGAAATTGTCGAACGCCAGCTCGTAGGTCTTCCAGCCGAAATAGCCGATCTTGGGAATCGGCGCGCCGCTGCAGCCCTTGGGCAGCTCGCCGCGCTTCTTCTCGACGAAGAACATCGACAGGCCCATGTGCCGCTTGTTCGCCGGCGCATCGGAGGTGCGGGCGATGATGATCAGGAAGTCGGCGCCGTCGGCGAAGGTGCACCAGTACTTGTTGCCGCTGATCAGGTAGCCCGTGCCATCCTTGCGGGCGCGGCAGGATATGTTGGCGATGTCGGAACCGGCATTGGGCTCGGACATGGAGAAGGCGCCCAAAAATTCGCCCTTCGCCATGCGCGGCAGGTAGCGCGCCCGCTGCTCCTCGCTCATCATCTGCGCGCCGATCAGGAGGTTGCCGCGCGCGATCAGCGAGGCGACGCTCATCCAGCCGCGCGACAGCTCCTCGGTGACCAGGCAGTACTCGAAGCAGCCCAGGCCGAGGCCGCCGTACCTCTCCGGGATGAGGATGCCGAAATAGCCGAGCTCGGCCATCTTGTCGCGCAGCGACATCGGGATGTCGCCCTTCTCGGGGTCGAGCTTGTTGGCGACCGGCAGGACCTCGTTGAGGGTGAACTCGCGCGCCTGCTCCTGGATCATGCGGCGCTCTTCGGTGATGTAAGGCATGTTAGGGATTCCTGAGACGCACGAGGTTGGTGCGCTTGAAGTCGATGACGATCTCGTCGCGCTGGTTGAGGCCCTTGCTGTGCCAGGTGACGATGCCGAACCCCTTGTGGGAGTCGGACACGCGGCGGTCGAGCACCTCCGACTCGGCGCGGAGCGAATCACCGGGATAGACGGGCTGGTGGAAGCCGAGCTCGTTGACCCCGAGGAACGGCCCGCCGCCTTCGCTCAGATCTTCGACCGTGAGGCCGAACACCGTGGTGAAGACGAGCATCGGGTTGGCGACGACGCCCGGATGGCCGTGCGCGCGGGCGTAGGCGGCGTTGTAGTAGTGCGGATTGAAATGCAGCGTCAAGGTGGAGAAGAGAGTGCTCTCCGACTCGGTGATGGTGCGCCCCCAATGGTGTCGGAACACCCGCCCGACCTCGAAATCCTCGTACCGGTTGCCCTTCGGCACCAGCCGGGCGCGTGATCTGAAATCTTCCGTCATTCTGTCTCCAATTCATCTCCCTCCCCAGCTTCGCTGGGGAGGTGTCGCCGTCTCACGGCGACGGAGGGGTCATCGCCGGGAGCGCGCCACTCCGTGGCGCTCTTCTTGTCGATCACACATTCCATGAGCGCCACGGAGTGGCGCGCTGCCGGCCATGAGAGGAAAGTGACTAGCCCCTCCCCGACGCCCGCGCGAGCTCGCCGACATCGTCCAGCGTATCGATGCGTTCGATCGCGTCGAACAGGCGCTTCGCGCCCGCCGCGCCCAACACGGGCACGACCAGGCTTTCGTACTTGTTCTCGATGGCCTTGCGCTGCTTGGCGAGGTCGGCCCATGGGATGCCGGAATCGTGCGAGGCCTCGATGGTCGTGCCGTCGTCGAGCTGGATCGCCATCTCGGCCAGCGAGTGTTCCCAGTTGGGCTTGAACTCGATCGCCATCTTCTCGCGCAGGGCCTGGATGCGCGGCTCCCGCGTGACCGCCTCGTTGTAGGAGTCGAGATTGGCCGTATCGACGCCGGTCAGCGCCATCGCCACGGTCTGGCGCAGCGAGAACTTGGCTTCGAGGCCGCTGGTCGGATGGGGGATGTTGCACACGCGGTCGGCCCCAGCGTCGATGCGCAGCAGGATTTTCTTCACCCGCTCGGGCGGGAAGTTGCTCTTGAGCCTGATCTCCTTGGCGCACTCGATCGGCGCATGCGTCAGGTAGCAGGCGGCATGGTACTTGAAGAGGTTGTTTCGCAGGTGCCATCCCTGCGGGGCCTCGCCGAGCGCTTGCTCGGCGTTCAGATGGTCACTCTGCGAGGAGGCAAACCCCTGATCGCACTCGAGCACGTCGCTGCGCGCGGTAAACCCCTTGGCGGCGAGGCGCGCGGCGCGCAGGCCGTGCTCGGAGGCGGTGCCGGCGTGCAACGGCTTGCACATCGTGCCGAAGCTCGACTTCAGGCCCGCGGCCTGGGTCGCCGCGATGCCGAACGCGACGGCGAGCTGGCGGTCGCTGAGGCCGAGCATGCGGCCGGCCGCGGCCGTGGCGGCGAACGAGCCGACCGTTCCGGTGACATGAAAGCCCTTCTGATAGTGGCTCGGTGAGACGAGGCGGCCGACCCGCCCCGAGGTCTCGTAGCCGGCAACGAAGCTCTCGATGAAGAGACGACCCGAGGCGCCGGTCTGCTCGCCGAGCGCCAGCAGGGCAGGGACCACCGTTACCGTCGGATGGCCACCCATCGAGAAGTTGACGTCGTCATAGTCGAGGGCGTGGCTTGCCGCCCCGTTGATCAGGGTGGCGGCCGACGGCAGCACCCTCTCGCTGCGACCGACCACGGTCGCCGGACCCTTGGCGCCATCCTCGAGCGCCTCCCGAACCAGGATCTCGGTGAGCTCCTCCTGGGCGCCGGCCACCGTGACGGCGAACCAGTCGAGCAGGCACTGCCTGGTGCGCTCGATCAGGTCGTCGGGCAGGTCGGTCCAGGCGAGAACGGCGGCGCGTCGGGCGATCTCGGACGTGACGGCAACGGTGGCCATGGCGACTCCTTGCGGGCAATCCTCTAAGTTTCCGACGAGAGCACGCGCATTGTCTACTGCGGCGCGGCGTCCTCGCGCTTCCGCGCTACGATATGGAAGATGTGCCAGTGCTTGGCGTTGCCGCGAGGCGTGACGCCGTCGGCCTCCTCTTCTTCGAACATCTCAAGATCGAAACTGTCGAGCAGCCCGAGCGCCTCGTCGCGGCTGAGGAACGTCATGCCGGAGCGGCCGACCCAGCTGTCGCGCGGCCCGTACCATTGGCCGGCGAAGCGGCCGCCCGCCGGCAGGGCGTCGCGAATGCGCTGCCAGAGCCGGCGGAAGTCGTCCGGTGCGCACAGCGGCATGGCGAAGCTCGAGTTGACCAGAGTGACGCCAAGCGGCAACGGGACGTCCTCGAACCGGGCGACGATGGGCGTCAGGTCGCTGCCGGCGGGCAGGGGACGCGCCTGCAGCCTCTTGAGCGCTTCCGGTTCGGCATCGACGGCCACGACACGCCAGCCGCGGCGCAGTATCTCGATCACGTCGCGTCCGTCGCCGCATCCGAGATCGATGGCGAGCGAGCCCGCCGAGGCTGGTCCGAAGCGATCGAGCGCGGTGAGAAGGGTGCGGCGTGGCGGCCGGTCGCGAAGCTTCTCGTAATAGGCGGCCCAGTCGGCCGATCGGTCGTCCGTCATGGGCTCCCTTGCCGGGCACGCGAGCTTGTCGCGCGCCGGCCCGTGTGATCGTATCGCCCGCAACGATAATACGAACGTGCTCAGGGAGGAAACCGATGAGGGTGTGCGCGCGCATTTGCGTCGTCCTCGCGCTCGTCTTCGCGCCGGCCGCGCGGGCCGACGTCAAGGCCTTGGAGAAAGCCGCCAGGAAGGAAGGGGAGCTGACCTGGTATGTCGCCCACTACACGTCGGAGGGCGCCGAGGAGCTCGCCGACGGGTTCGGCAGGCTCTACGGCGTCAAGGTGAACGTGGTGCGGATGGCGGCGCAGGTCGCCTATCAGCGCCTCCTGCAGGACCTCAAGAGCAACCAGCCGATCTGTGACGTCTTCTCATCGACCGACATTGGCCACTATGTGCGGCTCAAGACCAAGGCACTGTTCGAGAGATATGTTCCGGAGTCATCGGCCAGGATCCTGCCGGCCTTCCGGAACTTCGACCCCGACGGCTACTATCATGCGACCTCGGCCGGCCTGGTCGCGCTCACCTACAACAGCGCCAAGGTGAAACCGGAGGAAGCGCCCAGGAAGTGGCAGGACCTGCTCGACATCAAATGGAAAGACAAGGTGTCGACCGGCCATCCGGCCTTCTCCGGCTATATCGGCACCTGGGTGTTGGCGATGAGCAATCTCTATGGCTGGGAGTATTTCGACAGGCTGGAGAAGAACCGACCCCAGATCGGCCGCTCGATCAACGACACCGTGAAGGCGCTCACGGCCGGCGAGCGCGTGGTCGCCGCCGGTGCCCTGGGACCGACGCTGTTCAGTGCGGCCCGCGGCAGTCCGCTGGCGGTCTCCTACCCGAGCGACGGCGCCGTGCTGGTCATCGCGCCGTCGGCGATCATGAAGGATGCCCGACACCCCAATGCCGCCCGGCTGTTCATGGAGTATCTCGATTCGCTCGAGGCGGCGAAGATCAGCGCCAAGCACTTCTCCATTCCGCTGCGGCCCGAGGTGCCGGCGGCACCCGGCGCGAAGCCGATCAGTGAAATCAAGACGATCCAGCCGACCGTGGCCGAGATCGACAAGGGCATGCCCGAAGTGATCGAGCATTGGCGCGACACGTTCGGGAATTGACAAGAATGCGCTGGGAGCGCGCCACTGCACCTCCCATGAGCGCCATCGGAGTGGCGCGCTCCGAGCCATGAGCCTCTCTTCCATTTTCGCGGCATCGTGGTGCGCGCCGGGCGTGCTGGGTGTCTCCCCCATCATCGGAACGATGACGGAGGAAGATTGGAGAAATATCGAATCTCTGGCATTTTCGCTGGAGGGAGCAGACATGGCGTCAGCGTGCCGCAGTGGTCGTCGGCGCGTCGTTGCGCCGCTGCTCTGGTGCAGCCTGCCCCGTCCCTGGCCCTTGATCTTCATACCGTCGACGCGCGAACTGTCGGCCGCGGTCTTCTCAACGGCCCGAGCATCAAGGTGGCGTCCGTCATGATTTTCGAGATGAGCGAGGAGGGCACTCTCGAGTACCTGGCTGCGCTCGCCCTGATCCTGCAGGGGCTGCTCATGCCGACCCTGCCGCTGCCGTGGACCGGCCCAAAGGCACTGGGTCGCGATTTCGTGCCGAGGCCCAGCGCGACATGAGCAAGCTCGCGCTCAGAAACGTCTCCCGCTTCTACGGCTCGGTCGAGGCTGTCGCCGATTTCTCGCTCGAGCTCGCCCAGGGGGAGTTCGTGTCGCTGCTGGGGCCCTCGGGCTGCGGCAAGACAACGACCTTGCGCATGATCGCGGGCTTCGTGCCGCCGTCGGCCGGCACGATCGAAATGGACGGCCAGGTGATCTCCTCGCCGACGAACGTGGTGCCGCCGGAGAAGCGGCGCATGTCCATGATCTTCCAGAGCTACGCCATCTGGCCGAACATGACGGTGGGCGAGAATGTCGGCTTCGGCCTGCAGGTGCGCAAGCTGTCACGAGCCGAGATCGACCGCCGGGTCGACGCCATCCTCGACGTGGTCCAGATGCGCAGTCTCAAGGGCCGCTATCCGGCCGAGCTGTCGGGCGGCCAGCAGCAGCGCGTGGCGCTGGCCCGCGCCATCGTGGTCGAGCCCGAGGTGCTGCTGCTCGACGAGCCGCTCAGCAACCTGGACGCCAACCTGCGCGAGGAGATGCGCTTCGAGATCCGCCGCCTGCACGATGCCTTCAAGATCACCACGGTCTACGTGACGCACGATCAGTCGGAGGCCATGGTGACCTCGGACCGGATCGTGGTCATGAACAAGGGCCGGATCGAGCAGGTCGACGCCCCGCACAAGCTCTATGTCCGGCCGAAGAGCCGGTTCGTGGCGGGCTTCATCGGCCGCACCAATTTCCTCGAAGGCAAGCGGCAGGGCAGCGATGTGTGCTTCGATGGCTTCTCGGCGGCGGCGAGCCGCCTGGAGGGCGCGGACGCTGCGGGTGGGCTGCTCTATTCGCTGCGCCCGCAGGCGATCGGCCTGTCGAGCCAGAAGCCCAACGGCAACAGCGTCGCCGTCGAAGCGGAAATCGCCGGTCGCTCCTACCTCGGCGAGTATTGGGACTACCAGGTGCGGCCGCTCGCCGGCGCCGGGGCGGTGCGGGTCTCCACCGGCCCGAACGCCATCTTCGAGGTCGGCAGCCGCGTCTGGCTGGAGATCGATCCCGCGGCCATGGTGCGGGTGGAGTAGGAGCGACAACGTCGCGACGACAGCCATGATCGAGGAACGTCGAGATAGCTACTACGGGCAGACAATTGGGGAACGGGTCGCGCTGGTGGCAGGAGAACTTGCCGCTGACGGCGTTGGTTTCTGGCGGGTCGTTTCTTTTGACCGGCAAGGATTTGATCTGTCTGGTGACGATCTGACCCAATACGTCCGTCGCAACGTACTTGCCTTGCTGCACAATGGCGCAAAGCCGGTCATTTGGGTGGCAAACGTCATTGACGGCCGCGGCCGGCTACCTGCCGAATACGGGCGCATGCCCGACGAGATCGCCGACGCCACCATCGCGGAATGGCTGCGCGAGAAAGAGAACTCCACTGTCCGCGTGTGGTTTGCGTTGCCTCAAATGTGCCTGAAGCTCGAATAGGGAGCGAAAGGCGAAATCGCAGGGCGGCTCTGTTCAGGGTGTCTGGCTGGACGTCCAGTCGGCATGGTACGGATGGTTCCTCGTCCACGACCAGAGAGCAGCCATGACCGCCGGACCGCTTTCCCGATTCACCGTCCTTGACCTGACTCGGGTGCGCGCCGGTCCGACCGCAGTGCGCTATCTCGCCGACTGGGGTGCCAACTGCATCAAGGTCGAGATGCCGCCCGGCGCCGGCGATATGGACATGGGCGGGCCGCGCCACGGACCCGACTTCCAGAACCTGCATCGCAACAAGAAGTCGATCACGCTCAACCTCAAGGAGCCGGACGGCAAGGCCGTCTTCATGAAGCTGGTCGAGAAGGCCGACGTCGTGGTCGAGAACTACCGCGCCGACGTGAAGTTCCGGCTCGGCATCGACTACGAAAGCCTCAAGAAGGTGAACCCCCGCATCGTCCTGGGCTCGATCTCGGGCTTTGGCCAGGACGGGCCCTATGCCGAGCGCGCCGGCTTCGACCAGATCGCCCAGGGCATGGGCGGCCTGATGTGGGTGACGGGGATGGAGGGGCAGGGCCCGGTGCGCGCCGGTATTGCTGTCGCCGACGTCGGCGCCGGCCTGCACTGCGCCATCGGCATCCTGATCGCGCTCCTGGAACGCGAGACCTCGGGGCAGGGCCAATGGGTGTCGAGCTCGCTGCTGCAGGCCATGATCTCGATGTGCGACTTCCAGGCGGCGCGCTGGACCATCGCCAAGGACGTGCCCGGGCAGGCGGGCAACAACCATCCGACCTCGATTCCGACCGGGGTGTTCAAGACCAGGGACGGTTACATCAACATCGCGGCGTCCGGAGGCCACATCTACAAGCGCTTCTGCGAATGCATCGTGGCGCCGGAGCTGTTGACCGACGAGAGGTTCGCGACCGACAAGGCGCGCCGCACCAACCGCGACCTGCTCAACTCGGAGATCGAGAAGCGGGTCGAGGCCTACGGCAGCGCCGAGCTGGTCGAGAAGCTGAACAAGGCCGGCGTGCCCGCCGGCCCGATCTACAAGATGGACGAGATGTTCGCCGACCCGCAGGTCAAGCACCTGATGATGGCCCATCCCGTGAAGTCACCCAAGCTCGGCGAGATCGAACTCATCGGTCAGGCGATCAACATGAGCCGCACGCCGTTCGAGATGCGCTCGGCGACGCCCGAACAGGGCGAGCACACCGAAGCGGTGCTCAAGGAGGCAGGCTACGACGATGCTGCCATTGCGAGCTTCCGGCAGCGTGGCGTGATTTAGAGTCAGAATCCTCCCCAGCTTCGCTGGGGAGGTGTCGCCGTCATACGGCGATGGAGGGGTCATGCGTCATCGCTGGGAGCGCGCCACTCCGTGGCGCTCATAGGATGTGTGATCGAACGAGAAGAGCGCCACGGAGTGGCGCGCTCCCGGCCTTGCCACCTCCGTCGCCGTATGACGGCGACACCTCCCCAACTTCGTCGGGGAGGAGAACATGAATGGAGACCCCGTCATGATCAGTCCAACCCCCAACATGATTGCCGAGAAACATGGGCCGGTCGGCAAGCTCGTCTTCAACAAGCCGGCGAAGCACAACGCCACCTCGACCGACATGTGGGAGGCGATCCCGGTCATCCTCGATGATTTCGAGAAGGACCCCGCGATCCGCGTCGTGGTGGTGACCGGGGCAGGCGACAAGGCCTTCGTGTCGGGCGCCGACATCTCCGAGTTCGAGAAGGCGCGCTCGACGCCCGAGCAGGTCGCCTACTACGACAAGATCGGCGAGGTCGCCAATGCGCGCCTCACCAAGTGCTCGAAGCCCACGATCGCCCGCATTCGCGGCTACTGCATCGGCGGCGGCCTGGCGGTTTCCCTGACCTGCGACATCCGCATCGCTTCGGACAAGTCGAGATTCGGCGTACCGGCCGCGCGGCTCGGTCTCGGCTATCGCGCCGCCGGTCTCAAGAACCTGATGGACCTGGTCGGCCCGGCCTATGCCAAGGAGATCTTCTTCACGGCTCGCCATTTCAGCGCCGAGGAGGCGCTGGGGATGGGACTGCTCAACCGCGTGGTGCCCGACGGCGAGCTCGACGCCTACGTCGACAACTACTGCAAGCTGATCGGTGAGAACGCGCCGCTCACCATGCATGCGGCCAAGCGCACCCTCGAGGAGCTGACGCGGCTGGACGGTAAGCCTGATTTCGGGCGCACCAGCGCGCTGGTGCAGGAGTGCTTCGCCTCCGAGGACTACATCGAGGGCCGCCGCGCCTTCATGGAAAAGCGCCGTCCGCAGTTCAAGGGGCGGTGACGAGCGCCATGCTCTTCTGGGCCGCGAGCGTCTCGTTCGCTCATGAGCTTGAGCGAGCGAGACGCTCGTGACCCGGAAGACGATGAGCCTTCGGCAGTCCCCTGCAACTCGAAGCATTTGGTCTTTGCACGGCACGGGCGCACTGTTCAAAATATCCGGCACTATCAGGAGAGATTCCCATGCCCGTTCTCAGCCGCGAACAGATCGATGCCTTTTGGCGCGACGGCTATCTCATGGTCGAGGACGCCGTGACGCCGGCCCAGCTCGCGGCGCTCAGGGCCGAGATCGACTCCTGGGTCGAGCAGAGTCGGGCGCATTCCCGGCCGTTCGGCCCGCCGACGATCGACGGCCGCCCGCGCTTCGACATGGGTTCCGAGCACAGCGCTGAGAAGCCGGCGCTGCGGCGCATCAACAACCCGTCGGACATCTCGGACACCTATCGGGAGGTCATGCTCGACGCCCGCACGGTCGATATGGTGGCCGACCTGATCGGACCGGACGTCAAATTCCATCATTGCAAGATTAACCTGAAACTGTCGGGCGCCCGCACCGAGGTCGCCTATCACCAGGACTTCGCCTATACCCCGCACACCAACTCCGACATCGTGACGGCGCTTCTCTTCCTCGACGACATCGACGAGAGCAACGGTTGCCTCACCGTGGTGCCGGGCTCGCACAAGGGCCCGATGCTGTCGCTGTTCGACGGCGAGCGTTTCACCGGCGCGGTGGCGGCTGATGCGGAAAAGCAGGCACTGGCCCGGTCGGTGCCGTGCGTCGGCAAGGCGGGCAGCGTTTGCCTGATGCACACCAAGCTCCTGCACGGCTCGGCCGCCAACGGCGCCGACAAGGCGCGCGGCCTCTATATCTGCGTCTACACTGCCGCCGACGCCGTGCCGATCGCGCGCAACCCGATGCCGAGCCCGAACGAAGGGCGCATCGTGCGCGGCAAGGAGGCAAGGTTCGCCCGTCTGACCGAGGGGCTGGTCGAGCTGCCCAAACAGCCCAAATCAGCCTCGTTCTTCACCGTGCTGGGTCAGGAGTCGAAGCAGGCGGCGGAGTGAGCGATCCATTCCCCGCCATTGCCGAGGCGGAGGCAAGCGGCTCGACGGCCGAGCTGTTTGCCGACATCCGTGCGACGGTGGGCGTGCGGGTGGTCAATCTGGTATGGCGCCATCTGGCAACGATGGACGAGGCCTTGCCGTGGGCGTGGGCCGCCGTGAGGCCGCTCTATCAGCAGGGCATGGTCGACCAGACGGTCATCGGATTCCGGCAAGCCATGGCCTTGCCGCGTCTGGCGACTCTTGCCGGCGACGAGCCGGCAAGCGTCGACGCCGTGCTGGCGAGCTACGACCATTCGAACACGGTGAACCTTTTCTCTTTGGGAGCGCTGGCAGCGTGGCTGCGCGGGGAGGGGGCGGCGCACGGCTTGCCGCAACCTGGCACACGTCTTCCGACGCCCGACGTGGCTCTGCCGGCACTCGCCTCGGAAAACGACGTCACGCCGGAAACATGGCGACGGGTCTTGCGGCTCAATTGCTTCGGCGACTCGGAGCAGCCGCTGATTCTTGCCAGCATGTATCGTCATGTGGCCCATGCGCCGGCGTTCCTCGCCCGCCTCGAGCCTGCGCTGGCGGCGGTGCAGGCGGACGGCTCACTGGATCGCGCCATCGCGGCAAACCGCGAGGCAGCCCGTCGATCCTCTCGTCTGCTGGCGCGCGCAATCACTGCCGAACGCCCTGCGCACGCCACCGACATCGAGAGTTCGGTCTCGGCCTTCGTCAACCACGCCATCGGCAAGATGGTCACGATCTGCCGGGCGATCCGGGTGGCGCGCGAGAGCGCTGCGGCCTGACGTTCGCACCCCTCTTGTGATCCTGCAGCGAGGTGCCTGCCCTGAGCGGAGTCGAAGGAAAGGATCTCATTGTCAGAAGTTTCGGCGTACACCGCACCGGGCGCCAAAGAGATCCTTCGCTTACGACGCCTTCTCCGCAAGCGTCGGCCTCAGCACGACAGAAAAGTCAACCGCGCTCCAACCAATACTAATCCAACCCGGCGCGGCGGAAGCCTTCGACGTAGTGCGCGCGTTCGGCGTCGTCGCGGATCGGCACCTGGTCGGCGACCCACTGCAATGAAATGTTGGGCTGCACCCGGCGCAATTCCTGCAGAGCGCCCGCTGCGACCCCAGCCTGTCCGGACATTCCCGCCGCCGAGGTGAGTCCGCGGTAGCCGCCAATAAAGTCGGGATGCAGCCGGATCGCCGTGCGCGCCAGTTGCATCGCTTCGTCGTAGTTGCGGCCGACGAACTGCGTGTAGGAAGCTACGCCGTAGTAGAGGGCGGAGAATGGATCGTGCGGGCTCAGGCGCAGCGCCCGGTGTGCTGCCTCTTCGCCCTCTTTCCAGCGGCCGCAAAAGGCCAACGCCAGACCGTAGTAGCCCTGGGCCAGGCAGAAATTCGGGTTGAGCCGCAGGGCGTGCTCGAAATCGGCAAGGCAATCGTCGAACCGGCGGGCAAACAGGTGAATGCAGCCCAGGGCATGGTGCGCCCAGGGGTCGTCGCTGTCGGCCCGGATCGCCGCCAGCGCCGCACGCTCCGCAATCGGCCCGACGATCGTCCTGTCGGCCCATCCCATGGAAGCATTGAACAGATGGGTCGTGGCGAGCAGGCCGAGTGCCTGGCCGTACACGGGATCGATCTCAATGGCCTTCTCGAGCAACGCCAGCGCGATGGCGTTGTCTTCCCGGGTCAGGCGCCAGTAGTGCGACGTTGCCCGCATCAGCAGGTCCCAGGCGTCAAGCCGGTCCGGCGGCTTGCGCAGGGTCCGGAAGTTCTCAGCGGCATAGATCTGCGGTTCGATCGCCGCGACGATGGCCTCCGTGATCTCGTCCTGGACGGCGAACACGTCGGCGAGATGATGGTCGTAGCGTTCCGCCCAGATCTGGCTGCCGTTGAAGGCGCTGCTGAGCTGCGCGGTGATGCGAACGCGATCGCCGCGGCGGCGGACGCTGCCCTGGACCACGTAAGCGACGCCCAGTTCCTCGGCGATCTGCTTCAGTGGGACGGTCTTGCCCTTGTAAAGAAAAGAAGAATTGCGGGCGATCAGCAGGAAACGGCGCAGCTTCGACAGCGCCGTGATGATGTCTTCGCTGATGCCGTCGGAGAAATAGTCCTCGGCTGGATCGCCGCACATGTTGGTGAACGGCAGGACCGCGATGGCCGGCCCCTCGGCATGCGAGAGGCCGATGGGCAGGGGGACTTCCTTCGATGGTTGTGGATCGATTGCCACCACGGCACGGCTGCATGGAGCCTCGGTTCGCACGTCGCCGACGAACCGCAACCCCTTGCGGGAAATCGTGCGGATCAGCTTCTGGCCCTGGCCGTCGTCGCCAACCGCCTTGCGGGCGGCATGGACGCGGCTCGTCAAGGTCGCATCGGATACGATCCGGCCACCCCAGACCGAGGCAATGAGATCGTCCTTCGTGACGACGCGATCGCGGTTCTCGACGAGACAAATCAGCAAATCCAGCACCTGCGGCTCTACGGCAATGTCCTCGGCGCCGCGACGCAGCTCGCGGCGGTTGGTGTCAAGTACATGATCGGCAAAGATAAATTCCAATTTGCTGTCCCCGGTTGCTGGCCAAGAATTTTTCCCGAAAGCGACCAAGTCGTGGCAGATCACGATGGTCGTGCGCTTTCGCGGCCGCCTGTGGCTTTTGTGCACGGGCCGGTACCAGAACCCGGTTCACGCCGCACGCATCAAAAATGCAGACCTTCTCAATGAAAAATCAACGTCGCCTGCAGTGCGGCTTCAAGCCGGTCCTCGGAGCCACGGTTAAGCATGATCCATCCGCGCATCTCGCATGGGCGGCGTTTGTGAAAGGACCAGGATCATGGCTATCAAGGCTAGCTTCACCCCCGGCGCCGGCCTTCTGTCGGTATTCGGCGATGAGCTCGAGAACAGCATCACCATAAGCCGCAACGCAGCCGGCCTACTTCTCGTCAACGGCGGCGCCGTGGCGATCACCGGCGGCACGGCCACGATTGCCAATACCACGCGGATGTCGTTGTTCGGCCTCGGCGGCGACGACGTCATCACGCTGAGCGAAGCCAACGGCGCGCTTCCTGCCGCCGACATGTTCGGCGGAGCCGGCAACGACGTCCTCACCGGCGGTTCGGGCGGCGACCGGCTGTTCGGGCAGGCCGGCAACGACACCCTGCTGGGCAAGGGTGGCTTCGACTTCCTGTTCGGCGGCACCGGCGACGATGTCCTGACCGGGGGCGATGGCGACGACCAGGTGTTCGGCGAAAGCGGCAACGACCGCATGATCTGGAACCCGGGCGACGATACCGACCTGTTCGAAGGCGGCGCCGGGACCGATACCGCGGAGGTCAATGGCGGCGGCGGTGACGAGGTCTTCACCGCCACGGCAAACGGCACGCGCGTGCGCGTCGACCGGCTCAATCCGGCACCGTTCTCCCTCGACATCGGCACGACCGAGAAGCTCGTGGTCAACATGAACGGCGGCAACGACAGCTTCAGCGCCACCGGCAATCTCGCCGCGCTCATCAGCGTCACGGTCGATGGCGGCACCGGCAACGATACGATTCTGGGCAGCAACGGCGCCGATACGCTGCTGGGTGGCGACGGTGATGATTTCATCGACGGCCAGCAGGGCAACGACGCGGTCTTCCTGGGCGCCGGCGACGACGTCTTCCAGTGGGATCCCGGCGATGGCAGCGACGTCGTGGAGGGTCAGGACGGCACCGACAGGATGCTGTTCAACGGCAGCGCCGGCAACGAAATCTTCGAGGTTTCCGCGAACGGCGGGCGCACCCGCTTCACCCGCAACCTCGGCAACATCGTCATGGACCTCGACGACGTCGAGCGGATCGATCTCAATGCGCTGGGTGGCGTCGACTCGGTCAAGGTCAACGACCTGACCGGCACCGACGTGACCGAGGTCAATGTCGACCTCGCGGGCACGATCGGCGGGACCGCCGGCGATGGCGCGGCCGACACGATCACCGTCGCCGGCACCAACGGCGCCGACATCATCGACATCTTCGGCGCCGGCAGCTCGGTCTCGGTGCTGGGCCTCGCCGCACGGGTCAATGTCGCTCATTCGGAAGGCGCCAACGACCGCCTGGTCATCAATGCCGGCGAGGGCAACGACGGGATCACCGCGACCACGATGCCGGCGGGCGTCATCGGCCTCACCATCGATGGCGGCACCGGCAACGACACCATCCTGGGCAGCCAGGGCGCCGACGTACTGATCGGCGGCGAGGGCGACGATTTCGTCTTCGGCGACAACGGCAACGACCTCGCGCTGCTCGGTGCCGGCGACGACGTGTTCCAGTGGGACCCGGGCGATGGCAACGATACGCTCGAAGGCCAGGACGGAAACGACCTGATGCTGTTCTTCGGATCCAACGTCGCCGAGAACATCGACATCGTGGCGAACGGGGGGCGCGCACTGTTCGTGCGCAACATCGCGAGCGTCACGATGGACCTCGACGACATGGAGCGCATCGAATTCCGCGCGCTCGGCGGGGCGGACAACATCGTCGTCGGTGATCTCACCGGCACTGACGTGACCAGGGTCGACGTCGACCTGCGAGGCCCAAACGGCGGCGGCGACGGCGCGGCGGACAATGTCACAGCGAACGGCACGAATGGCGGCGACACCATCTTCGTCTCGGGTGACTCGGGAGGCGTATCGGTCACCGGCCTTCAGGCCACGGTCAACGTGTTCTTCCAGGAGGTCGCGAACGATCGTCTCACGGTCAACGGCCTCGGCGGCAACGACACCATCAACGCTTCGAGCCTGGAAGCCGACGGCATCCAGCTGACCTTGAACGGCGGCCTCGGCGTCGACACCTTGATCGGCAGCGAAGGGGGCGACCTCTTCAACGGCGGCGACGGCAACGACACTGCCCTGATGGGCGCCGGCGACGACACGTTCGTCTGGAACCCGGGCGACGACAACGACATCGTCGAAGGCCAGGCCGGCACCGACACGCTGCTCTTCAACGGTGCCAATGTCGCCGAGATCATCGACATCTTCGCCAACGGCGGGCGCGCGTTGTTCACCCGCAACGTCGCGACCGTCACGATGGACCTCGACGACGTCGAGAGCATCACCTTCAATGCGCTGGGTGGCGCCGACACCATCAAGGTCAATGATCTCACTGGGACGGACGTGACCCACGTCACGGTCAATCTGGCGAGCACCCTGGGTGGAAGCCTGGGCGACGGCCAGGCGGATACAATCGTCATCGACGGCACCGCCGGCGACGATGTGATCGTGATCACCAACGACAACGGAGTGATCAGGGTCCAGGGTTTGGCCGCCGAGGTGACGATTACCGGCTTCGAGGCGGCGAACGATCGGCTCGTGATCAACGGTCTCGCCGGCGATGATGTCGTCGAGGCGTCGGGCCTGTCGGGGATCCAGCTCACCGCCAACGGCGGTTCGGGTAACGACGTCCTGATCGGCAGCCCGGGCAACGACGTCCTGGCGGGCGGCGAGGGCGATGACGTGCTGCTGGGCGGCGGCGGGCTGGACGTGCTCGACGGCGGTCCGGGCGACAATGTCGTCATCCAGTCGCTGATGGGCCAGTTCATGGCGTCGAGCTTCGTGCCGGCCGGGCCGGGCCTGGGCGGCATGTCGATGGCCGACCCGGCGACGAGCCAGCCGATGCTTCTCGCGCAGCCGCACGCCTGATCGCTGGAACTCGGGTCCTGGAGAACGCCGATGAGCACCTCAACCGCCATCCCGGCCGATCCGGGACTCGAGGCCCTCGTGACGCTGCTGCGCCTGAAGGACGTCGCAGCCGATCGACGGCAGATCAGGCACCGCCTGGGGACAGACAAGATCGGCGCAGCGGAGATGCTCCGCTGCGCGAGGGATCTCGGCCTGAAAGCGCGCGCCTGGCGGACCCAATGGTCCAGGCTCGCACGTACTCCTCTGCCTGCCATCGCGTCCCTGCGCGATGGCAGCTTCATGGTCGTCGCCAAGGCGTCAGAGGACCAGATCCTGGTCCAGTCGCCGCAAACAGCGCGCCCGGCGCTGATGACGCGCGACGAATTCGTCTCGGTCTGGGACGGCGGGTTGATCTCGATGACCCGCAGGGCCGCGCTCGGCGATGTCGCCCGCCGCTTCGACGTCACCTGGTTCGTGGGCGCGATCCACAAATACCGGTGGCTGCTTGGCGAGGTGCTGGTCGCCTCGTTCTTCCTGCAGGTCTTCGCCCTGGTCGCGCCGCTGTTCTTCCAGGTGGTGATCGACAAGGTGCTGGTGCACCGCTCGCTCAGCACGCTCGACGTGCTGGTGATCGGCCTCCTGGCGATCACGCTGTTCGAGACCGTGCTGGGCATCCTGCGCACCTACCTTTTCGCCCACACGACCAACCGTATTGACGTCGAGTTGGGCGCGCGCCTGTTTCATCACCTGCTGGCCTTGCCGATGGCCTACTTCCAGGCTCGGCGGGTCGGCGATTCGGTAGCGCGCGTGCGCGAGCTCGAGAACATCCGCACCTTCCTTACCAGCTCGGCACTCACTCTGGTCATCGACCTGTTCTTCACCTCGGTGTTCCTGGGGGTGATGTACCTCTACGCGCCGACGCTTACCTGGATCGTGCTGGCCTCGCTGCCCATCTACGTTGTCCTCTCGGCGGCGGTGACGCCGCTGTTCCGGCGGCGGCTCGACGAGAAGTTCCAGCGCGGGGCGGAGAACCAGGCATTCCTGGTCGAGAGCGTCACCGGCATCGAGACGCTGAAGGCCATGGCCGTCGAGCCGCAGATGCAGCGGCGCTGGGAGGAGCAGCTCGCCGGCTATGTGAGCGCGAGCTTCCGCGTGCTGAGCCTCGGCAACACCACGAGCCAGATCGTGCAGGGCGTCAGCAAGGTCGTCACCGCCGCCATCCTCTATTTCGGCGCCAGACTGGTGATCGACGGCAGCCTGTCGGTCGGCGAGCTGATTGCCTTCAACCTGCTGGCCTCCCGGGTCAGCGCGCCGGTGCTGCGCCTGGCGCAATTGTGGCAGGATTTCCATCAGGCGCGACTCTCGATCCAGCGCCTGGGCGATATCCTGAACACCACCGCGGAGCCGACCTATGCGGCGGGACGCAGCCGCCTGCCGGCGATCCGCGGCAGCATCAAGTTCGACCATGTCGGCTTCCGCTACCGTCTCGACGGCAAGCAGATCCTGAACGACGTGAGCTTCGAGGTGCCGGCCGGCCAGACGGTCGGCATCGTGGGACCCTCGGGCTCGGGCAAGAGCACCTTCGCCAAGCTGGTCCAGCGCCTCTACGTGCCGGAAAGCGGGCGCGTGCTGATCGACGGCATGGACCTCGCCATGGCCGACCCGGCCTGGCTGCGCCGCCAGATCGGAGTGGTGCTGCAGGAGAGCACGCTGTTCAACTGCTCGGTGCGCGACAACATCGCGCTCGCCGATCCGGCGATGCCGATGGAGCGCATCGTGGCGGCGGCGCAGCTCGCCGGCGCGCACGATTTCATCCTCGAGCTGCCCGAAGGCTATGACACCATCGTGGGCGAGCGTGGCTCGACGCTGTCGGGGGGCCAGCGCCAGCGCATCGCGATCGCGCGCGCCCTGGTCGGTGACCCGCGCATCCTGATCTTCGACGAGGCGACCAGCGCGCTCGACTACGAGAGCGAGCGCATCATCCAGGAGAACATGCGCCAGATCGTCAAGGGCCGCACGGTCCTGGTGATCGCCCACAGGCTTTCGACGGTTCGCGGGCTGGACCGCATAGTCACACTCGAGAACGGCCGCGTGGTCGAGGAGGGCACGCACGACGCCCTGATCGCGACCGGCGGCCGCTACGCCTCTTTGTACCGCTTGCAGGCAGGTATCCATGAAGTCCGCTGACATCGCCGCACCCGTGGTCCCGATGACTCCGGGCAGGCTGGCCGAGGGTAAGCCAGCCGAGGGGAAGCTCGCTGAGGGAAAGCCGGCCGAAGGCGGGGCGGCGGAGGGCGGGGCGGCCAAGATCGTCCGTCTGCCCGAGAGGGCCGGCAAGACCCGGCCTGCCCGGCGGAGCCGCGAGGAGCTGGCCTTCCTGCCGGCCGCGCTCGAAATCGTCGAGACGCCGCCGTCGCCCATCGGTCGGACCATCGGCCTCACGCTCGTCGCCCTGTTCTGCGCGGCGCTGGCCTGGGCGTGGTGGGGCACGATCGATATCGTGGCGTCGGCCACCGGCAAGATCGTGCCGAGCGGCCGCATCAAGGTCATCCAGCCCTTCGAGACCGGCGTGGTGCGCTCTATCCGGGTGCAGGACGGGCAGGCGGTCAAGGCCGGCGACGTGCTGATCGAGCTCGATCCGACCGCCAACGCCGCCGACCGCGATCGCCTGCGCAGCGATCTTCTGGCCGAGCGGACCAGCATCGCCCGCCTGCGCGCCGCCCTGGGTGGCGCCGAGGATCCTTTGGCGGATTTCGCGCCGCCGGCCCACGCCGATCCGGTCCTGGTCGGCGTCCAGCGCCAACTCCTGCTGAGCCAGGTCGGCGAGCACCGGGCGAAGCTGGCCTCGCTCGACCGTCAGCACGCGCAGAAGGAGGCCGAGCTGGCCACGACGGTCGCCACGATCCACAAGCTTGAGACCGTGATCCCGGTGATCCAGCAGCGCGTCGACATGCGCCGCGTGCTGGTCGAGAAGGACCTCGGCTCGAAGATCGTCTACCTGGAGACGCTGCAGCTCCTGTTCGAGCAGCAGAAGGAGCTGCTCGTCAGGAAGAGCAGTCTCGTGGAGGACGAAGCCGCCGTCGCGGCGCTCCGCGAGACGCGGCGCCAGGCCGAGGCCGAGTATGGGCGCACGCTGGCCGACGAGCTCGCCAAGGCCGAGCAGAAGGCGGCCGGCCTTGCCCAGGAGCTGATCAAGGCCGAGCAGAAGACCCGGCTGCAGCAGCTCACGGCGCCGGTCGACGGCATCGTGCAGCAGCTCGCGATCCACACGGTCGGCGGCGTCGTCACGCCGGCGCAGGCCCTGCTGGTCGTCGTGCCGAGCGACAGCCGGCTCGAGATCGAGGCGCTGGTGACCAATCGCGACATCGGCTTCGTCCAGCCCGGGCAGCAGGCCGAGATCAAGGTCGATACCTTCAACTTCACCCGCTACGGGCTGCTGCACGGCGAGGTGCTGAGCGTGTCGCAGGACGCCATCATCCGCGACCGCCGACAGGACCGCGCCGACGATCGCAAGCTGGGGATGCAGACCGACAGCAGCGAGCCCAAGGGCCAGGAGCTGAACTACAGCGCCCGCATCTCGCTCGACGCCACGAAGATGCGCATCGACGACCGCATGGTGACCCTGTCGCCCGGCATGGCTGTCACGGTGGAAATCAAGACCGGCTCACGCCGGATCTTGAGCTACCTCCTGTCGCCCCTGCTGCGCTACCGGCACGACGCGCTGCGCGAGCGGTGAAGTAGTGTCGCCCCGCCGCACTGGGTTGCCCTCATGGATGGACGTTTCCCTGACGTGAGGCGCGGGAGAGGGCGGCATACGAACGTACCGTTGGTTCGAATTCCACTCGCTCCGCCAGTGATCCTAGGGAAAACATTCTCCGTTTGGGATAACAGGAGCGAAAAGGCCCAGCATTTGCGGGTTTTTCGGCACGGACCTGATGACTGCCTTTGTCGGCTCGGAGGCCATTTTGCTCTCTCTCTTCGGCCCTTCTTCTCCAAAGCTGTTGACTCCGTGATTTCAGTACGCTTCTTGTAAGTCGTTGATTTAACGCGCCTTTTTAGGATGGCGAAAAGCGTACTTCGAAACCTGATCTTGCATGGGCGAGCGTCGCCAGAATCGAACCAGTGCATTGATTTCATTAGGAAACATCGAGTCTCCAGTACGGAACATGCGGTTCGGAAGGGCGTGCAGATCGGCCTTTGGGGCAACGCCGGGTGAAGCGCATGCTCAAGCCCTTTAGCCCACATGTGGCGTAACCGAGCGACCGTGCACTTCTCGTAGCGGCCCATCAGCCGCGAGTAGCCGGCGACGTCGGCCGACACGGTGGCGGCGATGGGAGCGAGACTGCTCCCGACCGCTTCCCGAGGTGCAGCGACAATTGTCGGTATCGCAAGACCTGCCCTTCATTCAGCAAGCGAGCGCCGGGCCCTCCACTCAGAGGACTCGCCGAAGTCTGGTTGCCTCGTCTCGCACCTCAGGATCGCGTTGGAACTCCTCAATCGCGCGGTCGATTTGCGAGCGCACGGCTTGCCGTTGGTCGGGGGAGAGCACGGCGCCCATATCTAGTGCGCGCGCCACGCCTGTGAACAGGGTCATGAAGGGGTGGACGGTCGGATGCCCGCGGTCGCGCTCAATCGCGATCGCTTCGCCCAGTACCGTGATCGCCTCCGCAAGATCGACGGCGCCGATCTGGCGTAGCACCTCCATCCGGCCAAACAGCATCCGCCCGATGGTCGTCTTGGTAAATTGGTGGTGAGCCTCGATGGAGCCTGCAAAGCGGGCGTGCTGGACTGCCATGTCCGCGCTTTCGCGCCGCTCGAACGGATCGATTGCGGCAGCGGCGATATCTAGCCGGTGTTGCGCCCGCTGGTGCCAGTACCGTGAATTCCACGCCCACGCGCGCTTCGTGGTCTCGTAAAAGTCGCCGGAGGCCTCGCGACCGAGAAGTGGCTTCACTACCTCGTCATAGTCGAAAAGTCGTGACGCGATACGGGCGCAGGGCTCGCCTGTGACGATGGTGCGTACGTTCACCCTCGGCGCTATGGCGGCTGCGAGATCGACGAAGACGCGGAGCATTCGCGTGGGCTCGCGATTCGCGAACCTGCCTAAGACAGTCGTCGAGACTGCCTCGTTGGCCGGCGTCACGAGTTCGATGTCAAGCACCGTCTCGGACTTCAGGGGCAGAGGACCGTCAGCCTCGATCTGCAGGTCGACCTTGTAGTCGGGGAAACGACCTGCGATCACGTCCATCTCAACGCCGCTTCTATGGCAATGTGCGGCAAGCGCCGCGAAGACGTAGCAGTCGACGTCCTGCGGACGATGACCGAGGGACTTGTCCACGATCGCCGAGAGCGGCTCGAAGTCGTTTAGGATCCGGCAGCACGCGATCGCGACGAGTTCGTCGGCGAGAGCGAATCTGATTCGGTCCGCACTGCGGGGCGCGGCGAGGCCGAGGCCCTGATAGGCGGACACAAGCTCTCGCGCCATGTCCGCGCCGACCGCGCCCAGCGGGATGGGTTCAATCACGCCTTTGCCGAGAACCCGCTCCACATGCCCGAGGCGGTAGTCGCGTTCGGCGCCGACAAGAACGACATCATGATCGCGCAGCCGGTCCCGTAGGGCGGCAACTTCGGCGACATTGTCGGCGAGGTTTTCGACGAAGACGTATCGCCGTCCCTTGATGCTCTCCAAGATCGCCACTGCGCCGGCAACCCGAATGCGACCGACCGATCGCGCCCATAGACAGGGAGCGCCGGTCTGGGCCAAGCTCCACGCAATCCTGCGGAGCGTGGTCGACTTACCTGAGCCCGGTCCGCCGGCCACAACGACAATCCGGGACTTGCCCGCGGCGACGATCCTCCCTTGGATCTTGCCGGTGTCTGGCCGGGCGACGTCGCGGCCGTTCTGGATGTCCGCCCATGTCGCTTGGTGACCATAGGCAAAATTGGGACCACCGTCCCGGTCAGCGCTCGCGTCGAAGGGGGCGCGCTCGAAGTCTGCATTGAATTCGGCGAGCCGGGCGGGTTCGACCGGCAGGTGCGAGATGTCGCCCAGATTGTGCTCGATCGCGTCCGCCACCGACGGACGCGCCGGGAAGCGGCGACCGACCTCTCCGAAAAAATCGAGTGCGGAGCCCTCGAAAAGATCGAGCCCGTATGTACGGCAGTCAATTTCAGTTGCGGCATCGGCGAACGGTTCGACGAGGATCGAGGGTGGAATGTCACCACGAGGCCTGATCTCCTCTCGCTGAGCAAGGAAGAAAGAGAGGTCGGGCTCCTCCAGCAAGGTGCCGATCACGATGAATGGCTCCGACCGGATTAGGTCGGAGAGGACGTGCGCCCACACGTTGTTGCGCGCCATATTGCGAGCGTATTCCGACAGGTCGAAAACGTAGCCGCACTCGGGTTTCCTCGCCCAGCCATGCAGATGCACGACGGGCAGGACGCCCAAGTCGCGCACGCTTTCGTATAACGCGTCGTGGTTGTAGCTCCTGACGGCCTGCACCGGGGAGGGCCGTGTCTCATAGGCACGCTCGAGCGCATCGTCGACGTTCAGCGTAAATATGCGCTTCCATCGGAACGCTGCCAGCGCTTCCACCGTCGGCCCCGGCACACAGCCGGCAAAACGCTTGGTGATCAGCTGGTCGACTTGCTCCTTAGTCATGGCCTTTTTGAGCCTGTTGAGGCTTGAGCCGGCATTCACGCCTGGCAGGGCGGTGGCGAGTTCCGCTGCTAATCCTTTGCCCGTCGGCAAGTCCTTACCTGTTGCGAGGCTCTTGCTGTCGAGGCTGACTCCCGCCCCAACCAGAAGGTTGTAGCGACCGGCCTTGATGCCATCGCCCACCCGCGCCCATTGTTCGTCCAAGAGCATTCAGTCCCCTCTAACCCGGAACAAAAGGGCACGCCGGAACGACTAGCTGCTGATCCACGCGCGCGCTAAAGGCGATATTCGACGGCCATGCCCAAGGATGCAAGGGTAGTCGTTGACCTCGCCGATCTTAGGCGACCTTGCGCGCAAATGGTCGCTCCTCCAGTCCATCGTCCGACGGTGGACGGACGGTGGGTGAGCCCTCCGTGTCATTCCCAATCACGGGAATGATGTTCTAAGCGGAAGGGCCGCTACCCCAAAATCCGCTCGATCCCCATCCGCTTCTCTGAAGCGCCACTTTTCTCGCCGCATGGTGGGTTTGACGACGGGGCCTGCGACAACGCCGTGGAGTACGTTGGGGATTTGATCCGCCGCGACAAGAGCGAGCGGAACGCGAGCGCTTCGAGATGCTGAGGACCGAGCTTCGCATGCCTTGGCCGAGCCAGAGTTCGTCATCGACTGCAACGGCTGAGACACGATGCCCGTCGTCCGCATTCAGAGGGCGGCCGCCCATCACTTGCTTCACCCGATCCGGCTATCGCAGCTCTGCTGGGCCGCTTCTCGAAACGGTGAGACGCGCGCTGCACGGTGACGTGCTGACCCATACCAAGGCAGCCAGGCTATCGGCGTCGCGCTCATTGCGATCGACAAGCTACTGAGCACGTATCACACTACCCAGTAGCTGACAGCAGTCTGCGTGGCGACTTTCTAGGGCATATAGCTCTTCCAAGCCTTCAATGTTAGGTTGCGAGGGGGGAGGGCAAAGCATGCCGCTTTCGATTGTGAAGGCAATGCCAGTGGAGCTGCGGTCACTTGGGCTCGATGAAAGATGGTTACAGAACCAGATCGAAGCCGATCCAAGCCTCCTCGGTCTTGGAAACTTGGAGATTGCTGGCCGGGAGCATCGTCAGCCCGTGGGAGGCCGCATCGACTTCTTGTTGCGAGATGCCGAGGCCCAGACCTTCTATGAAGTAGAGATCATGCTTGGCGCATTGGACGAGAGCCATATAATTCGCACCATCGAATACTGGGATATAGAGCGCCAAAGGAGACCACAGTGGGAGCATCGTGCAGTTATTGTCGCCGAGCACATCACCTCACGCTTCTTTAATGTTCTGCGCTTGCTGAATCGGTCTGTTCCCCTAGTTGCCGTGAAGTTGAGTGCGTTTCAGATGGATGGCAAGGTGATCGTCCATCCAGTGACAGTGCTCGACGTCATCGAGGAGAGCTCAGATCAGGACGTTCTTGATCCCGTCGAGCGGGTAGACCGGACATACTGGGAAAGGATTCACCCGACTGGTGTGTTGACTGTCACGGATAAGATCGACTCGGCATTGCGATCGAAAAGCATCCAGCCTAGCTTGACCTATAATCGCAATCATATTGCACTGGGAACAACGGGACGCAATTTCTGCTGGCTTCATCCGCGGAAATCGGGAAATGCCTTTATTAACCTCCGGCTTTCGCAGGAGGCACGGGATGAGACGCTGTCTTACCTGGAGAACAGCAAGATTGACGCATCTGCCGGCGATGCGGAGTACATCAAGTTCAGTATCAGCCCAGCTGATCTTGACAGGCACATTGACGCGATTATGACCGCGCTTCTCCGCGCCGAGGAGGCGTCTCGTTGAGGCGCAGCGCGCAGGGCCCTTGCCTATCCCGCCTTGACAATTGTCAGCTTCAGGTCGGCGGTGAACTTGCGAGCCCCCTCGACGTCGAGGAGCCGCTCGGCCAGCAACCGATCCTCCATCTCCTGCGGCAGGCAGGGCTGAAACTTGCTGACCGAGCCACGCGTCATTCTGCGAGCCGCTTCTGCCGCCGTATGTTCCCAGTCGAGGTGACCAAGCTCAGTGAGCAGAGTTTCTGCGGCAGCAGGCGAGGCGACTTTGCCTCGCAGCGAAAGATTGCCGGAAATCCATCTGCTGCCTGACAGCTGCTCCAGTCCCGCCACCAGGACGCGGTTGATCGCGCCGCCGGCAAACGTGTGCCAGACGGCACCCTCCTGCTGCAGTTCGAGAGGTGCCTTTCCAGACGTAAGGATGTCGCCGTATGAATCCCGCAATGCGGCGAGAGCCTCGGACGCCTCGGAGGTCAGCCACGTGCCCTCGCGCGCATCTTGCTCCAGCAGCACGTCTCTCATTGTCCGGCAGAGGTGCAGTGACAGCGCGCCGGGAAAGCCTAGCCAGCTGGGAACCCGCCCGCTTTCGGACATCATCACCGCTCTGTCGCGGTTCCGGTCGCTGTTCGTCATCGCCCGAAACTCAAGCTTCACCTACAAGGACAGAGCCGTGGACATCAAGCGGGTCGGCCGCGAGCTGGGCGTCCGCTATGTGCTGGAAGGCAGCGTCCGCAAGGCCGGCAACCGCGTCCGGATTACCGGTCAGCTCATCCAGGCCGATACGGGCGCCCATATCTGGGCCGAGCGTTACGACGGCGAGATCACCGATGTCTTCGATCTTCAGGACAAGGTGACGCTGGATGTCGTGGGGGCGATTACGCCGAAGCTGGAGAGAGCCGAAATAGAGCGCATGCAATACAAGCCGACGGAAAGCCATCACGCCTACGACTGCTACTTACGAGGTTCGGCGCTCAACTATGCGGGACTGGACAAGCTGAAGGAAGCACGGCACTGGTTCTACCGGGCTATCGAGCTCGATCCCGACTATGCTCCTGCCTATGCCTGGGCGGCGATCACTTACAGCCGCGGCAAGGGCCAAGGGATAACTCTCGACGAGGCCGCGGCTTCGGAAGCGATCCGGCTGGCGACACGGGCGGCACAACTCGACAGCGAGGACTCGCTCGTTCTCAGCCTTGCCGGCTGGGTACTCGCCTTTGTCGCCGGCGACCTGGTGACTGCCGCGAGCATGGTAAGCCGCGCCGTCGCGCTGCATCCGAACCTGGCCCCCGCCTGGGGGATGAGCGGCTGGATCAGTACGTGGCTTGGCAAGCCGGATATGGCCGGCGAGCATTTCGTGCGCGCGGTAAGACTGAGTCCACGTGACCCCAACGTTCACTTTGTGCATTCGGGTAGTGCGCACGCCCATATGATGGCCGGGCGCTATGACGAAGCCCTGTCGTCCGCCTTGAAGGCTGTCGAGGAGAGGCCAGCGGCTGCAAACTACCGAATCGCGGCAGCGAGCGCAGCCTTGGCCGGACAGATCAACGAAGCGAAGATATTTGCCGGGCTTCTTCTTCAGGCTGACCCTCAACGTCGCATGTCCAACCTCGGCGAGGTGCTCGGTCCTTACAAGCGGGCCGAGGACATAGAGCGATACAAGGAGGGCCTGCGGCTCGCTGGCCTTCCCGAATGAGGAAACGACCCCGCTGCCCTACTTGGCCAGGAATGATCTGATTTCATCACGGAAGCGCGGGTAGCTCCGCCCGTCAGCATCTGCAACGGGTCAACTTCAGACTAGGTGCGCGAGCGGCCGCGACTTTCTCACTATCGGGCTGCCGTTGAGTGTCGCCTGCGAGAGCAAACCATCCTTCGAGGGACTATGATGAAGTGGCTCGCTGTCACTGTGCGTGCCGTCGCCACCGCGGTGCCCGGTCTCCTGCGGGACTTGGCTGGTCTCAGTGGTGTCGGGCTCGTGGCCTACGGCGCCTGGCTGATCTTTCCCCCAGCCGGCTTCATCGTCGGCGGCACCCTTTTGATCCTCGGCGCCCTGCTGCTGGCGCTCGGTCACCGCTCGACCGGCTGATGCCAGGACTGTTCGGGTCGCTGGTCTCAAGCCTGCGACGCGGCGAGGTGAAAGTGGCGGACGCGTCCGCCCTGACGGGCCTGTTCAGCCAGGCCACCGTGCGTTCGGGTGTATCCGTCACTATCGACAGCGCCCTGAAGGTGTCGACGGTTTTCGCTTGCCTCCGGGTACTGGCCGACGGCATCGCCCAGGTCCCGTTGAAGGTCTACCGCGAGAAGGCCGACGGCACGAAGGAGCTGGCCAAGGACCATCCAGCCTACCGGCTGCTGTCGCGGCGCCCCAACGAGTGGATGACCTCCTTCGAGTTCCGGCAGGTGATGATGTTCCATGCGGCTCTGCTGGGGAACGGCTGCGCTTATGTCGGCCGGATACGTGGAGTGCCGCACGAACTGATCCCGCTGGTGCCAGGCAGCTACACCATCGAGCAGGCGAGCGACTACACGCTGAGCTACCGGCTAACCGACCTCGCCGGACAGACGACGATCCTGCCGCGCGAGGATGTCTTTCATCTGCGGGGCCCGAGCTGGACGGGGCGGGCGGGCCTGGATGCCCTGCAGATCGCCCGCGAAGCGGTGGGTCTCGCCATCGCCACCGAGCAAACCCATGCCGCCCTGCACGCCAATGGGACGCAGCCCGGCGGCGTGCTGTCGGTCAAGGGATCGCTCGACGATGCAGCACGGGCCCGCTTGAAAGAGGCCTGGGCCCAGTACCAGGGTGGCCTGCATAACCGGTTCAAGACCGCGGTGCTCGACATGGAGAGCACCTGGACGCCGCTTGCCATGAAGGGCGTCGACGCCGAGCACCTCGACACGCGCCGGTTCCAGATCGAGGAAATCTGCCGCGACCTGAAGGTGTTTCCCCAGATGGTGGGCTACGCCGACAAGACCGCGACCTTCGCCTCGGCGGATGCCTTCTTCCTGGCGCACGTGATCCCGTAGGGCCAGAATACCAAATCGACAGAGAGCGTTCACTTCTATCATTCTTAGCGCCTTCAGATTCATCTGATAGTCGACTAGTTTACCAACGTACAAGGGTCGGCACTCCGCCCCTTCGATTTGGAAGCATTGCCATGCTGAACAACCGTGTTACGACAATACTCGGAATCGACACGCCGATCTTGATGGCGCCGATGGGCCGATGGGCCGAGCCATCCCTCGCCGTCGCCGTTAGTCAGGCCGGCGGGCTCGGCAGCTTCGGTGCGTGGCCGCACATGGGCCTCGATGCCGGCGAAGTGCGTCGGCATGTAGCGCGCATTCGACAAGGGACGGACCGTCCCTTCGGAGCCGGCTTCGTCAATCACCTGCTGCCGGACCATCGCGCCAACTTCGATGCTGCGCTGGAGGAACGGGTGCCGGTCATCATGCTGTCATTCGGCGATCCGTCGCCGTGGATTCCACTGGTGCGCCAAGCAGGATCGAAAGCAGTATGCCAGGTGCAGTCGTTCGAGTTGGCCGCGAAGGCGGTCGACGCCGGAGCCGATATCCTATGCGTGCAGGGCAATGAAGCCGGCGGGCATACTGGCTCCGAGAACCTACTGCCATTCCTGATCCAAGTCCTGGAAGCGTTTCCGGGCACTCCGGTCGTCGCCTCCGGTGGCATCACCAGCGGACGAGCATTGGCGGCCGTGCTGGCCGCGGGTGCCGAAGGCGCCTGGATCGGCACCGCTTTGGTCGCGGCCGAGGAGGCCGCTTTCACTTCGCCGGAGCTGCGCCGGGCCATCGTCGCGTCCAACGGGCGGGACACGGTGCGTAGCAGCGCTATCGATATCGTGCTGAACGCCTTAGCCTCGCGGCCTCCGTGGCCGAACGGTGTTGCGCTGCGTCACGGACCGAACGAGATCACCGAACGCTGGCACGGCAAAGACGAGCAGCTAGCACAGGACAGCAACGCCATCGCCGGCTACGTCGAGCGATTGACGAAAGGAACCGGCGGCCTCTTTCCACTACTATATGGGGAGGGGGCAGGTTCCATCCGCGAGATAAAGACGGCAAAGGTGACGATCGACTCTCTCGTCGGCGATGCAGTGGCGCTGTTGGCCCGGTTCGGCCGCTGAAAGCTTTGCGCAAATCAGTGCCGCAGCGGGATGATCCGTGGCGAAATCGAATGCTTCCGTAGGGTCAAAATACCGAAACGACTGAGAGACCAGTAGGTTAGTGGGTGTCTGCTGGGACGTCCCCCAGTCGTTCCGAGCGATCCTTGCGTCGGGCGAGGTCGAGCCACTCGCACTTCCCGCGCAAAGCCCGAACTTGTATGCCTACGCCGAGCGCTGTGGACCGGCTAGACCAAGGCGACCCTCGGCGCAGGCCCGCGCCAAGGGCCCGGCCGAAATCATTCGTTGGGCTTCCCAGCACCTCAACATCGAGATCGGGCTGGCGCTGCGTTCGGACCCGGTGGGTTGGCGCCGACTTTTGGCAGCGTGCTTCCGACGGGAACCTGACGCTCGACACCCTGCTGGACCGAAGCGAGGTCGCGGTGATCGGCATCGACGGCGGTGGGCTCGACGATTTGCTCGGCCTGGCAGTGTTGGGCCGCGACGGTGGCAGCCGGAAGTGGCTGCTATGGTCGCGAGCATGGGCCCATGGCTCGGTGCTGCAGCGACGCAAGAGCGAGGCCTCGGTGTTGCACGACTTCCAGGCTGCGGGCGAGCTGTCGATCGTCGACACCCTGGGCGACGACATCGGCGAGGTCGCCGATCTCTGTAAGCGTGTCGACCGGACTGGCAAGCTTGCGTCAGTCGGGTTGGACCCATTCGGCGTCGGCGCCATCGTCGACGCGCTGGCCGACGTGGGCATCGCCGGCAACGATCGCGTTGTCGGCGTCACACAGGGCTGGAAGCTCACCGGCGCGATCAAGACTGCCGAGCGCAAGCTGGCGGACGGCACGCTGGCGCACGACGGGTCAAGGCTGATGGCGTGGGCTGTCGGCAACGCTCGGGTCGAGCCGCGCGGCAATGCCATCGCGATCACCAAGCAGGCCTCCGGCACGGCCAAGATCGACCCGCTGATGGCCGCGTTCAATGCCGTGGCGCTGATGGCGATGAACCCGAAGGCGAACGGGAGATCATATCTTGGGTCGAGTGACCTGATGGTGCTTTAGGAGTAGACCGTCCTGGAAACGCGAAAGCCGCAACAGCCCGTATTGCCATCGCCAAGTTGGATGTCCGCTTTGCAGCGCTCTGCGGACTCAAGTCGTTCGTCACGTGACGTCAGAGAAGGGCCAATAGCGGTCATAAGGCATCGCCGCATCCGGTTGCCACGACCTCAACTGGCTGTAGCCGATTGCGCAGGCTGCAACAGGACCTTCGCCAGAAACGGTCCGACGTGGGGGAGAACGAGATCGCTGCTGCAATTGGCTGCTACATGGCTCAAACCCGGCAATGACACGAACTGTGCGCCGGGTATAGCGGAAGCAGTTTGCCGCACTGGATCGTGGATCGGATCAGCACTTCCGGCATAAATAAGCGTCGGTACGGCAATTGTGGGCACCACGTCGGAAAATCTCTTGGTGTTCAGCCGAAAACCCTGCAGGCTGGCAATTAAAGCGGCGTGATCATTTGCCAGGAGACGCTCCCGAATTAGAGGTGTCGCCCAGTCGCCGTAAAATTTGATGATCTCTTCTGGTCCGGCACGAAACGCTGCCATCAGTGGGTCTTCGTTTCCCGCCTCAGCCGGGAATGCTCGTTCGCTGCCGGCTGTCGCACCCCCGATCACGAAACACGCAACTCGATCCAGCGCGTGTTGTGCCAAAGCATAGCCATACAGTCCTCCTTGTGAATACCCCCAGTAGGTGGCGGTCTTCAGTCCGAGATCGTCGAGAATGGCGACAATGTCGGATGCACACGTTTCCGTCGTATAGGATTGAGGATCGTGGGGTTTATCGCTTTGCCCGTGACCGCGAGAATCGATCAGGATGAGGCGGTATCTCGGCTTCAATGCCGCGACGAAGCCGTGCTCATACCAAACGTCGCTGCTACTGGTAATGCCGTGTCCGAGGACGACAGGTGGTCCATCGCCTTCGACCCTGTAGTGGATCGAAACGCCTTTATTTGAGACGCGGGCCATTTAGTCCTCCCCTGTGTGCGGTGCGGCTTTGAACCTACGATGCACCCGCCCACCATCAGGAGCAATACCCGTCCAACGTGTGCTTTAGCCTCCACCCGACGGGTGGCGCGATGTCTGCTTGGGGTCAGGCGCGTCGGTTTGACCTCCCGTCCGCCATGTCCGGTGTACCCGACCGTCGGCGGAACGATGAAGGGTAAATATCGGCAAGGATAGAACTGGAGGGTCCCTATTCGAATCGGGGACATGGTCGGCGCCGCCATTGGCGATTTCGTTCCAATGGGACATCGCCAAGCGACGTTCGCAAAAGGCTCGTTCTTTCGAGGTAACCATGATGAAGCAGCTCGCGGTTGCTGTGCGTGCCACTGCGGCGGCGGTGCCCGGTCTCCTTCGCGATCTGGCAGGGCTCAGCGGCGTAGGGCTCGTCGCCTATGGGGCGTGGCTGATCTACCCGCCGGCCGGCTTCATCGTCGGTGGCAGCTTGCTCATCCTGGGCGCCCTGCTACTGGCGCTCGGTAGCCGCTCGACCGGCTGATGGCAGGACTGTTCGGGTCGCTGGCCTCGGGCCTGCGGCGCGGGGAGGCGAAGGCCGCGGGCGCCTCGGCATTGACCTGGTCAGGCTTGTTCAGCCAGCCCAACGCGCGCTCCGGCGTGTCGGTGACCATCGACAGCGCCCTCAAGGTGTCGACGGTGTTCGCCTGCCTGAGAGTCTTGGCCGACGGCATCGCCCAGGTGCCGTTGAAGGTCTACCGCGAGAAGGCTGATGGCACGAAGGAGCTGGCGAAGGACCATCCAGCCTACCGGCTGCTGTCGCGACGCCCCAACGAGTGGATGACCTCCTTCGAGTTCCGGCAGGTGATGATGTTCCATGCGGCACTGCTGGGGAACGGCTGCGCCTATATCGGCCGCGTGCGCGGAGTGCCCCGGGAACTGATCCCGCTGGTGCCGGGTAGCTACACAATCGAGCAGGCCAGCGACTACACGCTGAGCTACCGCCTGACCGACCTCGCCGGGCACACGACGATCCTGCCGCGGGAGGATGTCTTTCATCTGCGCGGCCCGAGCTGGACGGGGCAGGCAGGGCTCGATGCCCTGCAGATTGCCCGCGAAGCGGTGGGTCTCGCCATCGCCACTGAGGAGACCCACGCCGCCCTTCACGCCAATGGCACCCAGCCGGGCGGCGTTCTGTCAGTCAAGGGATCGCTCGACGATGCCGCGCGGGCCCGGTTGAAGGAGGCCTGGGCACAATATCAGGGTGGCCTGCACAATCGGTTCAAGACGGCGGTGCTCGACATCGAGAGCAGTTGGACGCCACTCGCCATGAAGGGCGTCGATGCCGAGCACCTGGATACACGCCGGTTCCAGATCGAGGAGATCTGCCGCGACCTGAAGGTGTTCCCCCAGATGGTGGGCTACGCCGACAAGACCGCGACCTTCGCCTCGGCCGAGGCCTTCTTCCTGGCCCACGTCATTCACACCCTGGCGCCGTGGATCGAGAACTGGGAGCAGTCGCTGGCCCGCGACCTGTTCCCGGACGAGGACGACATCGTCGCCAAGTTCTCGCTGCAGGGGCTGCTGCGCGGCGACAACGCCGCTCGGGCGAGCTTCTACGCCAGCGGCATCACCAACGGCTGGCTGACCCGCAACGAGGCCCGCCGCTTCGAGGACCTCAACCCGATCGAGGGGCTCGAGGAGCCGCTGCTGCCGCTCAACATGGCGACGCAGGCCCAGCGCCCTGCAGCGCCTGCCACCGGAGAGACCTGATGCTGCGCACCACCCGGCCGTTCGAGCTGAAATTCGCGAGCGATAGCAAGCCCGGCAGCTTCTCGGGCTACGGGGCCGTGTTCCACAACATCGACGACGGCGGCGACGTGATCGCGAAGGGTGCCTTCCACGACACGCTGGTCGACTGGAAGGCCCGCGGCAAGATGCCGAAGATGCTGTGGCACCACGGGCTCGGCATGTCGTCGGAGGACCTGCTGCCGATCGGCTACTGGACGGCGCTTGAGGAGGACGACCACGGGCTCAAGGTTGAGGGCCAGCTGATCGCTCTCGACACCGACCGGGGCCGCACCCTGCACGAAGGGATGATGGCCGGTGCCATCGACGCCATGTCGATCACCTACTCGGTGATCGAAAGCGCGTTCGGCAAGCGCGACGGGGAGAGCTTCCGCGCCATCACCAAGCTCGACCTGTTCGAGGTCGGCCCCGTGCTATGGGGCATGAACGACCAGGCCGGGATCGAGGACGCCAAGGCGTCGCGGCCGATCCGGACCATTCGCGAGTTCGAAAGCTTCCTGCGGGACGCAGGCGGCTTCTCGATTGCCGCCGCCAAGGCGATTGCCAGCGGCGGCTTCAAGGCCAATCCGACCCCTCGGGACGAGGGCGGCATGGCGAAGGAGCTGGCGGCCCTGCGCGAGCGCGCTGCCGGCGTTTTCACCACCCCCTAATCCTCAGGACAAAGCATGCATATGCCCAATCGGCGCCACATCGAGCGCAAGGGTGGGGCTGGCATCAGTGTTGCCGACGAGATCAGAAAGATCGTCGACCCGCTGATGACCGGCTTCGAGGAGTTCAAGAAGACCAACGACCAGCGGCTGGCGGAAATCGAGAAGAAGGGAACCGCCGATCCGCTGACGCTGGAGAAGCTCGAGAAGATCGAGACCGACCTCGCCCAGGCCGAGGAGGTGAACCAGAAACTGGTCGCGATCGAGCGGGAAGCCAAGGCCGCGATCGAGCGCGAGCAGGAGCTGCGCGAGACCATCGACAAGCTGGAGCTCAAGCTCAAGCGGCCGCGGCTCGGCGGTGACGATGTCAAGGCGCAGCTCAAGGCGGCGCACTCGACCTGGGCGTGGGCTGCGGTGCTGTCCTCGATCGGCGGCATCCAGCTGTCGGACGAGCATCGCAAGGCGCTGGCTGACGTCGAGGCCGAGTGCAAGTCGCTGTCGATCCAGAACGATACGACCGGCGGCTACCTGGCGCCGCCGGAGTACGTGAAGGAGATCATCAAGGGCATCACCGAAATGTCGCCGGTGCGCTCGCTGGTCCGCGTCCGCTCGACCGGCTCGAAGTCGATCATGCTGCCCAAGCGCACCGGCCAGTTCGCCGCCCGTCGCGTCGGCGAGCAGGAGACGCGCACCGAGACCACCGGTCTCACCTGGGGCATGATCGAGATCGTGGCGCCGGAGATGTGCGCCCTGATCGACATCAGCCGGCAGAACCTCGAGGACTCGGCGTTCGACCTGGAGGCCGAGCTGCGCCTGGAGGCCGACGAGCAGTTCGCCGTCAAGGAAGGGGCCGAGGTCGTGTCGGGCACCGGCGTCAACCAGTGCGAGGGCTTCCTGACCAACAACGACGTCGGCACCACGGTATCGGGCTCGGCGGCCAGTGTCGCCGACGCCGACGGCCAGGCCGACGGCATCCTGACCTTGAAGCACTCGATCAAGACGGCCTATACGCGCAACGCCAGCTGGGCGCTCAATCGCACCACGCTGGGTTCGGTCCGCAAGCTCAAGGACGGCAACAAGCAGTACATCTGGATGCCGGGCCTGGCGCTCGGCAAGCCCAACACGATCGACGGCGACCCCTATGTCGAGGTCCCCGACATGCCGAGCGAGGGCGCCAACACCTATCCCATCGCTTACGGCGACTTCGCCCGTGCCTATACGCTGGTCGACCGTCTGGCGATGTCGCTGCAGCGCGACAACCTCACCCAGGCGACCAGCGGCAACGTCCGCTTCCTGTTCTGGAAGCGGGTTGGTGGCGCGGTGACGCTGGCCGAGGCCATCCGCAAGCTCAAGTGCTCGGCCTGACCAGCCGGCACTGATCGCCACTTCGATTGAAGGCGCACTTCCCGGGAGGTGCGCCTTCTTGATTCAGGACCCTCTCTAGAAGGACTGTCGGATGCAGGATCTGCACAACAACATTCATCCCAGGCGAGGGATCAGCCCCGCCGCTGCCGTCGTCGACAACACGCCGTTCGTGTCGCAGATCGTCGACCTTGCCGGCCACGATGCTGCCGAGTTCGTCATCCTAACCGGGTCTCTGGCGGACGCCGATGCGACGTTTGCGACGCTGGTCGAGCACGGCGATGCGGCCAACCTGTCGGACGCGGCCGCCGTGCCGGACGATCAGCTGCTCGGCCTGGAGAACCAGGCGAGCTTCGCGTTCGGCGACGACGACAAGGTGTTCAAGATCGGCCTGCGCACCTCCAAGCGCTACGCCCGCGTGACGATCACCCCGGCGGCCAACAGCGGCAACGCCTTCATCGCCGGAGTCTGGATCCTGGGGCATCCGCGCAACGCACCGACGCCCAACCCGCCGGGCTGATCGGCCGACGTGCCGTGCACGACCCGATCCTTGAGGTGATAGAGCCTGCTCTTACCGTCGAGGCCCGTCGTCTCACTACCGTGGAAGCCGTACGCGCGACGATGTCAGACGATGCGGTGGTCTCGGAAACTGTCCTGGCTGCCATCATCGACCAGGTGACGGCCAGTATGGCGCGCTTCGCCAACCTGGCCGTCGATGTACGCGGCACGCCTCCCACCTTTGCGGCCGAGGGCCTGCGGACGACCTGGCCCACAAGTCGACGTGAACGGCCTCCTCGGCTCCTGCTGCCCTGGCGCGTCCCCATCACCGAGATCGAGTCGGTGGTGGAATCGGGGGTCGCGCTCGACCCCGACGCCGACTTCCGGCTCACAACGGGGAGTATCCTGCTGCGCCTCGTCGCCGATGCGCCGGCGCCCTGGGCGATCGGCAAGATCGTGGTCGAGTACCGGGCGGGCTGGACCTTGCCCGACGAGGCGCCGGCCGACCTGGCGGCCGCCGCCGCTGAGCAGGCCAGGTATGTCGCCCTCGCGGCCGGGCGTGATCCCGGAGTGCGCTCCTACACGACGCCTGATCTCGAGCAGGTGAGCTTCAACGTGCCCGGCGGCAACAGCATCGGCAGCTCGGGGCTCCTGATCCAGGTCGAGACCGCGCTGGCGCCATACCGGCACTTCTCAGTCTAAGCGCTCTTACTCTCTCTATCCGGCCGTCACCGTGCCTGCGCGTTGCGCAGGGACGCGCTCGCGACGGGCCCCCTTCCTCCGAACACGACAGGACACATGCAATGGCGATGAACTTCATCGTCGGGCTGCGCAATGCGATGCTCGACTCCATCGAGGCCTTCATCGGCACCAGTCCGGTGCTGAAGCTGCGAACCGGCGCCAAGCCGACTGCCGCGGCGGACCCTGACTCCGGCACGGTGGTGGCGACGATCAACCTGCCCTCGGACTGGCTGGCCGCTGCCGCGGGCGGCCAGAAGGTGAAGTCCGGGACCTGGCAGGACACCGACGCCGATGCCGACGGCATCATCGGACACTTTCGCCTCTACGACAGTGGCGGCAACTGCATGCTCCAGGGCAGCGTCACCAACACCGGCGGCGGTGGCGAGATGACGGTCGACAACGTCAACGTCAATCAGCACCAGCAGATCACCATCACGGCGTGGACCTTCAACGCCGGCAATCCATAGAGCGGGGCGCCCATGGCACTCACTGTCGAACAAGCCGAGCAGGCCGGCGCGGTCGCGGCTGCGATCCGGAAGGCCAACGAAGCGATCGCCGATCTCGACGCCCGGATCGCCGAGGCGATCCCGCTGGTCCGGCTCTCCGGTGATCGCGCCGACGGCTCTTTTGTCCGGGCCGAGATCACGCTCGACGTCGACGAGACGGCGGGCCTTTACGGCTACCTAAAGACCGTCGTCGAGGCCAAGCGCGATGCGCTCGTCGAGACACTCGCCGGCCTCGGCTGATCTCACGGAGGGCAAACTAGACCATGGCCATCTTCACCGTGCCGATGCACGCCATTGCCGTGTCGCAGGCGCAGGACCTCTGGCACATCAAGGCAGGTGCTGCATACCCCCTGATCCTTCACCACATCGAGCTCGACCAGAAGGGCCTGATCGCGGTCGAGGCGCGCGAGGTCCGCATCAAGCGCCATACCGTGACCGTGACCCAGGGCTCCGGCGGCTCGGTGGCGACTGCCGTCCTGCATTCGCCAGGTGGCGCCAGCTCGGGCGTCACTGCCCGCATGAACGACACGACGCAGGCCTCGGCCGGCACGATCACGACGCTGCTCTCCAAGACTTGGCAGCTGCTGAACGGATGGTTCTACATGCCGGCGCCCGAGGATCGGCTCTACTTTGCGCCCGGCACCGGCATCATCGTCGACCTGCCGAACGCGCCGTCGGGGTCGATGACCGTATCGGGCTTCATCACCTGGGAAGAGATCGGCTTGTAGAGGCGCGCGATGGCCTTTCGCTATTGGGTCGGCGGTGCAGGCGATTGGTCCGACACCGCGCACTGGTCGACCTCGAGTGGAGGGGCGGGTGGCGCCAGCGTGCCGACGGCGTCGGACGACGTCCGTCTCGACAACAACTCCAATCTGATTTCCGACGCGATCCGCCTGACGGCTGATGCCGTATGCGCAAGCTTCGTTGGATCCGGGGGACCGTATTGGCAACTGAACTGCCAGAACACCTATCGGCTGACGATCAACAGCGGCGGCGGCCAGATATTCCGCTGCACCGTCATCAACCCGGCTCCCGACTATGTGTTCATCCTGAAGTCGGGCACTCACAGGATTTACGATAGCGTCCCTGGTGTCCAGATCGAGACGGGGACGGTCACCCTCGACGTAGCGCTCATCTCGACCGCCGTCCTAAATGTCGTATCCGGGACTCTCGATACCGGCGGATACGGTGTCTCGGCAACGCGGGTCAAGGTCGCGTCAGGTGCCAGCCTCACGCTGGGCGCTTCTCTGGTGCAGGTCACTGGTGTGGATGTCGGCGGCGCATCGGCCTGGGACATGCTCGGCGCCCTGTCGGCCGGGACCTCGACGATCAAGTTCACCAACACCTCCGCCGCGGCGCGGACCTTCAACGGGGGTGGCAAGACCTACAACGACGTCTGGTTTGCAGGAGCCTACACCGGCACCCTCTTTGTCAACGGTTCGAACACGTTCAACGACTTAAAGTCGGATGCGGGGCTGCACACGATCCACTTTGCCGGAGGTTCCACCCAGACGGTGTCGACGTTTACGTTGGGTGGCACCGGCGGGTCGGCCAAGACGACGCTCCGGAGCCAGGCGGACGGCGCCTCCTGGAACCTGGTCAAGGCAACCGGCAGCGTGGTCTGTGATTGGGTTGATCTAAGGGACTCGCACGCCTCAGGCGGGGCGTCCTTCACGGCGACGAACTCGATGGACGGCGGCGGCAACAGCGGCTGGACGATCACGGCGCCGCCGGTGTTTCCCTTCGCCGGCGGGCCGGCGCGACGCGCCTACATCAGGCGTTAGCGCATGGCCAAGGGCTACGTCTTCCGCCGGCCCTCGTCCGCGCCGATCGTCAACAGGCTGGCGCGCGAGCGCAGTGAGGCCATTGCTGTCGTCCGTGGACGCCCATCGGAGGCGGCGTCGGTCCGGGCCGAACAGCGCCAGGCCTGGCTGAAGCGGAAGGGACGGCGGGCGTCGGCGCCGGCGATCAAGCACGTCGTTCGCCGGCGCGAAGCGAACGTCGTCGCAGAAACGCTGCGGCGCGCGCGGGCCGCCGAGATCGCGATCGAGAGGCGGACGGCCTGGCGGCATCGGGAGGCGCGCTTGCACCGCGCCTGGGCGGCGACGCGCCGGCACTACCAGCACCTGGCGTTCCATGTCATCGCCAGTACGAACTTCAATGCGGCGCTGACCGTCGCCCTCGACGATGTAGCCCTGCAGGCCACGGCGGCGGCGCTGGTGCGGGGTACCGTCGCCGTCACCGTCGACGACGTCGGCCTTACCGCCGCGGCGACGGCGTCGATTGCTGCTGCGGCGGACCTCGACCTTAACGACGTCGTGCTCCTCCCGGCGACGGCCGCTGTTGCACTGACCGCTGCGGCGAACCTCGACGTGGCCGATGTTGCGGTGGCCGCAACGACTACAGTGGTAATGACTGCGTCGGCCGACTCCGCGCTCGACGACATCACGTTCGCCGCTTCCGCTACCATGGCGATCGCCGCGGCCACTGAACGTGCTATTGACGACTTCACCCTCGAAGCAGCTCTCTGCGTTGGTGCTTCTGCGTTCGCCTCGCTCGACCAGGTCCTTGCTGACGTAGCGCTGGCGGCGACGGCCGCGGTGCCGGTCGTTGGCACGGCGACTGCGTCGGTCGCCGATGTCGCACTAGTCGCGTCGGCGACAGCCAGCGTGGCGGCAGCCGCAAGCCTCGACGTTGCTGACACGACGCTGTCGGCTGTGAGCCAAATCGGCGTTGTGGCGGGCCTCGCCTTGGCGCTCGACGACGTCGTGCTGGCGGCCAACGGCACCAATCTCGATCTGGCCGCAGCCTTGGCGACCGTCGACGATATCACGCTGACGGCTTCTGCGCAGGCTCCCGTCGTCGGCGCACTCGTCGAGCCGCTGGACGACGTGACATTGTCGTCGACCTTCACGGTCGCGACCCCGGCGTCGGCCGACGTGGCGGTCGACGAGACGACGCTGTCGGCTATGGCCAGCGTTCCGGTAGCGGCAGTGGCTGACCTCGGCGTTGCTGATATCGCTTTGCTGGCCGAGGCCGTTACGTCGATCGTCGGCACGGCCGCGTCTCAGGTCGGCGATGTCGTGCTGTCGGCGGCGGGTCTGATTCCCGTGGTGGGCGGGCTCGTCGGAACCCTGGACGACGCGAGCCTGTCGTCGGTCTTCACGGTCACGACGTCGGCATCGGCCAGCGCGTCGGTCGATGCCATCACTTTGCTGGCGACGGCAAGCGCTCCGATCGAGGGGACGGCCGACTTGGCCTTCCTCGACGTGACACTGGCAGCGGCGATGGTAACCGGGATTGCCGGCACTGCCACTCTGCCCTCCGGCGACATCGAGTTGTCGGCTGCAGCGATAGCGCCGGTCGCCGGCCAGGCAGTGTTGGCCCTTGACGACATCACACTGTCGGCATTTGGGCAGCGCGTGGCGCCTGCGGTTGCAAGCTTGGCGATTGACGATGTCGGACTGATGGGAGCTGCTGCCACGATGGTGGCTGGCCAGTCCGATGTCGCAGTGAATGATGTCTTGCTGGCGGCCTCGGCCGCGGCGCTGGTCCAGGCTTCGTCAGCACTAGATGTTGACACCATCACGCTGACGTCGACGCTCCAGCGCTGGGGTTTGGCGTCATTCGTCGGCACGTTCGAGAACGTCACGCTGTCGGCGACGGCCCTGACGCTGATTGCGGCGGACGCGGCGCTCACGATCGCCGACGTCACGTCAGAAGGCTGGGCGACGGTCTACTGGCGGCCGCACCTGACTGTGTATGCGCGCAGCCTTGGGAAGGTAGGGGATCTTGCTGCCTATGCGCGGCCTGGCGAAAGCGAGATCGTCGCGCTCCGGGCCAAGCGAACCCCTGGTAGCACGGAGGCGACCACGAACGCCGGGGAGCACCAGGTGTTCAGGGTGAGGATCCGACCACACGAGTTGATCGCGTCGAGCTGGAAGCTCCGAACGCCGTTCCCTGGCGATCGCATCACGATCAACGGGCGGACCTGCAAGGTCCTCGACGTGAAACCGCTCCTGAAGGGCCGGCGCATCGAGGGCTACATCCTGATGGTCGCGGGGTAATCGATGCCGGTACATGTCGAAGGCCCGTCCCTGCCGCAACTCGATCGGAGCATCGGCGAGTGGGTCCAGGCGAACATGCAGGATCTCTGGCCGCGAGCCCTCACGGCCGAGGTTCGCCGAGGGTTCGACCCGCAACCGGTCGTCATCACCGACGGCGTGGTGGGCCGGGATCCGAAACAGGTGCGGCCCTTCGGCAAGATCGAGTTCGTCGCGCGGGCCGACATCGCCGACCTGGTCATGCTGGCACACGCCGAACTCGTGCGGCGCAGCCCGATCGGGCCGGAGGAGGGCGGCCACTATCGCGACGATCACCGGCTCCTCATCAACGACGTTGAGGTGAAGGGTCCCTGGCGCCCCGCGCTGCAGCGGGTGAGGGGAGGCGATCGCATCCAGCTCGTCAACGTTCGCATCTATGCCCGCAAGCTGGAGAGCGCGACCGCAAACCAGCGCACCGGCCGCCAGCGGCGGCGCGGCTCGAGCCGCCAGGCGCCGGGCGGCATCTATCGGCCGGTGTTGCGCATGATCGTGCAGCGCTACAGCCGGTCGGTCTATGTCGACTACAAGCTGGTGAAGCTCAATCTCGGCGCAAAGGTGCTTGGCCAGGTCGGTGGTCGCCGCAAGATCAAGGGCAGGATCGTCGATGGGCCGAAGCGGCCGAAAGTGCTGCGCGACCAAGTGTACCCGGCGCTTCAACTGTTCGTAAGACCCAGCCAGGTGAGCTGAGGCGGCTATGTCGACAGGCGAGGTGGGCGATCCGCTGCACGATGCCTTCCTGGCGCACCTGGAGAAGGTGGCCGGGATCGTCGGCATCGTCGACCCGTGGCGCGTGGTCGACACGCGCAACACCGGCGTCAGCCCAGATGCCGGCGCGCCTTACATCGACTTCGAGATCATCTCAGGCGGCGAGAAGCAGGCTTCGTGGGGAGCACCGAGGCAGAACCACCAGCTCGAAACCGGCCAGATCACGATCAACTTCAACATGCCGCTGAGCGAGCACCAGAAGGCCGCGGGTCGCTATGCCTGGCTGCTGCTCGAAGCGTTGCGGACGGATCACAGTACCTTCGAAGCGGCAGGTCGCACCGTGACCCTGTTCGAGCCGATCCGCATGGGCGGCGGCGACAAGAAGGGCGGCCTTTGGACCGAGTCCATGGCCATCGACTACGAGCTCTATCACGTCGGCTGAAGCCGACCGTTCGCGACCGCCAGCGCATCCACCAGCCGCCCTCTCGGGCGGCTTTTTTGTGCCCTGAGGAGAGGCAAGCGCCATGGACAATGCCTTGCGGCAGACCGCTGTCGTGAAGGAGACGGTGTGGGGCACGATCCCGCCCACGCCGGCCTGGAAGATCTGCCGCGAGACCCGCGCCGACGGTGTCGGCATCAACGGCCGCAGCCGATCGCCGGAACGCACGCCGCACCGCATGGCTGCCGCGATGGTGCAGGAGAACACGCGGTTCGAGGTCTCCGCCGAGTTCGCCTGGGCCCGCGACTCGGCGCTCGACATCTGGCTCGAAGGCCTCCTGTGCAATGCCTGGGCGACGAACCAGCTCAAGAACGCCTCGACCATCCAGCCCTTCGCGATGGAGATCAAGCACGTCGGCGCTACCAGCGTCTATCGGCGCTTCCCGGGCATCCTGGTAAACACAGCGCAGTTTGCGTGGCGCATCGGTGGTCCTGGCACGGTCTCGTTCACTGGTTACGCCAAGGATCACACGACCGGCACGACGGCAATCGCTTCCTCGACCTATGCCTCGCCGACGCCGGGCCACGATCCGGTGTCGTCGCCGGCCGTCCTCATCAACAACCTCTGCGGCGTCACGGGCCCGATCGCGACCGCCTTCAACATGACGGTCACCAACAGCATCGACCTGGAATACGGCTTCGGCTCCGACAAGCCCCAGCAGATGCCGCTCGGGCAGTTCGATGTCTCGGGCTCGTTCTCGTTCTACCTCAAGGCGCTCGCCGACTACGACGCCTTCAAGACGTTCGCGGGCGGCCAGGTGATCGATTTCACGATCGGCAGCGTCGCCAACAACAAGGACCAGCTGCAGCTGCCGAATCTCGACGTCTGGAACCCCGCGGTGCCGGACAAGGCATCGCGCGGCTCGGACGAGGTCACCGTCAACTTCATGGGCAAGTACTACGCCACGGATGCGAACGCGATGAAGCTGATCCGCAACGTGGCCTGATTTGGGGAAAGCAGATGGCAGCACAGGCGAAGGTCAAGGTCATCGCGAAGTTCCATCGCGAGGTGCCGATCGGGGAGGACAGGGAACGCCAGGAGCGGTTCACCATCGGTCAGACACCGACAGTTCCCCTCGACGTGGCCCAGCAATGGGAGGCCGCCGGCCTCGTCGAGATCATGGAAGCGATCGACGCGGACCCTGAGCCGGAGCCCGAACCCGCTCCGACGCCGTAGTCCTCGTGAATGCCGCCCGTTCGAGAGCGGCAGTCCCACTCCTTCTCACTATCAGAAGAAGAACCGACATGGTCGAAGAGTTCCGCTTCCGAAACATCAAGAAGAGCCAACGCAATCGCGAGATCGAGGGTGTGATCGGCACCGAGCTTGGGCTGCCCGACGGCGTCAAGCTGCAAGTCCTGTGCATGAGCGACGCCAATTCGCGCTGGGTCGAGTTCGGCGACGACTACACCGCAGAGGTCAACCGCCTGACACGCGCCGGCGCCTCGCCGAAGCGCCAGAAGCAGTTATTCGACGAGTGGCTGCCCAGGCTCTTCGTCATCGGCTGGCGGGACATTCCGGGCGAGAACGACGAGGACGTGCCGTTCTCGCTCGACGCCTGCCAGAGCTACTTCCGGCAATCCGACGACGCCTACCTCGCCGTGCTCGAGTTGGTGCGAGACACCAAGAACTTCCGCGGCGCACGCGCCCAGGCCGTGCGTGAATCCGTGGGAAACTGATCCGCTGGGACATCCAGCACGCCGCTGATGTCCCGAAGTGGCACCTGATCGCCCGGCAGGGCGACGACTGGGGCACCGAACAGCTGCTGTCCCGGCCATATCTGTCCCCAGACGAGCAGCTTTACTACGACGCCTGGGCGTACTTGCGACGTGACAGGCCATACCTCTCGCATTCGCTCGGCATGTCGGGTGCGCTGCTCCTGCAGCAGAAGACGCCGCGCCAAAGCATCCGTGCGGAGGGCGAAAGGTTGGGCTTCGAGGGCGATGACCTCGACGAATTCGTCGAGATCGTCGCCGGACTGGAGGACATCGACTGGGAAGAGAGCCGGCGTCAGCAGTCGCAAGACATCGCCGACGCGTTGAGGCGCCTCCGTCAGTGAGCAATCGACAACACGGACTGCCGTATGGCCGATGAAGTCAAGATCATCCGGCTGGTCATCGACAGCTCCAAGGCAGTCGACGGACGGGATGCCGCGCGGCGCGCGATGCAGGACATCGAGCGCAGCGCGGGGTCTCTTTCGTCGGCCGTCAGCGCCCTCGAGTCGACCTTCAAGCGCGCCTTCGCCGCTCTTGCTGCGGCCCTTGCCGTCCGCGAGCTGGTCCAGGCGATCGACACGTTCACGCAGCTGCAGAATGCGATGAAGGTGGCCGGCCTCGAAGGCCAGAACCTGGTCAACGTCCAGGACCGTCTATTCCAGATTGCCAGCAAGAACGGGGTGGAAGTCGGCGCTCTCGGCCAGCTCTACAGCCGTCTGGGCATGGCGAGCCGCGAACTCGGCACCTCCCAGGACCAGATGCTCAAGTTCGTCGAGGGTGTCTCGGCGGCTCTGCGCGTCCAGGGCGGATCAACGGAGCAGGCGTCCGGCGCTCTTCTGCAACTGTCGCAGGCCATGGCAGCCGGCGTCGTCAGGGCAGAGGAGTTCAACTCCATCCTGGAGGGCGCTTTCCCGATCGCCCAGGCCGCGGCCCGCGGCATGGCCGGCATGGAAGGCAGTGTTGGCAAGCTCCGGACCGCGGTCACCGACGGAAAGGTCACATCGCAGGCGTTCTTCGAGGGTCTTCTCAAGGGATTCAAAGAAACCGAGGTCCAAGCGCAGGCTTCTACGCTCACCATCGGCGGCGGTTTCACGGTTCTGAAGAACCAATGGGTTCAGTTCGCCGGTGAGATCGATAAGTCGACCAAAATTGGCGGCGCCATTGGCCTACTTGGCACCGTTCTCGGCGAAGCGCTGGCCAGCCTGACCCGGGCCGCGAAGGACGGCGACTTCGACTTCGTCGGCCGCATGATCGATGGCCTGACGGTGCGTGCTGCGCTCCTGGCGCAGGGCTTCCGGCAGATCGGCCCGGCACTCTCGGCGGCAACGACGACGATCGGCGACTGGACGGCCGTCGCGCAGCAGGCGTTCTACGACCTCAACGTCCATGGCGCCGCCGCACGTGGCCGCCTTATCGACACTTTCACCGGCATCGGCGAAGACCTCCGGCAAATCTTCGTCGATGCGATGAACGCCGTGCTGGAAGCCGTGGAGAAGGGTCTCAACGCCTTGTCCTCGATTCCCAGGCCGTCGTGGTTCGGAGGCGGGACGGTCAACCTCTACGATCCGATCAGGCTGGGACGGGTTGGCGGCGGCCCACCCGGCGGCCTCGCCCTGGAACCATCCGTCGCCATGGCCAACGAGCAGGTCCTTCGCCAAAGCACCCGAGACCTGTTCGGCGGGATCCGCGACTACCGGGCCGAACTCGAGCAGCGTCGCGCGGTCAGGCGCGAAATTGCCACGGCCGGCGACTTCCTCAGCGGCATCGACACGTTGACCGGCGGTGGTATGCCGCCGTCAACGCCGGCGACCTCGCCCGGCGACAAGAAGGGCCAGGGCGCCGCCGACAAGTACAAAGAGCTGACCGAGCAGCTCACGATCAGCCGGGACGCCCAGAACGCCATGACGGCGGCGGCGCGCGCCGGCGACGTCGCGTTCCAGGAGCAGCAGGCGACCCTCGACGCCACCCAGAAGCTTTACGACATCTTCAATGCCCGCTTGAAGGAGAGCGATCCGCGACTCACGACCGTTCGGAACCTCCTGCTCGACATCGCGCAGGGCAAGGCGGCCGAGGCCTTCAACGTCGCAACTACCGAGCTGCAGAAGCAGAACGTCATCCTGCAGGCGCAGATCGACCTCAGGAACGAACTGCCGGAGGTACAGGCGCGCGAGCTGGCCGTCATCAAGGCGCGCCAGGAGGCCGAGAAAGCCGGCACGGCGCTCACGGCCCAGGATGTCGAGAACCGCCGCTCAGCGATCGAGACCAATGAGCGCCTGAAGATCCAGGCCGAGGAGCTGAAGCAGGCAACAGAACTCTGGATGGAGCCTTGGAAGCAGGCCTGGCGTGAGATCCAGTCGACCGCGGCCAGCACCTTCGAGGAGATCCTGCGATCCGGCCAAGTCAACCTTCAAAGCCTCGGCGAGACCCTGAAGGTGACCGTGCGCAAGATGATCGCCGAGCTTTTGGCTTTGGCAACCGTGCGTCCGATCATCTCGATCGGTGTCAATGCGCTCGGCAGCCTCGGCATCCTGTCGCCCTCGACCGTGTCGTCCCTGGGGGTCGGCGGGGGCGGGGGTGGCCTCGGCGGGGTGGGAACCGCGCTCGGCCTCGGCAGCCTGTTCAACGCGTCGGGCGGCAGCAGCTGGCTCGGCAGCGTCGGCAACTGGTTGAATACCCCGATCATCGGGGGATTCTCCGGCGTTGCGCCGGTTGCAGCCGGCATGTACGGGCCGGCACCGAACATCGCGGGCGCGGCCGGCCTGACGCCGCTCGGCCTGATCGGTGGGTTCGGCTCGATCGGTTACGGTGCCTACAACCTCTTCTCCGGCGGCGGCTCGCCGGGCTCCATCGTCTCCGGCGTCGGCGGCATCATCGGCGGTGGCATGTCCCTCGCGGCCGGTGCCGGACTGATCGGCTCCGCCTTCGGCCCGATCGGCACCGCCGTGGGCTTGCTGGCCGGTTTGCTCGGTGGCAGCGGCCTGCTCGATGGCCTGTTCGGTGGCGGCTACAAGATGCCGCCGCTGGTCGGTGCGTCGACGCAGTGGGCATGGAACGGCGCACTGGGGGGCTACACCAACAGCGAGAGCAGCCAGTTTGGCGGTCAGCCGCCCGGCAGCTACGGCGTCCCGGGCAAGCAGGCGGCACTCTACAAGCTCGCCGGCGGCGTCATCGACGATAGCAAGATCTGGGGCAATGCGATCTGGCAGAACTACCGCGAAGGCCAGACGACGGCCTACGTCATCTCGCCCAGCGGCAGCAGCATGCAGTGGTGGCAGGGCAGCGGTAACAGCACGCCCGGGATCGAGCAGGCAGGCGCGCAGTCCGCGCTGGCATCGTTGCTGGGCGGCGGCGTCGCCACCTCGGCCATGCTCGACAAGGTGCTGAAGCGCACGTTCGAGAGCGTGACGCCAAACTCGGTCGATCAGATCGCCGCCGTGGTGCAGGGCGTCATCGACTTCCAGAAGGCGATGGAGGACCTCGGCGAGACGACGATCGGGGCCGAGCAGGCCGTCGCGGGTATCAACAACTCCCTTGGGGCGCTCTGGAGCTTCGCCAAGACCAACGGTCTCGACGCCGACGTGACGAAGATCGAGGCGTTCAAGGAGAAGTCCATCATCGACGCCGCCAAGGCTTTTATGGCGCCGTTCGATAGCCGCGACCCGAAGACGATCGGGCTGGAAACCCTCGACAGGCAGTACGAGCAGATCCGCAAGGAAGCCTCTGCCTGGCAGCGTGCCCTCAACACCCGCCCCGATCTCTACGGCATCGACGGCGTCGAGGCCTTCTTCATCGACATGAACAAAATCGAGGAGAAGTACCTCCAGGATAGAAAAGCGCTCCTCGAGCAGTTCACCAGCCAGTCGCTGGGCTCGCTGCAGGACGTGATCAGGCGCCTCGCCTATGGTGATCTCTCCGGGGCCAATCCCGCCGACGTGCTGAGCGGCACCCGTGGCACCTATTTGGCGACCCTGGCCAAGGCCAATGCCGGCGACAGTGCGGCGATCGCCGCCCTCGGGGGAGCCACCGCCGAGTACGCACAGGCGGCGATGTCCTACTACGGCACGTCGACCATGGCCTACCAGACGCTGCGCCAGGAGCTGATCGGCAACGGCACGGCCGTGTACGCCGCGAACGGCGGCAACATCGCCGACCTGGCGCCGGCGATGGCGGCCAACACGCAAGCCCTGGAGACGGTCAGCCAGCAGTTCGCCGCGCTTGGCGTCAAGATGGAAGGGGTGCTCGACAGCGGTGGCGATCAACAGGCGCAGATCGGCGAGTTGCTCGATCTCATGCGGCGCATCGCGATGAAGATCGCCGCCTGATGCATGTCGGCCTATGAGTATCTGGTCCGGTTCAGTGAGCCGCTGACGCCGACCAGCTGGAATTACATTGCCAGCACGCACGGCCGCTCGACGGCGGGTGGTGATACGCCGGCCAGCCGGCATGTCCCGCCGACCCTGGCGGCGCCGCCGACCTTCCAGCTCTCGATCTTCGACGGCATTGAGCCGGTGCTCAATCCACGCGGCAGCATCGGCGGCGTCGTGCTGCTCGATCCGAAGGGCGTGCTCGACAATCTGCTGTTCGGTGTGCTCGACGGCGGCATCCTGGAGCTGCGTCGCGGTGCCGTCGGGGCGCTCTATTCGACCTTCACGACGGTCGCCACCTTCACCACGGCCGGCATGTTGCCCGCTCACAACGCCAAGGAAATCCGTCTCCACAACCTCGCTCGTCTCCTCGAAACGGCGGCCCTCCACGACAGTAGATACGGTGGCACAGGTGGGGCCGACGGCGATGCCACGCTGGCCGGCATCATCAAGCCCTACGGCATCGGCCGGCTGTTCAACGTCACGCCGGTTCTCGTGGTGGCGACCAAGCGGATTTATCAGCTCTCGGACTCGGCCATCTGGCAAGTCAACGCGGTGAAGGAAGGTGGCTACCCGCTGGCCTTCGGCACCAACCGCGCGACCTTTGCCGATCTCGACGCCAACGCCCCGGCAGCGGGCGCCTTCGATGTCTGCCTCGCCGCGGGCTTCATCCGGCTCGGCAGCTCGCCCAGCCTGCCGATTACCGTCGACTTCATCGGCGACACGCAGCCCGCGGCCCCCTACCTCACGCGCGGCGACATCGCTAGGCGCATCGTCACGCGCGCCGGCACGGCCTTGAGCGTTGGCCAGGTCGACAGCGCGGCTCTGGCGGCGCTCAACGCCGCCAAGTCCGCCGACTGCGGCTTCTACTGGGACAGGGAGACGACCAAGGCGGCAGCGCTTTCCGAGGTGATGGCGGGATGCCTCGGCACCTGGTTCGTCAATCTCAATGGCGCGCTGGTCCTGGGTTACCTGTCGGCGCCCGTGACGTCCCCGGTCAAGACCCACACCTTCGGCACGCAGACCGGCCTGCCGTCAATGGAGATCGTGCAGCCGCCGCGTTGGAAGACATCGGTCTCATACCAACGCAACTACATGGTCCTGGATCGCAGCCGTCTCGCCGGTGCGGTGAGCGATGCCGATGCGCAGCTGCTGGCGCAGGACGCGCAGTGGAAGAGCGAGGAGACGGCGACGACCCGAGTCAAATACCCGACG
>NZ_JBFWZI010000011.1:71124-79809 GCF_050185545.1 Reyranella sp. | reverse complement strand
TCTCCTCGTGCTTCTTGAAGTTGGTGTACGGGTGCAGATGGTGCGCAATGTCGCGGGCGGCGTTGGAATTGCCGCGGAAGCTGCGAGAAACGTCGTTCATGGAGGCACCCTGTTAATGCGACATAGGGAATAGCGAAGTCGGGTACGATACCGGGCCTCGCTCTGCAAATCCAACTGCCCCCAGCATGCAAATTTTTTGGGCAATTGACGCCTCCGCACCGCCAGTGCAACGTGGGTATAGGTATGCGTGTGCGCATAACTCAGGGAGCGGGGAGAACATCGGCGCGACCTGACGGGCGCCATCGAGGGGTACAGGGATGCATTTCACTTTCAGGCAGTCTTTCGCGCTGGCGGCGTTCGCCTGCGCCAGTCTAGCGTTGGCCGGTCCGGTCGATGCCAAGACCTTCAAATGGGCTAACTCGGGCGACGTCAGCTCGATGGATCCCTATGCGCGGCAGGAGACCTTCCTGCTGACCTTCAACTCGAACATCTACGATCCGCTGATTCGGCGCGACAAGAACCTGAAGCTCGAGCCGGCGCTGGCGGTGAAGTGGGGCCAGACCAATCCCACCACCTGGTTCTTCGACATCCGGCCGAACGTGAAGTTCCACGATGGCTCGACCCTGACCGCAGACGACATCGTGTTCTCGCTCAACCGCGCCAACGGCCCGGGCTCGAACATGCAGAGCAACTTCGTGTCGGTGAAGGAGATCAAGAAGACGGGCGACCTCCGCGTCGAGGTGACGACCAAGTATCCCGATCCGCTGCTGGCCGATAAGTGGGCGGCGCTGGGCATGATGTCGAAGACGTGGGCGGAGAAGAACAACGCCGTCAATTCCGCCGAGATGACCAAGAACGAGGAGAATTTCGCGACCCGCAACGCCATGGGCACGGGTCCGTTCATGCTCAAGGAGCGGCGCGCCGGCGAGCGCACGGTCCTGGTGGTCAATCCCAACTGGTGGGACAAGCCCATGCACAACCTCACCGAGGTGATCTTTACGCCGGTCGCCAATGCGGCGACGCGCGTCGCCGCGCTGAAGTCGGGCGACATCGACATGATGTACGAGGTCCCGCCGGCCGACACCGAGTCGCTGAAGAAGGAAGCCAATATCAACGTGCTCGAAGGCCCCGAGACGCGCGTCGTCTACCTGGGCTTCGACCAGGAGCGGCCCGAGCTGCCCGAGTCCAACATCAAGGGCAAGAACCCGTTCAAGGACAAGCGGGTGCGCGAGGCGATCCATCGCTCGATCGATGTCGAGGCGATCAAGCGCACGGTGATGCGCGGTCAGTCCTTCCCGACCAACCTGATGGTGGCGCCAGGCATCAACGGCTACATGAAGGATCTCGACAAGCGCCCGGCGCTCTTGAAGCCGGACGAGGCCAAGAAGCTGCTGGCCGATGCCGGCTATCCCAACGGCTTCGAGATCGGCATGGACTGCCCGAACGACCGCTACGTCAACGACGAGAAGATCTGCCAGGCCGTGGTGGCGATGCTGGCCCGCATCGGCGTGAAGGTGAATCTGCGGGCGCAGACCCGCAACCTCTACTTCGCCAAGATCCTGCGCAAGGGCGACCTGTCGCCGGGCGACACCGACTTCTACATGCTGGGCTGGTCGCCGGCCCAGACCTACGACGTCCACAACGTCTTCGAGGCGCTGATCCAGACCCCGAACAAGGAGACCAAGAAGGGTCAGTTCAATGCCGGCGGCTACTCCAATCCCAAGCTCGACGCGCTCGCCGACAAGATGGAGCAGGAGACCGACAAGGCCAAGCGCGACGCCATGATCGCCGAGGCGACCAAGCTCTATGTCGACGACTTCGCCTACATCCCGCTGCACCAGCAGGCCGTGGTCTGGGCGGCGCGCAAGAACATCGACCTGATCCAGCCGGCCGACAACAGCTTCCCGCTACGCTTCGTGACGGTGAAGTAGGGGGCTTCGAGAGCCCACCTCATGTTCCTCTCCCCCGCCCTCATGAGCGCGTTCGGCTTCGCCGAGCCGCACATAAGGGGGAGAGGCTGGGTGAGGGGGCTTCGAAGGCCGTGGCATCACCTGTAACCCCCTCACCCAACTCTCTCCCCCAGCGGGGGGAGAGGAGTTTGATCGTGAGGAGGAAAAAGCTGTCATTTGGCGCCAATCCTGCTAGGCCTGCCGCCGAGCCAATCAACCAGACATGCTTGCCTTCATCCTGCGACGACTTGCGCAATCCATCGCCGTGCTGCTGGCGGTGGGCTTGGTCGCCTTCTCGCTGTTCCGCTACGTCGGCGACCCCATCAACGCCATGGTCGGCCAGGACACCTCGATGGAGGACCGGGCGGCGCTGCGCGACAAATTGGGGCTGAACGACTCGGCGCCGATCCAGTTCTTCCGCTTCATCACCAATGCGGCGCGCGGCAATTTCGGCCTGAGCTATCGCACGTCGGAGCCGGTCGGTCGGCTGATCCTCGAGCGCGTCCCGGCAACGCTGGAACTGTCGTTCTGCGCCGCCGTGTTCATCCTGTTCGTCGGCGTGCCCATGGGTGTCTATACCGGGCTCTATCCACGCCACTGGTCGAGCCGGCTGCTGCAGGCGGTGTCGCTGTTCGGCGTCTCGCTGCCGCCGTTCCTGGTCGGCATCCTGCTGATCCTGATTTTTGCCGTCAGCCTGCACTGGCTGCCGTCGTTCGGCCGCGGCCAGACCGTGCAGATCGGCTGGTGGACGACCAACTTCCTGACGATCTCCGGGCTGAAGGCGCTGATCCTGCCGTCGATCACGCTCGGCCTGTTCCAACTCACGCTGATCATGCGCCTGGTGCGGTCGGAGATGCTCGAGGTGATGCGCACCGACTACATCAAGTTCGCGCGCGCCCGCGGCCTCACCAATCATGCGATCAATTTCGGTCACGCGCTCAAGAACACCCTGGTGCCGGTGATCACCGTGTTCGGCCTGCAGCTAGGCTCGCTGATCGCCTTCGCCATCGTGACTGAAACGGTGTTCGCCTGGCCGGGCGTCGGCCAGCTCTTCATCCAGTCGGTGCAGTTCTCGGATATCCCGGTGATGGCGGCCTACCTGTTGCTGATCGGCCTGCTGTTCGTGGTCATCAACCTCACGGTCGACCTGCTCTATTCGGTGGTCGATCCGCGCCTGCGTGGCGCCGGCAGCGCGCGGCCGGCGGGGCATTGAGATGGCGAACGGAACCGCCGCGGCCGGCTGGCTGCATCGCGTCACCGACAGCGACATCTGGTGGAGCTTCAAGTCCTCGCCGATGACGGTGGCGGCGGCGCTCCTGACGCTGTTCATCTTCGCCATGGCCTTCCTGGCGCCGGTGCTGGCGCCGCACACGCCGTTCGACCCGGCGACGCTCAACCTCAGTGACGGGCTGAAGCCGCCGGTGCTGGTCTCGGCCGACGGCGACTGGACCTTCCCCCTCGGCACCGACGACCAAGGCAGGGACGTGCTGTCGTCGATCATGTACGGCACGCGCCTGTCGCTCGAGGTCGGCTTCGCCTCGGTGTTCGTCGCCATGCTGATCGGCATCACGCTCGGCCTGATCAGCGGCTATTTCGGCGGCACGGTCGACGCCGTGATCATGCGTATCGCCGACGTCCAACTCACCTTCCCGGCGATCCTGGTGGCGCTGCTGATCGACGGCGTGGTGCGCGGTCTGATCTCCGTCAAGCGCCACGACGAGATCGCCCTGCTGGTGATCGTCGGCGCGATCGGCCTGTCGTTCTGGGTGAGCTACGCGCGCACGGTGCGGGGCTCGGTCATGGTCGAGAAGAACAAGGAGTATGTGCAGGCAGCCCGCGTCATCGGCCTGTCGCCGCTGCTGATCATGGTGCGCCACGTGCTGCCCAATGTCACCGGCCCGGTGCTGGTGATCGCCACCCTCAATCTCGGCCTCGCCATCATCACCGAGGCGACGCTGTCGTTCCTCGGCGTCGGCCTGCCGTCGACCGAGCCGTCGCTCGGCACCCTGATCCGCCTCGGCAACGAGGTGCTGCAATCGGGCGACTGGTGGATCACGGTGTTCCCTGGCATCACGTTGGCCGCCCTGGTCCTGGCCGTGAACCTGCTGGGCGACTGGCTGCGCGACGCCCTGAACCCGAAGCTGCGATGAGCAAGGTGACCCGAGGCAAGCGGGTTCAGTATCTTCCGGACCGCGAGCGTTCTTCCGGACCGCGGGCGTCCCGCCCGCTGATGAATCATGAGCGGGCGGGACGCCCGCGGTCCGGAAGAGCACGAACCATGAGATCATGAGTTGATGACGACTCCTTCCAACAACCCGCCGCTGCTCGAGGTGAAGAACCTGCGCGTCGAGTTCCCGACCCGGCGCGGCACCCTGCTGGCGGTCGATGACGTGTCGTTCGACATCGCACCGGGCGAGGTGCTGGGCGTGGTGGGCGAATCGGGCGCCGGCAAGTCGCTGACCGGCAACGCCATCATCGGCCTGCTCGAACCGCCGGGCCGGGTCGCCGCCGGCGAGATCCGCCTCGAGGGACGGCGCATCGACAATCTGCCGTACGAGGAGATGCGCAAGGTGCGTGGGGCTCGGATCGGCGCCATCTTCCAGGACCCGCTGACCAGCCTGAACCCGCTCTATTCGGTCGGCCGCCAGCTCGTCGAGACCATCCAGACGCACCTGCCGCTGTCGGCCTCCGAGGCACGTCAGCGCGCGCTCGATCTCCTGAAGGAGGTGGGCATCCCCGGCGCCGAGACCCGCATCGATCATTATCCGCACCAGTTCTCGGGCGGCATGCGCCAGCGCGTGGTGATCGCGCTGGCGCTGTGCGCCGGGCCGCGCCTGATCGTGGCCGACGAGCCGACCACGGCGCTCGACGTCTCGATCCAGGCGCAGATCATCGCGCTGCTGAAGCGGCTGTGCCGCGAGCACGCGACGGCGGTGATGCTAGTGACACACGACATGGGCGTGATCGCCGAGACCGCCGACCGGGTGGCCGTGATGTATGCCGGCCGCATCGCCGAGATCGGGCCGGTGCGCGATGTCGTCAAGCACGCGAGGCATCCCTACACCAAGGGGCTGATGGGCTCGATCCCGAGCCTCGGCGTGCGTCATGACCGGCTGACCCAGATCGACGGTGCCATGCCACGCCTGACCGAGATCCCGCCGGGCTGCGCTTTCAACCCACGCTGCACCGAGCGCGGCGCGCGCTGCCTCAGCGAGCGGCCCGAGCTGATGTCGGCCGGGACCAGCCGCGCCGCCTGCTGGCTACACGATCGCGGCGGGGTGGGCGCGCCGATTGCCCGGGAGACTGTCGATGCCTGACGGGACGACCGGCCAGTTCGTCCGCCTCGCCGGGCTGAAGCGCTATTTCGACGTGTCGGCGCCGTGGCTGGTGCGCACGCTCGAGGGCCGGCCACGCCAGATCGTGCAGGCGGTCGACGGCATCGACATCGAGATCGCCAAGGGCGAGACCTTCTCGCTGGTGGGGGAGTCGGGTTGCGGCAAGTCGACGGTAGCCCGCCTCGTGGTCGGGCTCTACCCGCCGAGCGCGGGCTCGATCCAGTTCGACGGCAACGACATGGCCCGGCGCCGCAGCCAGGCCGAGACGGCGGCGCTGCGCCGGCGCATGCAGATGATCTTCCAGGACCCGTATGCCAGCCTCAACCCGCGCTGGCGCGTATTCGACATCATTGCCGAGCCGATCCGCGCCTTCGACCTCGCCAAGGACAAAGCAGACCTCGAGAAGCGGGTCGGCGACCTCTTGCGCCAGGTGCGCCTGACGCCGGCCGATGGCCGCAAGTATCCGCACGAGTTCTCCGGCGGCCAGCGCCAGCGCATCTCGATCGCCCGCGCACTCGCCAGCGAGCCGGAGTTCCTGGTTTGCGACGAGCCGACCTCGGCGCTCGACGTCTCCGTGCAGGCGCAGATCCTGAACCTGATGGTCGACCTGCAGCGCCGCCTGCAGCTCACCTACCTGTTCATCTCGCACAACCTCGCGGTCGTCTATCACATCTCGACCCGGGTCGGCGTGATGTATCTCGGCCGCTTGGTCGAGGTTGCGCCGACCGACACGCTGTTCCGCCGGCCCAAGCACCCGTACACACGGATGCTGCTGGATACGATCCCCGACCTCGAGATGACCGGCCGCCAGCGCGCCCCGGTTGCTGGCGAGGTGCCGAGCCCGATCAACCCGCCGTCGGGTTGCTCGTTCCATCCGCGCTGCCCCTTCGCCAACGAGCGCTGCAAGGTCGAGCGTCCGAAGGCGCTGCCGATCGAGGGCGGCACGGTGGCCTGCCACGCGATCGAGGAAGGCCGGCTTGCCGTCGAAGAGCGGAGTTACGACAGCGGCCGTTGACGTTTAACCCGCCTTCCGGCATGCCTACGGTCCAGCCAGCCAGCGCATTCCGGGAGAATATGTATGCCGGTCAACAACCGCATTGCCTCGTTCCACAAGGACATGACCGCTTGGCGGCATGATATTCACAGCCACCCCGAGACGGCCTTCGAGGAAGTGCGGACCGCCGATATCGTCGCCGACAAGCTGAAGTCGTTCGGCATCGAGGTTCATCGCGGGCTGGCCAGGACCGGGGTGGTCGGCGTGCTGCGCTCGGGCACATCCAAGCGGGCGATCGGGCTGCGCGCCGACATGGATGCACTCGACGTGCACGAAACCAACGATTTCGACCACAAGTCGACGATCCCAGGCAAGATGCACGCCTGCGGCCATGACGGCCACACGGTGATGCTGCTTGGTGCGGCCAAGTACCTGGCCGAGACCAGGAATTTCGATGGCACGGTCTACTTCATCTTCCAGCCCGCCGAGGAGAACGAAGGCGGCGGCCGGGTCATGGTCGAGGAGGGGCTGTTCGAGAAGTTCCCGGTCGAGGGCGTCTACGGCATGCACAACATCCCGGGCATCCCGGTGGGCCGCTTCGCCGTCCGCCCCGGCCCGATGATGGCTGCCTATGACATCTTCGAGATCGTTGTGAAGGGCGTCGGCGCCCACGGCGCCATGCCGCATCACGGCATCGACCCTGTCGTCGTCGGCGCCCACATCGTGACGGCTCTGCAGTCGATCGTGGCGCGCAACATCGATCCGATGGACACCGCCGTAGTCTCGACCACGCAGATGCATTCCGGCGACACATGGAACGTGATCCCGCAGGAATGCGTGCTGCGCGGCACCGTGCGCACCTTCAAGAAGCCGGTCCAGGACATGATCGAGAAGCGCATCGAGAAGATCGCGCGCAACGTCGCGGCGGGCTTCGGCGCCGAGGTCACCAAGTGGCGCTACGAGCGGCGCTATCCGGCGACCGTGAACAGCGAGAAGGAGACCGAGTTCGCCGCCCAGGCGGCATCGGCCTTGGTCGGCAAGGAGAACGTCAACCGCAACCCGACGCCGGCGATGGGCAGCGAGGACTTCGCCTGGATGCTGCTCAAGAAGCCGGGCTGCTACATCTGGATCGGTAACGGCGACGGCGAAGGCAGCTGCATGGTCCACAACCCGGGCTACGACTTCAACGACGAGGTCCTGCCGCTTGGCGCGTCCTACTGGGCGACGCTGGTCGAGCAGCAGCTCGCCCGCCAGGCCGTGCCGCAAGCCGCGGAGTAGCTCCAGCCTCCTGCGCCGGCGACAGCGCCATGGCGTCCCGTGCTCATCCCTACACAGGCCAGGCGATCGGCCTGTCGACCATCCATGCCAAGGAGCAGGCGATGGAGCCGCCGTTCCGGCGGCTGCTGGGCGCCCACATCACCGTGGCGCCGGATGTCGACACCGATACGCTCGGCACCTTCTCGGGCGAGATCCCGCGGCCCGATGCGCTGGTCGAGACCACCTTCCTCAAGGCCGAGCTCGCTTTCCACACGCTCGATGTCGACTGCGCGGTGGCGAGCGAGGGCAGCTACGGGCCGATCGTCCGCGTGCCGTTCGTGGCGAGCGGCGTCGAGGCCATGGCCTTCATCGACCGTCGTCGCGGCGTCCGGCTGGTCGAGACGCTGGGCACCGAGCGCACCAACTGGCGGCTTCATCGCTTCCCGGCGGGCGATCCCGCCGTGCCCGCGGCGGTCAAGGCGATGGGTTTTCCGCGCTACGGCGTGTTCGTGATCTCGAGCACCGACCCCACCAGGCCGATCAAGGACCTGACGCGGCTGGAGGACGTCGTGGCCGCGGTCGACAGCGAGGCAAGGCGCTCGGAGGAGGGGCTCGCCATCGTCATCGCCGACATGCGCGCCCATCGCAACCCGACGCGCATGCGCGTCTTGCGCGCGCTGTCGTGGAAGCTCGCCAAGCGCCTGGAATGCCTGTGCCCGAAATGCCAGGCTCCAGGGTTCGGCCTCACCCAGTCGCGTCGCGGCCTGCCGTGCGAGGCATGCGGCACGCCGACCCACTGGGTCGATTTCGAGATCGACGCCTGCACGGCCTGCGGCCACGCCGCCGTGCGGCCCCGCAAGGACGGCCGCCGGACGGCGCCGAAGCGGGCGTGTCCCTCATGTCTTCCGGACCGCGGGCGTCTCGCCCACTCATGATCATGAGCGGGCGAGACGCCCGCGGTCCGGAAGAGGTCACGCCGCCATCGCCTTGCGGCGGCAGAAGCAGGAGGCGTGGACCGGGACCTCGCAGCGGGCGAGCGCCAGATCGAGGCGGGACTTGACCAGCGGCGTCTCGATCTTGTCGCCGCGCCGGACCAGGCATTCGTGCAGGCCGTGCAGGCTCCACACGTTGTCGGGATGCTGGCAGGAGC
>NZ_JBFWZI010000011.1:0-71024 GCF_050185545.1 Reyranella sp. | reverse complement strand
TCGCAGCGGGCGAGCGCCAGATCGAGGCGGGACTTGACCAGCGGCGTCTCGATCTTGTCGCCGCGCCGGACCAGGCATTCGTGCAGGCCGTGCAGGCTCCACACGTTGTCGGGATGCTGGCAGGAGCGGCTCAGCTTGCCGTCGAAACCGAGATCGGCGCGATAGACCGCCTCGGCCTCGGCGACCTGGCCCTGCTCGAGCAGCAGCGCGCCCAGCGCATGGCGCGCCGGCTGCATCCAGCCCCACGGCTCGTCGTAGAGCAGGGCGTCGTTCAGCGCCACCGAGCGGCGCAGATGGGCGAAGGCGATATCGTAGTTGCGACGGCGATACTCGAACTCGCCGGTCAGCATCGCCTCGGCGACACCGAGCAGGCTCGTCACGGTGTTGTTGTGCACCAGCCGCGAGTCGGGCACGCGCGCCTTGGCTTCGAGGAAGGCGGCGCGCGTCTTCTCGGCCTCCTCGATGTTGCCCAGGATCGAGTGTGCGACCCCCTTGGCGTAGAGCATCATGGCGGTGGTCGAGCAGTAGACGTCGCGATCGTCCGGGAGCTTCTGATCCAAAATCTCCCGCCATTTGCCGAAGCGTACCAGCACGTGCTGCTTCATCGGGATGAAGCCTTCGATGAAATCGGCGAACGGCGGCGTCTCGATGCGCAGGACGGCGTCGGGCGTGGTGGCGATGATCTCCTCGGCCGCCTCGATCGCTGGCGTGTACTGGCCGAGGAACATCGCGCCGTAGATCACGAAGTGGAGGTTGTGCAGCCGATACATCGTATAGATGTTCATCGCACCTTCGTTGGCGAGATACTTGCGATCGGCGACGACGGCCTTCTGATTGTAGACGACGACATCGCGATAGTTGCCGCACAGCACGTCGATGTGGGTCGGCATGTGCACCAGGTGACCCGAGTCCGGCATGATCTCTCGCAGCTTGTCGCCGGCGCGCAGCGCGCGCTGCGGGAACGGCGACATCTCCATCAGGTGGACGTAGAGATGCAGCATGCCGGGATGGTCCCAGGAGCGCGGCTGGTCGCGGAACGCCTCCTCGAGGATCTTCATCGCCTCCTCGGTGCCGGCACCCTCGGCATAGCCGCCGGTGGCGAGATCCCACATCTTCCACGGCGTTTCGCCCATGATCGCCTCGACGAAGACCGAACGCACCTCGAGGTCGTCGCGGTACATCTCAAAGACCTTGCGCATGGCGCGCGTAAAATCCTTGTCCCAGCCGCTCTGGTCCTCGATCGGCTCGCGCTGCGGGTAGCGCGCCGGCAGCGCGCTGATCAGCGCCTGCTCGACCGGCGAGGCCCCCTTGGCGCCGGCCAGCGCCTTCTGCATGGCATCATAGGAGGCCGCCAGCGCTGCCGCCTTGCTCATCGGATCCTGCAGCTCCCAGGGGAGGTTGTAGTTCGGTCCCGCTGCGTAGGCGACGCCCCAATGGGCCATGGCGCAATTCGGATCGTGCTCGGCCGCCTTGGCAAAGCATTTGACCGCGGCCTCGAAGTTGAAGCCGAAGGCCCAGTTGAGCCCGCGATCGAACCAGAGCTGCGCCTCCGGTGAACTGGTGGTGATGGGACGCTTGTAGGTACCGAGATCGTAATAGGTCATGACAGCTCCTTCTTCTTTCTCCTCCCCAGCGTTTCGCTGGGGTCATACGGCGACGGAGGGGTCATGGTTGAGCGCGCCACTCCAGTGGCGCTCTTGTGTCGATTTTGCATCCCATGAGAGCCACAGGAGTGGCGCGCTCCCAGCAAAGACCATGACCCCTCCGTCGGCGAAGACGCCGACACCTCCCCAGCGGAGCTGGGGAGGAGGACGATTCTCACACACCATACGCCTGTCGCGCCATGTCGGCGCCGATGACACCTTCGGCGCGGTCGCGGGCGACGTCCAGCGCCGCCCGTTGCCCGGGCGGGCCGTAGCCGCCGGCGCCGGGCGTCACCACGGCGAACCACTGGCCGGCGGCAAGCACGGCGGAATCGCCTTCGAACACTACACCGGGGCCACCCTCGACGGCGCCGTGCGCACCGGGTCCGCCGCCGAACAAGCCCCAGCTCTGCGAGCGCTGGCGGCTTACGTCGACGCGCACCCGGCAATCGTGCGTCGCCTGGTAGACGCGGCGCAGGCCCATGCCGCCCCGGAAGCGGCCGACGCCGCCCGAATCCTGCACCAACTCGTAGCGCAACAGGGTCAGCGGATACTCGATCTCCAGCGCCTCGACCGGCAGGTTGGAGGTGTTGGTGGTGTGCACATGCACGCCGTCGAGCCCGTCCTTGCCGGCGCGCGCACCGCTGCCGCCGCCGATCGTCTCGAGATAGACCCAGGTCGAGCCGTCCTGCGGCCGTTTGCCGATGAAGTAGGCAACGGTGCAGGCCGAGTTGGTACACGCCATGACGCGGTCCGGCACCGCCTGCGCCAGCGCGCCCAGGATCATGTCGGCGATGCGCTGGCAGGTTTGCAGCCGGCCGTTGACCGCGGCGGGCGGCAGGCAATTGAGGATGCTGCCCGGCGGCGCGCTGATGGCGAGCGGCCGCGCCAGCCCGGCATTGGGCGGAATCGACGGATCGAGCACCGACTTCACTGCGTAGTAGGTCGTGGCGAGCAGAGCGGTGTAGGTCATGTTGATGCCGGCGCGACGCTGCTCGGGCGCGTCGAAGGCGAGCGCCATGCCGTCGCCCTTGACCGTGATCTCGACTGACATCGGCAGGGTTTGTGGCACCTCCTCGTTGTCGAACACGTCCTCGAAGCGCCATGTCCCGTCGGGCAGGGCGGCGATGGCGGCGCGCATCTTGCGCTCGGCGTAGTCCATCAGCGCCTCGCCGGCTCCCAGCACCGTCTCGACGCCGTACTTGGCGGCGAGCCCCTGGAAGCGCTGCACGCCGACGCGATTGGCGGCGCGCTGCGCGCGCAAATCGGAGAGCCGCTCCGGCGGGACCTGGCAGTTGAGCAGGATCAGGTCGAGCACGTCCTTCTGCAGCTCGCCGGCGCGCCACAGCCGGACCGGCGGGATGCGCAGCCCTTCCTGATAGATGTGCGCATGGCCGCGATCGACGAAGTCGGCATGGTGCGCCAGGTTGACCGTCCAGGCGACCAGGCGATTGTCGACGAAGATCGGCTCGGCCAACACGATGTCGGGCAGGTGCGTGCCGCCGCCCTCGTAGGCGTCGTTGCCGATGAAGGCGTCGCCCGGCCTGATGTCCTGCGTCGCATAGCGCCGCATGATGTGCGGCACGAGATCGAGGAAGCTGCCGAGATGGATCGGGATGTGCTCGGCCTGGCACAGCGTCTCGCCGCGCGCGTTGAAGAGCGCGGTCGAGCAGTCGCGCCGCTCCTTGATGTTGGTCGAGTGCGAGGCGCGGATCAGCGTCTCGCCGGTCTCGTCGACGATCGAGGACATAGCGGCGCCGATCACCTCGACGGTGATGGGATCGAGCCGAGTGAGTATCGTCGTCATGCCGGACATACGTATCCCTCCCCCGTAATCGGGGGAGGTGCCCCGTCATACGGGGCGGAGGGGGAAGGCCTCAGGCGAGTTGCTTCCGAGTCCGACGTCGGAATCGCAGTCATCTCGACGGTGGCCTTCCCCCTCCGGCCCTTCGGGCCACCTCCCCCGATTGCGAGGGAGGGATTGGAGATGCGGCGCACTTTCATCTCTCGATATCCGTCGCGAGATGGAAGAGGCAGTCGCCGCGTTCGCAGCGCGCCGGGACGCGCTTGCACAGGACCAGGCCGGCGCGCTTGAAGGTGAGGATTTCGGGCTCGCGCCACGGCGTGTGGTGAAAGTGGATGCGGGCAGCCGGCTGGCCGGCCGCGACCTCGGCGCCGAGATCGACCAGCGGCTCGAACAGGCCGCCGTCCGAGGCGTAGACGTAGTAGTCGTCGCCGCCGACCTCGGTGAGGCGTGTCGGGGTCGGCGCCGGCGCGGCGCCCTTCAGCAGGCCGACATGGGCGAGCAGGCGGCGCATGCCATCCTCGGCGACCTTGAGCGAGCCCGGTGTCACCAGGCCGCCGCCGCCCAGCTCGGTGCCCATCGACAGCACGCCCTGGCGATAGCAGGCCGAGGTGAAAGTGCGGCCGCCACCCTGCGGCGTCGAGGCGACATAGCTCACCGGCGCGCCGAATGCCTTCAACATCCCGGTCACCCTGGTCATGCGCGCCGGATCGTCTTGCCGGGCGGCCAGGGCGCTCGGGATGTAGGTGAGCGAGCTGCCCCCGGAATGGAAGTCGAAGCCGTAGTCGAAGCCCGGCAGCAAGGCATGCTCGATCCAGTAGGCGATCTGCTGGGTGACGCTGCCTTCGGGGTTTCCGGGGAAGGACCGATTGAGGTTGCCGTCGTCGATCGGCGAGGTGCGCTGACCCGCCATGGCGGCGGGAAAGTTGGCCGAGGGCAGGATCACCAGCCGGCCCTTGATGTCCTGGGGCCGGAGGGCGCGGATCAGGTTGCCGAGCCCGATCTGCCCCTCCCATTCGTCGCCGTGGTTGCCGGCCTGCATCAGCACCGAGGGCCCCTCGCCATTCCTGATCCGCATAATGGGGATCGGGATCCAGCCATAGGCCGAGCGATGCACGGAATGCGGCACGCGGACGAAGCCGGTGGCCTTGCCCTCGGCGGTGAGATCGATGTCGGCCGTCAGGCGGCTCAGAGCCGAAAAGTCGGCAGTGCGGGAATCGGTGCTCAATTCGGTTCACTCCACAGTCGCTCGTTCAGGTCCCACCTTATCCCCGGCATGGATTTTGAATTACCATGCGCTCCGTCGTCCACCACGCAGTGAAAGCAGGAACAAGCAGGATGAGCGGTGCTCTCGACATTGCCGCGCCGTTGCCTGGCGCGGCCTTCGGCGCAAGGGTCACGCTGGCACGACCCCTGTCGCTCCGCATGCCCGAGGGGTTGCCGCAAGCGCTCGCCGATGGCGGCGGGCTGCTGTTGATCCCGGGCCTGAACGAGATCGCCGAGCGGCCTCGGCTGCTGGTCGAGATGAGCTACCTGTTCGGACCGGAGGTCGAGGACTATCGCACGCTGCTGACGCGCGTCAGCATGGCGCACGAGACGGTGCCCGAGATCTTCATGGTCACCAACATGGTGCCCGGCTCGCGTCCGCCGCCGGCGCGGCCCGAGCCGCCGCTCACGGCCGACGGCAAGCTGCCAGTGCAGTATCCGCACCGTGTCGGCTGGCACACCGACCAGAGCTATCGCCGCCCGCCACCCGACATCTCCCTGTTCTTCGCCGTCAATCCCGTGGCGCGCGAGCGCGGCCAGACGATCTTCGCCTCGGGCACGCTCGCCTACGACGCGCTGCCGCCCGCGCTTAAGGCCCGGGTGGACAATCTGGAAGGAGTGCACGCCCAGCCGGGCAGCGGGCGCGGCCGCGGCGATGCCGAGGCCGGCCGCACGCCGCGGCCCTTCGCGCCGCACGAGCGCTCGCAGAAGCAGCCCGTCGCGCGCGTCCACCCGGTCACCGGCAAGAAGGCACTCTACCTCTGCGAGCGCGGCCAGATGGACTGGTTCGACGGCCCGTTCGTCGGCATGGAGCCCGGCCCGCATGGTGACGGCGCCCGGCTGCTCGACGAGCTGATGGCGCACTACACGCGTCCGGAGTTCATCTACGTCCACGAATGGACGCAGGGCGACGTCCTGGTGTGGGACAACCGCTGCCTGATCCACACCGCCACCTGGTACGACGCCGACAAGGAGCAGCGCATGATGTGGCGGACCACCGTGCGCGGCAATCCCGGCGCGATCTATGCGGGAGAGGCGAAGAGCTGGGTTCCGCAGGAGTCGACGGCGGCTTAGGGGATCGTGGTAGAGCACTCCCTTGGCAAGGGAAAGGTACACAGATCGACGGCGTCAATGAGGGCCAACATGATCAAGCTGCAGCGCCTCGGGCATGTCCTGATCGCCGTCCGTGATCTCGAGCGATCGAAGGACTTCTACACGCGCATCCTGGGCTTCAAGGTGCTCGAGCGGGATCCGGAGCACGGTGGCCTGTTTCTCTCGATCGGCGGACTTGGCAATACGCTCGATCTGTTCCCATGCACCAATGCGGAGGCTCTTGCGTCCGAAGCCGACCCCGCAAGCATGAACGGGTTGGGCGTGAGACACACCGCCTTCGCCGTCGCAACCGAGGATGATCTGCGGGACGCGTACTTTGCGCTGCAGGCGGCCGGCGTGCCGGTGCTGCGGGCGATCGACCACGTCAGCCAGAAGAGCATCTACTTCCACGATCCGGACAGGAATCTCCTCGAGATTTTCTGGGAGCGGCCGGACGCCCTCGAAATATTCGCCAGGGGTCGGGGCGACGAGGACAAGCCTCTCGTGTTCTCCCGATAGCCTGGTGGGTCGACGTCAGGGCGCGGCAAGCGACGGTAACGTGCTCGTGTGGAACACGGACACTCTTGACGTGCGTCACCGCACGAGAGCCTGTTCGATTCGCGCGAGGCCCTCCGGTCGCTTTGCGACCCTATCGCCGCTCGCTGCGGGGATCGAGGGCGTCCTGCAGGCCGTCGCCGACGAAGTTGAAGGCGATCACGGTGAGGAAGATCAACAGGCCGGGCCACAGCGCCAGCACCGGCGCCTGCTGCAGCAGGTCCTGCGCGCCGGTCAGCATGTTGCCCCAGCTTGCGGCCGGCGGCTGGATGCCGAGGCCGAGGAACGAAAGGGTCGATTCGAACAGGATCAGCGTGCCCATCGACATGGTGGTGGCGACGACCAGCGAGCCCGCCGTGTTGGGCAGGATGTGGCGGAACATGATGCGCAGAGGCACGGCACCCAGCGCCTGGGCCGCGCGCGTGAAGTCGCGTGCCTTGAGTGACAGGGTTTCGGCCCGCACCAGGCGCGCCACCGTGGTCCAGCCGGTCAGCGCCACGATGACGATGATGCGGTAGACCGAGAAGAATTCAGAGCGGGCGATGTCGGTCGGCACGCCGACCTTCACCGGGTCGATCGCCGCCATGACGATCAGGAGCGGCAGCAGGGGCAGGGCGATGACGCCGTCGGTCAGTCGCATCAGCACGCTGTCGAGCCGGCCGCCGAGATAGCCTGCCGCGACGCCGATCACCGCGCCGATCGCGGCCGACAGCAGCGCCCCCGACACGCCGACCAGCAGCGACACGCAGCCGCCGTCGAGCAGGCGCTGGAAGAGATCTCGGCCGAGATCGTCGGTGCCCAGCCAGTGCTCGGCCGAGGGCGGCTCGAAGCGGCGGAACAGGTCGGTGGCCGTCGGATCGATGCCGCGCCAATCGGCGATCAGCGGCGCGGCGAGCGACAGGATCAGCAGCACGGCGAGGAAGGCCAGCGAGACCTGCGCCAGGCGATGGCGCATCAGGCGCGACCAGGCGAGGCGGCCCGGGCTTGCCGCGCTCATGCGCCGGCCCTCATGCGTTGCCCGTCAGCGACACGCGCGGATCGACCCAGACATAGGCGAGGTCGGCCAGCAGGTTGCCGGCGAGCGTCGCCAGCGTCGCGATCAGGAGTCCGACCAGAGCCAAGTTGTAGTCGTTGTCGAGGATCGCCTGGTAGATCGCCTTGCCCATGCCCGGCCAGGCGAACATGGTCTCGGTGATCAGCGCGCCCGACAGCAGGCCGCCAAACGACAGGGCGAGGATGGTGAGCACCGGCCCCAGCGCGTTGGCGAAAGCGTGGCGCCACAGCACCTGGCCTTCGGGCGCGCCCTTGGCGCGGGCAGTGCGGATGTAGTCCTGGCGCAACACCTCGATCATGGCGCCGCGCATGAAGCGTGTGTAGGCGCCGAGCTGAACCAGGGTCAACGTGATCACCGGCAGCACGAGATGGCGCGCCTGGTCGACCAAGGCGATGGTCCACGGCGTGCCTGGCCGGATGTCGGCCATCCCGCCGGCCGGCAACCAGCCCAGTCCGACGGCGAACAGAGTGATCAGCAGCAGCGCCACCCAGAAGGGCGGAGCGGAGATGCCGGCGAAGCACATGAGGTTGATCAGGTAGTCGGCGATGCTGCGCGGCCGCGATGCCGCCCGGATGCCGAGCGGCAGGGCGATTGCCGTGGCGATCACGAAGGCGGTGCCCGCCAGCACCAGCGTGTTGAGCAGGCGTGGCCACAGCACCGCCAGCACCGGCTGGCCGAACGAGCGCGAGTAGCCGAAATTGCCCTGAATCGCCTCGCCAGACCACGCGAGGTAGCGTGCAAACAATGGCCGGTCGAGACCGTACAGCGAGCGCAGGCGCGCGGCGTCGGCGCTGGTCATCTTGGGATCGCCGGCGATCATCAGGTCTATCGGATCGCCCGGCATCAGCCCGATCAGCAGGTAGACGACGAAGCTCATCAACACCAACGTGACGATGACCTCGACCGCCCGGCTGGCGAGGTAGCGGGTCATGCAGGCGTTTCCCTCCCCCGTCTTACGGGGGAGGTGCCCCGCAGGGGCGGAGGGGGAAAGCCGCAGGCGAGATCTGAGGAATTCCGACGTCGGAATTGGATGGACCTCGACTGAGGCTTTCCCCCTCCGGCCCTTCGGTCCACCTCCCGCGATGACGGGGGAGGAAAATGAAGGGCCATCCTCATACCGCCAGCCGCTTCTCCAGGCCGGCCTTCACCCGCGGCCAGTCGGTGTCGATGAGCAGCTCGAGGCGGACGAACCGGCCGTCGAGCGCAACCTTCTCGATCGCCAACTACTCCTCCCAGCGCCACTGCTCGATCCACAGGGTCGAGCTGTTGAGATGGCCGGTCGGCGCGACGCCCTTCAGTTGCTTGGGGATGACGAAGGGGTCGACGCGGAAGAACAGCGGCAGCACCGGCAGGTCCTCGGCATAGAGGCGCTGGATGTCGGCGAAGAAAGCGCGGCGCTTCTGGGCATCGAGCTCGCGCTCGGCGTTGTCGAGCGCCTTGTCCATATCGGCGTTGCGGTAGCCCGAATAATTCTGCCCGCTCCAGCCGTTCGCGGCCGAGGGAATTTCCGTCGACTTGAGGATGGTGAGCGGGACGCCCCCGGGTGACTGTACCCAGGCAAACATGGCGAGCCCGGTAAACTGACGGCGATTCAGGCTTTCGGAGAAGATTCGTGGCGGATCGGTCTTGATGCGCAGTTCGATGCCGACCTGCCGGAGCTGGCTCTGGATGACCTGGGCGACCAGCTCGCGTACGCGATTGCCGGCGGTGGTGGTCATGTCGATCGACAGGCGTTCGCCTTGGGAGTTGTGGCGTACGCCGTTGCGGACTTCGGTAAAGCCGGCCTCGTCAAGCAGCTTGCGCGCCGCCGCCGGGTCGAAGGGATAGCGCCGCGCCGCCGGGCTGAACATCGGATCGAGTGGGCTGATCGGCCCTTCGGCGACCGGCTGCTTGCCCTCGAACAGCTTGTCGGAGATCGCCTTGCGGTCGATCGCCATCAGGATCGCCTGACGGACCCGCCGATCGGCCAGCAGCTTGTTGTCAAGCATCGTGTCGATGTGCTCGTAGATCAAGGCCGGCTTGTAGATGAAGTCGTACTTGGCCTTGTGGCGCTTCTCGAAGGCGAGCGTCTGGTCGAGCGACAGGCCGAGCTCGCCCAGCGCATAATCGATGTTGCCCGACAGGAGGTTGGCCTCGAGGGAGGCGGTGTTCTCGAAGATCTTTATGACAATGCGCTTGAAGTGCGGCGCCTGCCCGGTCCAGGTCTGGTTGCGCTCCAGGGTCACCCGGCTGCCCGGCACGATCTCGACCTTGCGGAACGGGCCGAAGGCCAAGCCCGGATTGGTCGAATCGGTGTCGTAGGCGGTCTTGTTGCGATATTCGGCCGGATTGGCGTCGAAGATCGGCTTTTCGATGTGGGCGGGCAGGAGGCTGAGACCCATCGCGTTGTAGTCGTAGGTCACGCGGTCGATCGTCAGGGTGAAGCGTCTCTCATCCTTGGCGTCGAATTTCAGGATGCGCCTGTAGGCTTCGGACGAGGCGACACCGGACAGCGGATGCTTGCCGACATCGATCGTGAACGCGACGTCCTTGGCGGTGACCGGGACACCGTCGCCCCAGCGCAGGTCGCGCAGTTCGAAGTCGATTTCGATGCCCTTCTTGCCGCCGCCCTTTCCGTCATCCGGCAGGTCGATCACGCGGGCCTTGCCATTCTCGATGGTCGGCAACTCGGTGCAGGCGAGGCAGACCAGCCTGGAATTGGCGTCGTAGGCGGTGAGGGGCCGTGCCGTCATGTTGCTGATCAGCGACTTGGCCAGCATGGCGCTGATCAGGGGATTCCAGGTGCCCGGCGACTGGTTCATGCCGAGCACCAACTCGTCCTTGGCACGTGCCGGTGCGGCGAGCATCGACAGGGCTAGCAACAGCGAAAGCAGGCGCAGGATCATTTGCCGGCACCGTCGCATTGCATGACGGGGGAAACAAGAATGCCAATCATGCTCATGGCTGGGAGCGCGCCACTCCCGATGGCGCTCATGGGATCTGTGATCGACAAGATGAGCGCCATCGGAGTGGCGCGCTTCCGGCCTGGATCAGCGCCCCGGCATCGGGCGGGCAGCCGGCGGCGGGCGGCCGCCGTGGCGGGCCGACCATTGATCCGGCGATTCGAGGAAGGCACTGGTCTCCGACAGGCCGCGCTCGTCGAAGTATTTGTGCTTCTGCGCCGCCTCCAGCGCATCCCACCAGGTGGCAAGCGCGTGCAGCTTGACGCCGGCGGCGGCCAGCAACTCCACGCTCTGCGGGAAGATGCCGTAGTGGAAGATCACGAAGCAGTCCGTGACCTTCGCCTCGGCGCGCTTGAGCGCGTCGATGAAGACCATCTTGCTGCCGCCGTCGGTGGCGAGGTCCTCGACCAGCAGGACGCGCTTGCCAGGCTTGAGATCACCCTCGATCTGGGCCATGCGGCCGAAGCCCTTGGGCTGCTTGCGCACATAGACCATCGGCTTCTTGGCCAGCGCCGCCAGGAAGGCCGCGAACGGGATGCCGGCGGTCTCGCCACCCGCGACCGCGTCGATCTTGCCCCATCCGATCTGCTTGCCGATCAGGCGATGGGCGTGGCTCATGATCTTGGAGCGCGCCTCGGGAAAGGAAATAATCTTGCGGCAATCGATGTAGACCGGACTGGCCCGTCCTGAGGTGAAAATGTAGGGATTGTCCGGGCGACAGTGGATCGCCTCGATCTCAAGCAGCAGGCGAGCGGTGTCCCGGGCCTCGGCCGTGCCGCTGCCTCGGCTGGGAACGGCCTTGCCGTTCAAAGTGTTGGGCGGCGTCTTTCGAGGAGCCGCACCAGGCGATCTGGCCTTCTTTTTCGTCGCCATGCTGCAACTTCCCCCAACGCCGCTTGCGACAAAATGACGGTGGTGTGTTTAGCGTCCATAACCACCAGCGGCAAGGGCGCCCGGGCGGGATTCGCCACACGGAACGGCGGCGCACGAGTTGTGGCGGCAATGGGGCGTTTGTCGGTCGGCGTCATTGGTCACGACACTCCAACGCTGCAGGCGTGCTAGCGTTTCAGTCATGGCCAACCGCAGCCTTCCGGCCGACCTCGTGGCCCTGGCGCTGCTCGTCGGCTTGTGTCTCGGTGTCGGCATGCTCGGGTCGTCGCTGGTGGAGACCAGCATCGGCACCTGGTACGCCGATCTGATCAAGCCGACCTTCACGCCGCCCAACGAGGTGTTCGGGCCGGTCTGGACGGTACTTTACATCCTGATGGCGGTTGCGGCTTGGCGGGTCTGGCGGGGCGCCGACTGGCACACATCCCGTGGGCCGTTGACGCTTTTCGCTTTGCAGCTGGCGCTCAATCTCGGCTGGAGCGTGGTGTTTTTCGGACTGCAGAAGATTGGAGCGGCGGTCGCCACCATCATCGTGCTCGACGTCGCCGTGCTGGTTACGACGCTCGCGTTCCGCACGATCGACCGGATGGCAGCGCTCCTAATGATGCCCTATCTGGCCTGGATGCTCTACGCGACCGTGCTCAATGTGGCGACCTGGCGGCTCAACCCGACGGCCTGACCGGCTCGAGGTCGCCGTCACTCCCTGGCCGAATTCGGGGGCGGGGGAGGCGCATCGGGGAGGAGTGGCGTGGTTGATGGAATGAAACTGGCGAACATGCCGCTCTACACCAACCTCGACCGGGTCGAGCGTGGGCTGGGGGCCCTCGGGATTGCGCCCGGTGAGCGCATCGCCCCCGAGCAGCTCTACACAATGGACCAGTGGCACTATCACGGGCTGGAGGCGGTCGATGCGGCAGCGCGCACGCTGGGTATCGGTCCATCGAGCCATGTGCTCGACGTGGGCGCCGGGATCGGCGGTCCCGCGCGCTACCTCGCACACAAGTACGGTTGCCGGGTCACGGCTCTCGAGCTGCAGGCCGAGGTGCACGCCGTCGGCGTCGATCTCACGCGGCGCGTGGGGCTCGACGGGCAGGTGACCCATGTCTGCGGCGATGTCCTGACCGAGCCGCTGCCGCCGGCGTCGTTCGACGGCGTCCTCAGCCTGCTGGCCGTCCTGCACATTCCCGACCGGCCACGTCTGTTCGCCCGCCTGGCGCGATTGCTGCGGCCGGGAGGCGGAGCTTATGTCGAGGATCTGTGCGAGCGGGCGCCCTTTGCATCGCGGGATCTTGCCGATCTCCGCACCATCGTCTGCGGGGTCACGGTGACCTCGCCCGACGCTTACGTCGCCGACTTCGGCGCCGCTGGGTTCGTGGCCGTGGCGGCAACGGACCTGACGCCCGACTGGGCACCCTATGCGGCAGCGCGGCTGGTTTCCTGGCGCGCCAACCACGATGCCTACGCGCGCGTCCACGGCGAGCCCGCCTATGCGGCGCAGGAACGGTTCTACACCGCCATCGCGCGGCTCTACGACAGCGGCAGCTTGGGCGGGATACGCCTGGTCGCGCGTGTGCCTTGAAGGCGCATCGGCCCGTCGTGGCGACGATCGCCTGCTGTCTATGGATGATGGCGGTGGCGAGCGAGGTGACCGCCCAGCCGCCACAGCCGGCGCCCCGGCTGGCCAATCCGGCATCGGTGCGCTGCGTTGAAACCGGTGGGACCCTGCGCCTCGAACGACGGCCGGACGGCGGCCAGTATGGTGTCTGCGTCTTCGTCGACAATCGCCAGTGCGAGGAATGGGCGCTGTTTCGCGGTGAATGCCCAGCCGGCGGTCTGCGGGTGACCGGTTACACAACGCCGGCGGCGCGCTACTGCGCCATCACCGGCGGGCGCTACAGCGCGAGCGGCACGGCCAACGAAAAGGGCACATGCGCCTTCCCGGACGGCCCGGCCTGTGATGCCGAGGCCTGGTACGGTGGCACTTGCAGCCGCTGACCCAGGCGGCCTGGAGCGAGCTCAGTTTCCCGCCAGGATACGCAGCACCATCGTGCATACCCGCGTGTTGTCGAGTGTTCGATGAATGCCGGCACTCACGACCGTGGCGGAATGGCGTAACGCGCAACCGGTTTGGGGATGCGATCGCTGCCGTCGAAGCACACGATCTCGGCCTCGTGCGCCATGTTGCCCTTTCCGTCCGAACGGTAGGTGGTGATGATTCCTTGATAGGTGTCGCGCGCGAGATGATCGCGCACCGCGGTGGCCGAGATGGGCTGGCCCGCCTTGCGCAGATCACCCAGGATCTTGCCCAGCATGCCGACGGCGTCGAATTGCGCGGCGGCGAAGGCGTCGGGCTCGCTCTTGTAGGCGGCGCGATAGCTGTCGAGGAAAGCGCGCATCGGGCCGCTGGTGGCCGAGATCGGCGAGGCCGCCGTTTCGGCACACACGCCCTTGAGCTCGGCGGGCGCGAGCAGTGCCGCGGTCGCCGGCTGATGCATCGCCGAGCCGGCAATGATCGGTAAATCCGGGAGCAGCTGGCGCGCCTGGCGCACCGCCAGCACGGTGGATGCGGCGTGCAGGTGCAGGACGATCACGTCGGCATTGGCGTTCTTGGCGCGCAGCAAGGCAGGCGCCAGGTCGTTGACCGTAGGTGCGATGCTCTCCTCCAGCACTGGAGGCGCCTTCAGCTCCCCAAAGGTGCGAACGAGCTGCTCGCGTCCCGACTGGCCGTAGGCGGTGCTTTGGTAGATGATCGCCGGTCGCCTGGCGCCGAGTTTCTCCACGACGTAGCGGGCGTGCGCGATCTTCACCGTGGCGTCGCTCGGGAAGAATCGGAAGAACCACGGATTGCCGAGTTCGCCCAGCCTCGCGGTGCCGGAGATGGTGAGCACGGGGATCGAACGCTCCTGGGCGAGCGGCAGCAGGGCAAGCATCTGCGTGCCCAAAATGGGACCGACCACCGCTGGTGCCGGGCTGCCGCCCATCGCTCGCTCCCACGCAGTGACGGCCGCTTCAGGCGTCGATTGCGTGTCGAGCACGTCGGGTTTCAGGGTGACGTCGCGCATCTGGCTTGCCGCCAGCAGCGCGCCGTTGCGCTGGCTGGTGCCCTCGAGGGCGACGAACCCGGTCAGCGGCACCAGCACCGGCAGCCGCACATCCTGTGCCGCCGCCGGAACGGCGATCGCGGTGGCGAGGAGCGCTGCCACAAAGCTCCTTCCCGGCGTCCTCGCTGGGGAGGTGTCCGCGTCTTCGCGGACGGAGGGGGCATGATTCATGAGGACCGCGGGCGTCTCGCCCGCTCATGATTCATGAACTTGAGCGGGCGAGACGCCCGCGGTCCAAGTGCATGACCCCTCCGTCGCCGCAAAACGGCGACACCTCCCCAGCACAGCTGGGGAGGAGAAACAGGCGCGCTCCCACCCACGAGCACCCTCACTGCGCTGCGCCGCCGGCCCATGGCGACATCACCTCGTTCATGCCGGTCAACTCTCCTGTCGTCGGATCGCGCACGATACAGGATGGGTTGGCAAAGCCCAGAGGCGACACCTGGTTGGTGACCTCGACGATCGGCAGCTTGCCGGCGATCGCCTTCTTGACCCTGTCGGAAAGCTCGCGATTGACGCGGATCGGGCCGACGCCAGAGACGTCGATACGAGGTTGGTGGAAGGCCGCTTTGACGTCGAGGCCGCGGTCGATCAGCATCAGCGACAATTGCGTCACCGCCGGCACGATACGCCGGCCGCCCGACGCGCCGATGCAAAACCAAGGCTTGCCGTCTTTGCTGACGACGACCGGGCAGATGTTGCACAGCGGCCGCTTGCTGGGCGCGTACGAGTTGGGCCGGTTGGGCTCCGGATCGAACCACAGCATGCCGTTGTTCATGGTGATGCCGGTCTTCGGCAGCATCACGCAGGACCCGAACAGAGACATCAGGGTCTGGGTCAGCGCCACCATGTTGCCCTCGGAATCGGCGGCACAGAAATGAGTGGTGCAGGTGTTGGTCGGCTTGTCCCCCATGCTCTCGAGCCGCTCTTCGTAGGCCCGGTGCATGGCCTGGGCGATGGCGACGAAGAAGGGGGCGCCGGGCGCGCCCTTGCCGCGGGCGGCCTTGCCGACCAGCTCGATCGTGCGATGGAGCGTCGGGCCCGCGGTGAGCCCGCCGGCGACGTTGATGGTGGCCCCTCCATGTTCGAACGACAGCGGTTCGACAACGCGCGCTTCGTAGGAGCGCAAATCGTCGTCGTCGATTGCCGAGCCGCCGGCCTTGAGGTCGGCGGCGATATCGCGTGCCAGCGCCCCTTCGTAGAATTCGCGTGGACCGCCGTCGGACAGCCGCTGGTAGGTCTCGCCGAGATTGCCGAGCTTGAGATGGCGCACCGTGCCCTGCCAGTCGTTGGTCGGCACGCGGCCATCGTCCGGCAGATAGCTGGCCCTGGAGGCGGGAAATCGCGACAGGCGTTCGGCGCCGTTGGCAATCATCACCTGCATGTACCAGTCGAGCTCCATGCCGCGGCGGGCGAGCGCCAGGCCGGGGGCCATCACATCCTGCCATGTCAGGGTGCCGAAGCGTTCCAGCGCCTTGGCCATGCCGGCGACCTGGCCGGGTACGGCGATCGAATGATAGCCGACCTCGTTGCGCTGCTCGAGGATGTCGGGCCACGCGAAGGGGTTTGCCGGGCCGGGGCCGACGATCCTGTAGTTCGACGGGTCGAGCCGACGGGCCGAGATGGGTCCGTAGTCGATCGTCCAGGCGCGGCCCTCTTTTGCGCTCCAGAGCGTCATGAAGCCGACGCCGCCGATGCCGCTCATCCACGGCTCGAGGGTGCCGATCGCCATGCCCGTGGCGACAGCGGCGTCGATCGAGTTACCGCCTTTGCGCAGGATCTCTGCGCCGACTTCCGCGGCACGACAGTTCTGCGCAACCACCACGCCCTTGCCGCGTACTGCTTGCTTGGCCACTTTCCATTGGCGTGTCAGCGACTCGCTCATCGATACTCCGGGTTATGCTGACCGACTGTAGCGGGGCCTGATTTCGCCACAAACCCCGTTAGACTGCAGGGCGGATTGGCCGAGAAAGATCGCGGGCGTGACGGAGCTGAACCAGATCGACCTGCGTGCGCTACAGGCAGGCGACAAGCGGACCTGGGACGCATTCGTGGGCGCGTCGGCACCCTTGATCAACGCGGTCGTTCGGCGGTCACTCGTTTCATACCGGCTGAGCGAGGAAGACGTCCTCGACGCTGCACAGGATGTGTATGTCCGCCTGTGCGCCAACGGCTTTCGCCTGTTGAAGACGTACGATGCCGAGCGCGCCAGCCTGTCGACCTGGCTCGCCGTCGTGTCGCGCTCGGCCGCCATCGACCACGCCCGCCGACGCCGTCAGGCCACCCAGCCGCTCGACGAGGTTCCGGAAGCCCGGCTGGCGGTCGAGGACCGGTACGTCGAGAAGCTCAAGATCCCCGCCGGCCTGCTGACCGAACGCCAAATTCTTATCCTAAAGTGCCTGTATGACGAGGAGCGGGACGTCGCCGAAATCGCCAAGCTTCTCAATATTGACGCGCAAACCGTTCGCAGCACCCACCATAAGGCCCTGGTGCGGCTGCGGGCTCACTTCCAGGTGGACGACACATGAAACGGGGATGCCGGGCGGATTTTTGACGTAGTCTGCAGCAGGAGAGTGGGATGAGAAGTGAAGATATCCCCGAGGCCGACAAGGAGCTGTGGCGCCGTCTCGCCGCAGCCGGGGAGGGTGCGCCCCAGCAGGTCTCGGAGCTCGATTTTGCCGCCTGGCTAGACGGGCGCCTGCCCGAGGCCCGGGCCGCTGCTGTCGAGGCTGCCGTGGCGGCCGACCCCGGGTTGCGGCGCGCCGCCTTGGAACTGTCCGAACTGCTCGGCCAGCCGCTCCCGGCCGCGCCGCCGAGGCTCGGGGTACGGGCGCGCGCCCTGGTCGGTTTCGAGGCCGAACGCCGGCAGGTCCGGTTGGGGCTATTCGACTGGCTGCTGGCTCGTGGCCGTCGCTTCATGGTCCAAAGGGTCGCGACGCTGGCCGCCGCCGTGGTCGTGGCGATCTCGGGATTCTTCTTGGGTGGCGGCCTGGGGGCATCGTTGGCGGAGGAGCGCCACGGTGCATTCTCGGATACATCGACCCTTCCCTCGAGCACCAACGATCCGGCGGAATTCCTGGGCAGCGACGGCATCTGACATGTCCTCGCGGATGATGCAGATCCTGCTGGCGCTGTCGCTGCTGCTGAATACGTTCGTGCTGGCGGGCTTCGTCTATCGCAGCTGGATCGCTCCGCCCGAGTTCGAGCATCGGCCACCCTCGCCGCCGCCCGGGCCGCGCCCCAGCCCGCTCGAGATGGTGGCGCGCGACCTCGATCTCGACGAGGCGCAGCGGGTCAAGCTGCGCGGCATCATTGACCAGTACGCCACGAGGCGACGCGACCGGCAGGGCGAGATCCAGAAGCTGCGCGACCAGGTGGCGGCCGAGTATCGCCGGCCCACCATAGACCTGGCGCGGGTCGATCCGATCATCGAGCAACTCGCCCGACTGCGCGCCGAGCAGCAGAGGGAAACCCTGCGCTCGTTCGCCCAGCTCGAGCCGCAATTGACGTCACAGCAGCGCGAGCGCATGCACGAGATTCTCGCCGAACGACTCGCCGGACCGTCGTGGTCGCGTTCGCGTTCGCGAGGGCAGGGCCCAGGTCCCGGACCAGGACCGGGCGGCCCGGGCCGCCCGCCGCAGCACTAGGAGGATCGCCATGGTCGCACGGATCGGTCGTCGCGGGCTGCTCGGCGGTGCAGCGGCGGCCCTGTCCGCAGGATTGTGGCTTCCGATCGAGGCACGCGCCGCGACGGCGATGGATTTCGACGAGGCGCGCCATCTGCTGTCGCGCACCACGTTCGGTGCCACGCCGGCCGAGATTCGCGCGCTCGAAGCGCAGGACTACGCGGCCGCCGTCGACCGGTTGCTGGCGTCGGTGCGGCGCACGGCGCTGACCGAACCGCCGGGCTGGCTGAACGAGGGACCGGCGCAATTGCGGCGGCGCCAGCAGGCGGCACAGGCGCAGAGCAAGACCGGCGTCGACGGCAAGAAGCTCGAGGTCGTGCGGCCGGTCCAGGAGCAGGGCCGCGAGCTGCGCAACTGGTGGGTCGAGGAGATGCTGGCGACGGACCAGCCCTTCACCGAGCGCATGGTGCTGTTCTGGCACAACCATTTCACATCCTCGTTCCTCAAGGTGCGCTACGCGCCGGCACTGTTTCGTCAGAACGCGCTGTTCCGGCGCGAGGCGGTCGGCAACTTCGCGACCTTGCTGCGCGAGGTGGCGCGCGATCCGGCGATGCTGATCTATCTCGACGGCACGCGGAACGTCGCCCGCCAGCCCAACGAGAATTTCGCCCGCGAGCTGCTAGAGCTGTTCACCCTGGGTGAAGGCCATTACAGCGAGGCCGACATCAAGGCAGCGGCGCGCGCCTTCACGGGATGGTCGATCGATCGCGAGACCGGACATTTCGTCAACCGCGAGCAGGCGCACGACGGCGGTGAGAAGACTTTCCTGGGCCAGACCGGCCGCTTCAACGGTGACGAGATCATCAGCATCCTGCTGAAGCATCCACGCACCGCCGAGACCATCGTCGAGAAGTTGTGGCGCGAGTTCGTGTCGCTGGCGCCCGATCGGGCGACGATCGGCAGGCTCGCAGCGTCGTTCCGCAAGGATTACGAGATCAAGCCGCTGATGCGGGCGATCCTGCTGTCGGCTCCGTTCCGCGACCCGGCGAGCCGCGGCGCGTTGATCAAGTCGCCGATCGACCTGATCGTCGGCTCGGTCCGGCTGCTCGGCCTGCCGGTGCCCGAGAAGACCCAGCTGGTGCGCATGCTGCAAGGGCTGGGCCAGATGCCGTTCGATCCACCCAACGTCAAGGGCTGGGCGGGCGGCGAGAGCTGGATCAGCACCTACACCCTGCTGCTGCGCCAGCAGTTCTTGCGTCGCATGGTCGAGGCGACGACCGTGGCGCCGATGGAAGGCGGCATGACGATGGCCGACCGGCCCAATCGGCGCGCCGACCGCAAGCAGCAAATGGCGGCGGGCGAGGACATGCAGATGGCCGAGCAGCGGCCGGTCGAGGGACGCAGCCTGCGCAACGCCGGCAGCGTGGCACGGCTCGGCCCGACGCTCAGCGGCCTCGACTCGGCGGTGTTGCTGCGGACGCTGCTGCCACGCGCACCGATCAATCCCATCGATCCGTCGCGGCGCCCGGGCGGCGTCGTCGCCCTGGCGATGCTCGACACCGCCTACCAGCTCAAGTGAGGAGGCCCGCATGAGCCGGATCCTTCTCCTGGTCGAGCTCAAGGGCGGCAACGATGGGCTGAACACCGTCGTGCCCTACGCCGATGCCAGGTACCGCGAGCTGCGGCCAGGACTCGGCGTAGCCCGCGACCACGTCCTGCAGCTCGACGAGCGAGTCGGGCTCAACCACAAGCTCGAGCCGCTGATGGAAGCGTGGAAGGCGGGCGACCTCGCGATCGTGCAGGGCGTCGGCTACCCCTATCCCAATCGTTCACATTTCCGCTCGATCGAGATCTGGGACACCGCGTCGGCCTCCAATCAGACCCTGAGCGAAGGCTGGATCGCCCAGGCCTTCCGCGGCACGACGCTCGCCAAGGGCGCCGGCGTCGACAGCATCGTAATCGACACCAACGCGCTGCCCAGCACCGGGCCCGAACTGCGCACCATCGTGATGCAGGACGCCGAGGCCTTCCTGCGCCAGGCCCAGGGCATCAAGAACCCGGCCGGCATGTCCGACAACGGCAATCCGGCGCTGCGTCACCTGCTGATGGTGCGCCAGGAAATCAATGCGGCGGCCCAAGGGCTGAGCGACAAGCTGCGCAGCGCGCCGGCGCCGGCCGAAGGCTACGGGCAGGATCTGTTCTTCGGTCGCCAGCTCGACCTCGCGACCCGTGTGCTGACGGCGAGGGTGCCGGTCGTGGTGGTCAAGACCGCGCTCGGCGGCTTCGACACGCATGCCAACCAAGCGTCGGTGCACGAGCGGTTGCTCGCGTTCCTGGCGACCAACCTCGCGACACTGCGGCGGAACTTGATCGCGGCGAACCTGTGGAACGACGTGGTCGTGATGACCTATTCGGAGTTCGGCCGGCGGGCCAGGCAGAACGCCAGCGGCGGCACCGACCATGGCGCGGCGGCGCCGCTGTTCGTCATGGGCGGCGGCGTCAAGGGCGGCCTGCACGGCGCCTATCCGTCGCTCTCCGACCTGCAGGACGGCGACCTGCGCCACGCCGTCGACTTCCGCAGCGTGTTCGCGACGGTGGCCCATGGCTGCTGGGGCCTGTCGCGCGATTTCGGCCTGCGCCAGCCGCAGCGGCTGGGGTTTCTGGGGTGATCTTTCTCCTCCCCAGCTTCGCTGGGGTCAGGCTCTCATCAACTCATCTCGCACGGAGCCGCGTTCGGCTTCGATGCGGATGAACCAGATCAGCACGCCGGCTCCCACTTTGATCAGCACCGGAAGGACGATGTAGACGATGACCAGCGCCGTCGTGCCGTAGTGGCCGGTCGCCGGATTGAAGCCCAGCATGGCGGCGACCGGCAGCGACCCGGCGGCTCCGATCGCCGTGGCGAGCTTGGTCGCGAGCGCCCAAAGGCCGAAGTAGGTGCCGGTCTTGCCCTTGGTGTCGCCGCCTTCGCTGGAGTTGATGACGTCCGCCAGGATCGAGGGCGGCAGCCCGTAATCGGCGCCGATGCCGAGGCCGGTTACCACCGAGATGGCGAGGAACCAGTAGAAATCGCCGGGCCCGATCATGAGGGCAAGTGACATGGCGATCGCCGTCAGGACGATGCCGACGAACCAGGCGACGGCCTTGCTGAGGCGCCGCGACAGCAGCAGCCAGAACGGCACGCTGGCGGCGCCGGCGACGAAGTAGGTGAGCAGGATGATGCCGGCCTGCAGCTTGCCGCCCTTCAGGACGTGCTCGACGTAGAACAGCATCACCGTCACGGCGACGCCGAGCGCCGCGCCGTTGACGACGAAGATCAGCAGCAGGCGGCGGAACAGCCGGTTCTTGAGCGGCGCGAAGAAGGCAACGAAGGCGGTGCCCTTGGGATGCAAGACCGGCGGATGGACCGACTGGCCCGCCCAGCCGAACGTTGGCAGGCCGAACAGCAAGACGATCGGCAGGAAGACCAGACCGAGCGCGCTGTAGCCCTCCGCGTCGCCAAAATTGGCGGTGAGCCAGGTCGGCAGGACGACGGCGGCGGTCATGCCGAGCAGGCCGAACACCTCGCGGCCCACTGTCACCTTGGTGCGCTCATTGTAGTCGTCGGTGAGCTCGGCACCATGGGCGTGGTAGCTGATGGACACGCCCGAATAGCCGAGATGGACCAACAGCAGCGCCAGGGTCAGCCAGACCGCCATCAGCGTCTGGTTGCCGAACCAGGCGTCCGGCGGATCGAACAGCATGTAGAAGCCGCCGCCCAGCAAGGGCGTCATCAGCGCCACGAAGGCGAGCCTTCCGCGCTTGCCGTAGCGTGTGAATCGGTCGCTGATCAGGCCGATCACCGGATCCTGGATGGCGTCGACGACCCGGGCGAAGATAAAGATCGGCCCCATGATCTGGAGCGACAGCTTCAGGATCTCGCCGTAGAAATGGCTGACGTTCAGCACGACTGGCAGCGCCGCCATGGCGAGCGGAAGCTGCAGGGTGGAGTAGGCGACCAGGCGGTCGAACTTGATTTTGACAGGTGCCGCTGTCGCGTACCCGGTCGATCCTGCATTCACCCGAAGGCCTTCCCTGTCCGCACCCGTTTCGGTGCCTATGATTGCTGCCAGTTATATATGTCGGAAGTGTGCCTGCAAGACGTCCGTACGGCCGGTCGAGAAGCCGGCTGCGCAATAGGCGAGGTAATAGCGCCACATGCGGCGGAAACGGTCGTCGAAGCCCAGCCGGGCGACCTGGTCGGCCACCCGGTCGAAGCGACCCAGCCAGGTATCGAGGGTGCGAGCATAGTCCAGTCCAAAACTGTAGAGTTCCGCAACCTTCAACCCCGCCAACCTGCACTGCTCGCGCAATGCCGCCGGCGACAGCAGCATGCCGCCGGGAAATACGTAGGTCTGGATGAAATCAGGCCGCCGCCGGTAGCTGTCGAAGAGCTCGTCGGCGATGACGATGGCCTGGACCAGCGCCGAGCCGCCGGGAACAACGTGTCGCTTCAGGACCGCGAAATAATCCGGCCAGTAGCGCTCACCCACCGCCTCGATCATCTCGATCGACACGATATGGTCGTAGCGGCCGGTCATGTCGCGATAGTCACGGAACTGCAAGTCGACGCGATCGGCGAGGCCGGTCCGCTGCAGTCGCTCGCGCGCGTACTCGAGCTGCTTCTGCGAGATGGTGACGCCGGTGACCCGCATACCGCGCCGCGCCGCCGTCTCTGCGAAGCCACCCCAACCGCAGCCGATTTCGAGGATGCTGTCACCCTGCCTTGCCCCGATCTGGTCGAGGATGCGCTCGTACTTGGCACTCTGCGCCGCCTCGAGCGGCTTGCCGCGCTCGCCTGCATAAAGCGCCGACGAATAGGTCATCGAGGGATCGAGCCACAGGCCATAGAAATCGTTGCCGAGATCGTAATGGGCGTGGATGTTCCGCCGGGCACCGGAGCGGGAATTGTCGCGCCGACGATGCAGCACCTTCAGCAGCAGGCCGTGCACCAGATTGGGCCGCGCCATGCGCCCGAGCGCCTTCTCGTTCTCCGCAAGGAGGGCGATCAGACCGGCGAGGTCGGTCGAATCGCAGAGCCCCTCCATGTAGGCTTCGGCAAAGCCGATATCGCCGTCGAGCAGAACGCGGCGAAAGAAGCGCCAGTCGTTGACCTGCAGATCGCCGGCGGGTTCGGCTGTCGGATCGCCCAAGATGCGCACCGAACCATCGGGCAATCGCAGGGTCAGGTGGCCGACGGCAAATCGTTCGAGGGCCTTGAGGACGAAGCGGGCGGCGAGCGTCATGTCGTCGTCTGAATCAGCGGGTTACCAGCTCCGCGGGCGGCGGCGGCTTGCGATAGAATCTCGCCCGCTTGCGCCATAGATGCAAGGCCTGCCAATGGATCTTGACGATGACGGCGAGCGTCATGGTGGGGTTGGCGAGAAAGTGCCGCAGCACCGTCCGATCGTCGAGTGCGAGGCGCCGGCCGCCGACCGAGGTCGCCAGCATCAAGCCGCCCGAATCGTAATAGTTGACGTCGACATGGGCGCGTTCGGCGTCGAGCCGGAAGCGGAAACGATAATTCCCATCGACCGGCAGAAAGGGCGACACGTGAAACGCCTTGCGGCCCTCCAGCCAGCAAGCGGCCTCGATCGGTCGCCGGTCGTCGTGATGGACCAGATAGCAATGGCTCTCACCGAAGGTGTTGTTGACCTCGCACAGCACGGCGCGCAGTGCGCCGCCACGATCACGGCAGAACCAGAAGCTCACCGGGTTGAAGACGTAGCCCAGCAGGCGCGGCATGGTCATCAGGGTAACCTCGCCGTCGCGGAGCTCGGCCAGACCATGGGTATCGAAAATCCGCTCCAGCCAGGCGCGGAGATCGGAACCGTCATGCGCGCCATGGTCGGCGCGATGGAAGGCGACCAGACCGCCACGATCGACCTTGAGCCAGCGGCCGGCCAGCCGATCGAGGGCGCCGAGGTCGAGACAGAGATACCCCGTGCGGTAGCGGAAGGCATTTACGCTGGGTCGCAGACGCCGATGTACGATTGCGGCGTCGATGATGCTGTGCGGATTGGGGTTCATGACGTGCCTGGCGCGATGCGCGCCGTCACCGGCAGGGGAATCGGGTTGAGCGTGGGCCGGCCGGCGACAACGCACGGCGGATCGCCGACGCGGCGATGTTCGCCGGGCAGCGGCCAGGGACGGCGTACGCCGAGCTGCTCGGCGACGTCGAGGCCGGCCGACAAGGCGTCCTCGTGAAAACCGTAGCCGCAGTAGCTGCCGCAGAAAAAGACGTCGCGCACGCCCTGGATGGCGTGCAGCTCGCGCTGGGCGCGGATCGCCGGAGCATCGTACATGGGATGCTCGAAGCTGAAGCGGGCGTGCGTCGCGGCCGGCTGCGGCGGGCGTCCCGGGTTGACCGAGACGAACAGCGGTGCTGTGGCGGGCAGGTTCTGCAAACGATTCATCCAGTACGTGACGCTGACCGGGCTTGCGCGGTCGGCCCGTTCGGCGACGTAGTTCCAGCTCGACCACACCGACGGCCGGCGCGGCATCAGGGACGGGTCGCCGTGCAGCCAGACCGCGTTGGTCGAATAGGCGAACCGGCCGAGCAGGTCGCGTTCGCGCCGGTCGGAATCGCCGAGAAGGGCGAGCGCCTGGTCGGCATGGCAGGCGAGCACGACCTTGTCGAAGCGGTCCCAGTGTCCCGACAGGTCGCGCACGTGGACACCGTCCGAAGCGCGACGGATGGTGGCGACGGCCTTGCCGAGCCGGGCGGCGCGACGCAGCGGGGTCGCCAGGCGTTCGACATAGGAGCGGCTGCCGCCGCTCACCGTGCGCCATTGCAGCTGCGGCCCGATCGTCAGCAGTCCGTGATTCGAGAAGAAGCGCACGAAGGTCTGCGCCGGATAGTCGAGCATGCGCCCGAGCGGGGTCGACCAGATGCACGAGGCCATCGGCATCAGATAGCGATCGCGGAAGGCCTCGCCCAGGCCCGCTTCGGCGACGAAGTCGCCGATGGTGAAGCCGAGATCCTCGCATCTCTCCAGGAGGCGGGGCGCCAGGCGATTGAAGCGCAGGATATCGTGCGTCATGCGCAGGAAGGACGGCCGCACTAGGTTGCGCCGCTGGCCGAGATAGCCGCCGAACGAGCTGCCGTACTCGAAGCGGCCGTCGTCGAGACTGACGGCGAACGACATGTCGGAAGGCTCCGTGGCGACGCCGAGATGGTCGAACAGTGCCACCAGGTTGGGATAATTGCGCTCGTTGAACACGATGAAGCCGACATCGACCGGCAGACGCCCGGCGGCCGTGTCGACCTCGACGGTGCAGGAATGGCCGCCGAAGCGATTGTCCTTCTCGTAGACGACGATCTCGTGGCGACGGCTGAGCAGCCAGGCGGCACCCAGTCCGCCGACGCCTCCGCCGATGACGGCGATTCTCATTGCTTAAGCCCCGCTGGCGATTGTTCCGGTTTTCATACGTCGGGCGGGCGACGACGGATGATTCGGATTTCCCTTGCCCCCCGTCATCGGGGGAGGTGCCCCGAAGGGCCGGAGGGGGAAGGCCGCAGTCGCGTTCCATGACTTTCCGACGTCGAAATCAGAGTCATCCCGTGTGCGGCTTTCCCCCCTCCGCCCCGTATGACGGGGCACCTCCCCGATGACGGGGGAGGCAAACAAAGGGCGCCTACGACCTCGGGCAGACCGGAGCGGGGCGCATCTCAAGCGACTGGAGGTCGGCGGTGACGCTCACCAGGCCGGTCTCGACGGTGAGGCGATCGACGACGCCGTTTTCGTAGACCAGGGCCTGCACGGTGAAGAGCGGTCGCTGGTCCTGCCGACGGCCACGGGTGAAGGACAGGAACGCAGGCCACGATTGGCCGGCCGGGACCGAGACCGCCCGGTCGGCCGGGCGGGCGCCGCGCAGGCTCGCGCGATCCTGCTCGGTCACGTCGACCAGGAAGGCGTCGCTGATCACCTCGCCGTCGAACATCAGCGCGGGGAAGGAGGTGGCCTTGGCGCGCAGCCGGTCGATCAGATAGTCGAGCGCGGCAACCGGCAACATGGTGGGCGGAGGCAGGACAAGCTGCTGCGGCGGACCCTCGCCCAGGACGATTTCGGCACGGGTCTCGCCGGAACGCCTTTGGACGCGGCCCTTCATCTCGCGCTGGCTGCCGTTCTGGATCTGCACGGTGCTGTAGCGCAGTGCAGCCCGCGACTCCTCAGCGTCGAACTTCGAGGACAGGCTGATGCGCCACGACGTGGTGAGGGCGATGTCGCTTCTGATGTCGCGCTTCAGCCGCCATCCGGCGCAGTCCTGGCTGAGATCGTTGATCGCGGTGCCGATACGGGCGGCATTGGCGGCGACCCCCAGGCGCAGCACGTACTCGGCGCGATGCGGCTGGACCTGCGCGCCGGCGGCGATCGGGCAGGCCGCCGCGAGGAGCGCAAGTCCGGCAGCGGCAAGAGTGTTCACAATGCAAGGCATCGCGGCACCTTGCGCAGCGTGCCGCATCGGGTCAATCGTGGACGCATGCCCCTTCACCACATCCTTGCCGCAGTTCGAGGGACACGGCGCCCGCTGCCGGACATGGGGCCGCCGAGCGAGCTAGCCGATCTGGTGGAGGTCTACGCCCACGGTCAGCCCAACGGACTGCGCAAATGGTGGACCGGCCAGCCCGCCAGGGATTGGACCTCCGGCCGCGTTGCGCTCACCAACCGGGAGATGCGCGGGGTCTGGCCGCTCGTGCCGACCGGCGCTCGTGTGCTTATCCATCCATGACGCCGTTCGACTTCGAATGCGCCGGCGAGCGCCTGCAGGCCCTGCCGGCCGGCGCCCTGTACTGGCCCGCGCGGCGCCTTCTGGCGGTCGCCGACCTGCATCTGGAGAAGGGCTCGTCCTACGCCGTTGCGGCACGCAAGCTGCTGCCGCGCCACGACACGCGGCAGACGCTGGGCCTGCTCGCCCGCCTGATCGAGGCATGGCGCCCGGCGACCGTGATGTGCCTCGGCGATTCCCTGCACGATCGCGGCGCGGCGGCACGTCTGCCCGAACCCGAGCGACACGAGATCGTGCGTCTCGCCTCTCTCTCGCGCTTCATCTGGATCGCCGGCAACCACGATCCGGCGCCGCCGCCGGCAGGGTGGGGTGAGACTGCCGAGGAGTTCGGTGAGGGCCCGCTGACCTTCCGCCACGAAGCGCGATTCGGTCCGGCCGACGGCGAGATCTCAGGTCACTACCATCCGGTGGCCGCGCTCACCGTGCGCGGGCGCGGCCTGCGCCGGCGCTGTTTCCTGACCGACGGGCGGCGCCTCATCCTGCCGGCCTTCGGTGCCTATGCCGGCGGGCTGAACGCCCTCGACCCCGCCATCGCCCAGCTCTTCCCCGACGACTACGATGCGCTGGTCGTAGGGCGCGACACCGTGCACCGCCTGTCGTGGCGACGATTACGGCGGGATGCGGTGCTGGCCTGAGAGGCACGTCTCCTACCCTCCCCCGTAACCGGAGGAGGTGCCCCCGAAGGGGCGTCCCGTATGACGGGGCACCTCCCCCGACTACGGGGAGGTCTGAAGATGGAGGCGATGAAGGCTACTTCGGCAGCTCGTACTTAAGGGTCACCTCGCCGAGTCCCTCGACGCGGCCGACGGCGGTGCTGCCGGGCGGCACGAACTGGCAGGCGACCATGCTGCCGGTCGAAACGATCATGCCCTTCCTGAGCCGTTTGCCGTGCTCGCCGAGCTTGTTGGCGAGCCAGGCTAGCGAGTTGTAGCAATGGCCCAGCACGTCGCCCGAGTGGCCCGTGCGCACCACCGTACCGTCGAAGGCAATTGAGCCGTTCAGGTTCCCGAGATCGAGCTTGCTCCAGTCCTTGTTCGGCCTGGCGAGCAGGGAGCCGCCGTTCCAGCCGACGTCCATCACCAGCCAGTTGACGCTGAGGCGGCTGTAGTCGGCGCCGCGGTCGTCGATCAGCTCGAAGCCGGCGCGCGCATCGCCGACGTAGGGCGCGATCGAGCCCTTGTCGTAGTCCTTGCCCCTGGGGGCGGGGACGTCGGCGTTGACCGTCAGGATGATCTCGAGCTCGACGCCGAGCCGCGCCCAGCGATCGGCGCGCACCGAGGCCTTGTGCTCGAACACGCGCCTGCGACGGATCGGGCCGTAGGCGGGGCCGCGCAACCCCGTCTGCTCCCAGATTTGCGGTGATGTGAGGGCGATCTTGTAGCCGACCAGCGGGCCCTCCTTGGGCACCAGCTTCTTCAGCACCGCGTCCTGGACCTTGTAGGCGGTCCGCTCGTCGTCGATCGTGTACTGGGCCGGCCACCAGCCGACGACAGCGCGTGCCTTGTGAACCGAATGAATCCAGCTGGCCGCCTTGGCAACGCTGAACGCCATGTTTTCCTCCCCCTTGTCTGGGCGCTTGCGGGCCGCATAGTGCAGCGCATGACGACGAAGGCGAAGCAGGTTTTTGGTCCGGTGCGCGCCGGGGCGGTGGTTGGCGTGGTGCTGGCCGGCGGCGAGGGGCGGCGCATGGGGCCGGGCGTGCTGAAGCCGCTGCGCCGGCTCGGCGGCCGGCCGATGGTCGCCCATGTCGTCGAGCGGCTGCGCCCGCAGGTCATGGACCTGGTGCTGGTGGCCAACGATCCCTTGCCGGGAACACGCGCCCTCAAGGTCCCGATCATTCCAGATCCGCCCGACCTGCAGCGTGCCGCGCGCCGCGATGGTCGACGGCTCGGACCCCTGGCCGGCATCCTGGCCGGCATGGAATGGACGCTCCGGCATCATCCCCATGCCGGCTGGATCCTGACGGCGCCGGCCGACGTGCCGTTCCTGCCGCTCGATCTCACGGTGAGGCTGTGCGGCCTGATGCATGTTCCAGAGCCGGACGTGCTGATGGTCCGTCATGGTCGGCGGCGCGAGCACACGCTGGCGATCTGGTCGGTGAAGCTCGCCGCCGATCTTCGCCGTGCCGTGCTGGACGAGGGGGTGCGGCGGGTCGAGGAGTTCGCCGGCCGACACCGGCTGGCAGAGCTCGTCTGGACCGGCGCGCCGGAGGCCTTCCTGAACGTCAACACGCCGGAATCGCTGACTGCCGCCGAGCGGCAGCTCGCACGGATGGCCGCCAACAAGTTTTCGTGACTCCCGGCTATCGATACGATAGCCGCCGTGTGAGGAATGGTGAGCCGGAACTGGCGTATAAGGCTTGCCGCGTCATCCCATACCAGGAGGACATCGATGAAACCGACTCGCATCGCAATCGCCTCGGCGCTCGCAGCCGCCCTCGTCCTGCCGGCTGCCGCCCAGGCGCAGGGCAACATGGAGAAGTGCTACGGTGTCGCGAAGGCCGGCAAGAACGACTGTCAGACCGCCTCGTCGTCGTGCGCCGGCACGTCCAAAAAGGATGCCCAGGCCGACGCCTGGATCTCGGTTCCCAAGGGCACCTGCGACAAGCTGATCGGCGGTAAGCTCAGCGCCGGGTGAGAAACTGCGCCTCCCCAGGGGAGGCGTCGCCGTCTTACGGCGACGGAGGGGTCATGGACCTCACAAACCATGACCCCTCCGTCCGCGAAGACGCGGACACCTCCCCAGCGGAGCTCGGGAGGAGAGCATGAGTGAAGACGGCCTGACCCCATGACCCCCACCGTCGGAATCGGACTGCGTTCGCCGCATCTTGTCGAGATCGCGCAAGAACTGCCTGCGACCGGGTTCCTGGAGATCCACGCCGAGAACTACCTTGCGGCGTCGCCGGCGCTGCAGCGCGTCGAGCGGCTGCGCGCCGACTACGAATTCTCCGTTCACGCGGTGGGACTGTCGCTGGGGTCGGCCGAGGGCCTCGACGAAGGTCATCTCGCCAGGGTCGTGGCGCTGGTCGACCGCCTGCAACCGGCCCTGGTCTCCGATCACCTGTCGTGGAGCGTGCTCGATGGGCGCTACTTCAACGACCTTCTGCCGCTCCCCTGCACAGAGGAGGCACTCGACGTCGTCGTGCGCAACGTCGGGCGCCTGCAGGACGCGCTCGGCCGTCCCGTCTCGATCGAGAATCCGTCGTGTTATCTCGCCTTCGCCCATTCGACCCTGACCGAGCCGGAGTTCCTCGGCGAGCTGGTGCGGCGCACCGGCTGCGGCCTGTTGCTCGACGTCAACAACATTGTCGTGACAGCGCATAACCTGCGGCTGGATCCACATGCTTGGTTGGCGGACCTGCCGGGCGATGCGATCACCGAGTACCACTTGGCCGGCCATGCCGTGAACGACGCCGACGGCGAGACCATCCTGATCGACGATCACGGGTCGCGCGCCAGCGAGGGCGTGTGGCACCTGTTCGACGCGACCATCGAGCGCTTCGGCGCCCGCCCAACCCTGATCGAATGGGACACGGATCTCCCGCCGCTCGCCGTCCTGCTCGACGAAGCCGCACGGGCTACGGCGGCGATGTCGCGCGCCGGGACCCCAGGGGCTCGTCATGCCGCTCACGCTGCCTGAATTGCAGCGGGCTTTTGCGGGCCACTTGGTCGGCGCCGATCGGGCCGAGCTCCTCGCCCACGTGGTCGGTGATAGGATTCCGGCCGAAGCGCGCCTCGCCGTCTACCGGCATCACGTTCAGCACAGCCTTGCCGCCGCGCTGGCGACGACGTTCTCGACCGTGCAGGCGGTGGTCGGCGAGGAGTTCTTCCGGCAGCTCGCACGGGCCTTTGTCCGGCAATGCCTGCCGACGCAGCCTGTTCTGGCCGAGTATGGCGCGGGCTTGGCGGATTTCATCGCCAGCTATGGACCGGCAAGCGACCTGCCTTACTTGGCCGATGTCGCACGCCTCGACTGGGCCCTCAATGTGGCGTACCAGGCGTCCCGCGTTGAAGGCCTTGGCCCCTCCGATCTTGCGGTGATCGAGGCCGATCGGCTGCCCTCGATGTCGTTGTCGCTGGCGCCTGGGACGACGCTCGTCACCTCGCGCTATCCGCTTGGACGCATCTGGCTGGCCAGCCAGCCGGGGGCGGAAGGCGGTTCGATCGACCTGCACTCGGGCGACGCGCGCCTGCTCGTCATCCGCCGCACGGACGACGCGGCCTTTGTCGAGCTGGCGGCCGGCGAGGCCGCCTTTGTTGCGGAATTGCTGGCAGGACGGTCGATTGAGCGGGCCGCCGAAGCGGCCTTTCAGGTCGATGGCGCGTTCGATCTTTCTGTCGCCTTCGCCCGCCTGCTCGGCCTGCGGGTAGCTGATGCGGTGCAATAGGGTCGGTCACCGTAGCGTCACAATCCTGCACATTCCGGGCCAAATCCCTGCCGACTGTTTTGCTGCAGTGCACGACAAGTAATGGTTGGCAACCGTGAACGATGTTGCAGGGCGGCTCGCCATCCCTATACTCCGCGCGCCTTGACGGACCCGTCTTTCCCCCTGAGGCGGGAAGTAGCTGCGAGTGGAGTTGCCGACGATGTCGATTACGTTGCCGCAGAATTATCGGCCGACGGACCGCGAATCCTTTATGAATCCGATGCAGCAGGAATACTTCCGACAAAAGCTGCTCAAGTGGAAAGCCGAGCTTGTCGAGGAATCAAATCAGACATTGCAGAATATGCAGGAAGAGAGCTTGGCGCAGCCCGACCTCGCCGACCGTGCCACCGCCGAGACAGACCGATCCCTCGAGCTTCGTACACGTGACCGCTTTCGCAAGCTGATCTCCAAGATCGACCAGGCGTTGAAGTCGATCGAGGAAGGCACCTATGGCTACTGCGAGGAGACCGGCGAGCCGATCTCGCTGAAGCGCCTGGAAGCCCGCCCAATCGCCACCTTGTCGGTCGAAGCGCAGGAGCGCCACGAACGCATGGAGCGGACGCGCCGCGACGAAGGCGCGGACTGATTGGCGGTTGTAGGATGATCTCTTACTTCTCCTCCCCCGTAATCGGGGGAGGTGGCCTGGCAGTGCCGGAGGGGGAAGGCCGCAGTCGCGATACTTCCGATTCTGACGTCGGAATCTTCTACATCCTGAGTGGGGCTTTCCCCCTCCGCCCCGTATGACGGGGCACCTCCCCCGTATGACGGGGAGGCGGAACCTAGGTCGCCTTCGCTTCGGCCTGCAGGTCCTGTCGCCGGAGCGTGCGGCCGGCGCGGCCTTCGCCGGGCTTGCCGTCGCGCCAGACGATGGCGCCGTTGCACAGGACCGTGTCGATGCCCTTTGCCGGCGAGATCGGCTTGTCGAAGGTCGCGGTGTCGATCACGGTCGCCGGATCGAATACGCAGACGTCGGCATAGAAACCTGGCTTTATCTCGCCGCGCTTCGTGAGCCGGAAGCGCTCCGCCGAATACGACGTCATGCGGCGCACGGCGTCCTCGAGCGGGAACAGCTTGAGCTCGCGCGAATAATGGCCGAGCACGCGCGGGAAGGTGCCCCACAGACGCGGATGCGGATGGGTGTCGAACGGGATGCCGTCCGAGCCGATCATGGCGCCAGGATGGGCCATCGCCTTCTGTACATCCTTCTCGTCCATCATGAAGTAGATGGCGCCGGCGGGTTGCAGCCGGTCGGCGGCCTCGTAGATCGAGCAGCCCATTTCGCGCGCGATGTCGGCGAGGTCGCGGCCGCTCACGTCCTTCACCGTGTCCGACCAGGTGATCAGGACCTTGTCGGCGCGGTCGAGCATCTCGCTGCGCAGGATCGTCGAGCCGGCGATGTAGGGGTAGACGTCGAAGGCGATTTCCTGCTGCTTCATCGCCTCGCTGAACTTGGGCAGCGTCTCGGCCATGCGGCCGAAGTTGGCGCGGCCCGAGCATTTGTGATGTGAGACGATGATCGGCGCACCGGCACGGCGGCCGATCTCGAAGGTCTCGTCCATCGACTTCAGGATGTTATCGCCTTCGTCGCGCATGTGGGCGGTATAGACGCCACCCCACTTGCCGAGCGGTTTGGCGACCTCGGCAACCTCGTCGGTTGAGGCTGCCATCGCGGGCGGATAGAACAGGCCGCTCGACATGCCGATGGCGCCCTGCTTGAGGCTCTGGTCGAGCAACTCGCGCATGGTCGCGATCTCCGACGCGCTCGCCTGGCGCGCCAGGTCGTTGCCGAGCGCGTTGAAGCGCAGGGTCGAATGACCGATCAGGAAGGCCCCGTTGATGGCGGGCCTGGCGGCATCGACCTTGGCCACGAACTCGGCGAAGCTCCGCGACACGTTGGCCTTGTTCTTGACGATCAGCGACAGGAAATGGCCGATGTCGTCACGCACGAACGGCGCGGCGGAGGCGCCGCAATTGCCGCAGACGACGGTGGTGACACCCTGGCTTGCCTTCATCGCCATGGTCGGATTGTCGATCAGGGCGGTGTCGTCGTGGGTATGGACGTCGATGAAGCCGGGCGCCACGACCTTGCCCGCGGCGTCGATTTCGTTGTCACCGCGCAAGCTGCCCGGCGCCTCGACCGCGGCGATGCGGTCGCCCTTCAGCGCCACGTCCGCCACGAAGAGAGACTTGCCGGTGCCGTCGGCCACCTGGCCGTTTCGAATGACGATGTCATAGGTTGCCATCGTGTCTCTCCTAGGCTTCGTTGCGGCCGAGCCGCATGTCGAGGTCGAACGGATAGAGCGGCCGCTTGACCTTGGTGTACTTGAACAGGGCGAGGTCGGAGGCGGTGCAGCCGTCGCCGTCGCACATGACGATGTGCTTGGCGATCGGCTCGAAGCCGGCCCGGAAATGCTGGCGCGACTTGATCAGCACGTACCTCTTACGCCGCGGGTCGATGCCGCAATGGGTGAATACGCCGAGGTCGAACGGCTCCGACCTCCTCTCCGACACGACGATCAGCATCTTGCCGGTATCGAGCACCGCGGTGCGGCCCATGCGCACGGTGGTGCCGGTGGCCATCGGGCCGGTGACGACGAATTGCCCGTCGGTGATCGCCTTGACCTTGCCGGTCACTTTGAGCGGCTTGCCCTTGAGGCCCATGGCCGGCATGTCGATCTTGCCGCCGAGTTGCAGGGTCACCTCGGCACCGACGCCAGCCTTGATCATCTGATCGACGCAGGCAGGGTCGCAGATCGGGCCGGCGCAGGCATCCTCGAGGCCTTGATTGATGGCCTCCTCGACGACGCTCATGACGTCCTGCGTGCCGCCCGAGGCGGTGTTGTCGCCGTGGTCGGCCATGACGATCGGCCCGCCCTCGAGCCCCTTGGCGCGCGCGACCTGGACCGAGAGCTTCTCGGGATGGAACAGGAAGCCCTCGCGCTTCTCCCAGGCGGTGTCGAGGATCTTGTTCAGCAGCACTTCACCTTCGGCCGTCCGCTTGTCGCAGACGATCACCGAGGACAAGGCTAGGTGAGGGATGTCGGCCTGGGGGAAGCCGCCGAACACCGATGCGTTGAGAATCTGGCCGCTGTCCTCGGCCTGGTTGGCCATGTCCATGAGGGTCTTCATCGGCTCGCGCGACGGTGTGTGGACCAGCGAGCTGCTCATGATTGGCCGGTTGCCCCACACCATGCGCGGCTCGACCTCGCCCGCCAGCATCCGCAACAGGGTGCGCCCGGCGCGCCGGGCCGTGTCGGCCATGTCGATGTGGGGATAGGTGCGGTAGCCGGTGATGATGGTGGCGCCCCGGATCATGGCGTCGGTCATCTGGGTGTGGAAATCGAGCGCCACCGCGATTGGCACGTCGGGTGCGATCCTGCGGATGCGGTTCAACAGCTCCCCCTCGCCGTCGTCGTGGTGCTCGGCCACCATGGCGCCGTGCAGGGCGAGCAGGACGGCGTCGCAGCCCTTCGTGACCTCGTCGACGATCGCCGTCGTCATTTGCTCGTATGCCGGCTTGGTGACCAGGCCGGAGGGATGGGCCGAGGCCGCCATCGGCACGGTGAACTCGGCGCCGGCCTTGCGCGCCACCTCGATGAAGCCGCCGAGCGAGGTATTGGTACCTTCGGCCTCCTTGATCGCCGGCGCCCCGGACAGGGCGCCGGATCGGGCGAACGACTCTATTGGGGTGGGCAGGGGCGAAAATGTGTTGGTTTCATGCATCATCATCGCCACTACGAATTTCCGCGCCACGTCGTCCTCCCGTTGGGTTGGTCAAGCCATTGAGCAATCTATCGAATCGCCGCCTGTCGCGTGGTCCCCGCAGGCTTGCGCTATTTGCAGACCAGCCTTCCGCATTGTGCGTTGCAAAAAAGACACACCCAAATCACAGGATGAAAAGGCGGTAAATGTGTGAATTCAGACGCTTTTTTTTCTCTTGAAATCTCTTCGCAGATGCACCATTTTCAGCGGGCAGCAAACGCCGCCTCGGCGGCCTCTGTGTTTGCTGTATGCCCGTCTTGGGCGTTTCCTCCCTAAACTCGGGCCGTGCTTGTCACGGCCCTTTTTTTCTGCGCATCGCCGGGAGCGCGCCACAGGAGTGGCGCGCTCCCGGCGTGGACGCACCTACTCCGCCGCCAGGGGACGGGGCGACAGCTGGGAGAGGGCTTCGCTGGCCAGCTCCTCCAGCAGTCGGCTCATCAGGCGTTCGACGATGCCCGCCGTGGGCAGCTTCTCGTGGCGCAGCTCGTCCATGTAGAGCGCGCGATTGATCTCAATTTGCAAAGTGTGCCGACCGACATCAGGGCGGCCGTAACGCTGTGTCGTGAAGCCGCCGGCGTAAGGCTGGTTGCGTTGCACCCGAAGCCCGCGGCCAGCCAGCCAGCGCTCGACCCAATCGACCAGGTATGAGGCGCAGGCCTCGCCATGATTGTCGCCGAGCACGATATCGACGCGATGATCGCGATCGCGCGGCCCCAGGCCGGAGGCCGAGGACGGCATCGAATGGGCGTCGATCAGCAAAGTGCTTCCGAAGGTGCGGTGGGTCTGCTCGACCAGCGACGACAAGGCGGCGTGATAGGGTCGCCAGCACGACGACAGGCGCAGCTCGATCTCGTCCGAGGAAACACGCGTGCGGTAGATCGGCTCGCCGCTCGCCGCCACGCGCGGGATCATGCCGAGACCCGCCGCAACCCGGCTGCTGCGATGATTGAGCGGCCGCGGCAGGGGGCCCTCGAACATCGCCGGGTCGAGCTCGTAGGGCTCCCGGTTCGCGTCGACGTAGGAGCGGGGAAACCGCGCGGCCAACAGGGGAATGCCGATCGCGGGGGCGATGGCGAACAGCTCGTCGACGAAGGCGTCCTCGGCCCGCCGCAGCGCCGCCAGCGGCACCGCTGCTTCGGCCAGGAAAGAGGCGGGATAGTGGGACCCGCTGTGGGGCGAGGCGACGACCACGGGGGCGGTCTGGCGATGTGGCAGTCGGCAATCCAACGCCAAGGACTCGGGCTCGACGGGCGAAAACTCCATTGAATTCTCATAGCGCGCGGCGCGGGTCGCGTCACGCACCGTGCGGCTGCGCGTCCAGCATACGTGCGGCTGCGCGTCCCGCATACGTGCGGCGGCATGCCTGGCATGCGTGCCCACGCTCCGTAACGCACACCGCCATGCTTCGCATACTTGCCAACCGGAGGGCAGCGATGTAGACGACCGCACGCCCGGCGATGGGCGCGTAGCTCAGCGGTAGAGCACTGTCTTGACATGGCAGGGGTCACAGGTTCAAACCCTGTCGCGCCCACCATCGCCGAAATCCAACAAAATCAAGGATATGAGGCACCGACCCGCCGGTGCGATTGGTGTTCTCCACACTGGCAAAGCTACCAGAGAGTGGACACATTTCGAATCCCCCGACATTCGGAATCCATCCAATTCCGATGTCAGAATCTCAAAGATCTCGTTTGAAGCCTTTCCCCTCCGCCCCCCGTTCGGGGGCACCTCCCCCGTAAGACGGGGAGGACTGGATATGTGTCTACTTCCTATCGGTGAAGCCGGCGAGGAGATTAATGGGCATGCTCGGTCACCCGAGCACAAGCAGCAGTCTTCGATAGGGGCCGTGGTGATCGCCAAAGGGAAGAGCATCGGCAGCACTGGGTCGCGGTTTCGGCAGTCCTTTGCTGGCGATCTTTCGAAGGAGCTCGCGAGCGCAACGAGACAGCTCGCGGACGACGTCCTCCTCGACGAAGCTGGAGGCCGTCGCGCCGGGCAGATCCGGCACCCAACCGACCAGCAAACCTTCCTTCGTCCGGCGAATAAGCGCGTAGTAGCGGAAATCCATCGCTCCTCGTCCAGCCCGTTCTCGCCCGCCCGACCATGCAAGCGACGGTCCAACTGCCCGCAGGGCGACATGCAGTGGCACGGGTGACATTGATCCAGATCAAGGCGGCGAACGCCCGTGGCGCGACTTGACAGGAATGCGGAGGCAGGCTCAATCGCGGACACCCCATCACCGACGGCGACCATCCCTTGTCCGACTTCTACTCCCTCTACTCGCACGAGTTCGTGCGCGTCGCCTGTTGCGTGCCGCGTACCCGCGTCGCCGATGCTGCCTACAATCTCGCCGAGACCATCCGCCTGGCGCGCCTCGGCGATCGCGAAGGCGCCGCCATCATGGTGTTTCCGGAGCTCGGCCTCTCGTCCTACGCCATCGAGGATTTGCTGCTGCAGGATGCCTTGCTCGACCAGGTCGAGGCCTCGATCGCGGAGGTGGTCGCGGCGTCGCGCGATCTGTTTCCGGTCCTGATCGTCGGCGCGCCGTTGCGTTTGGCCGGCCGGCTCTACAATTCGGCGATCGTGATCCAGGGCGGTGCCATCTTGGGCGTCGTGCCCAAGACCTACCTCCCGAACTATCGCGAGTTCTACGAGAAGCGCCACTTCGTGTCGGGCGCCAATCTGATCGAGCACACGATCAGTCTGGCCGGTCGCGACGTGCCGTTCGGCACCGACATGCTGTTCCGCTCGACCGGCGCGGTGAAGCTCACCTTCCACGTCGAGATCTGCGAGGACATCTGGGTGCCTGTGCCGCCGTCGAGCCATGCCGCCTTGGCCGGCGCCGAGGTCCTGGTCAACCTCTCCGCGAGCAACATCACCATCGGGAAGGCCGATGCGCGCCGCCTGCTGTGCGGCAGCCAGTCGGCGCGCGGCATCGCCGCCTACGCCTACTCGGCCTCGGGACCGGGCGAGTCGACGACCGATCTCGCCTGGGACGGACACGCCGCGATCTACGAGTGCGGCGACCAGCTCGCCGAGTCGGCGCGCTTCGAGAAGGAATCGACCATCGTGCGCGCCGATGTAGATCTCGGCCGCATCCGCCAGGAGCGGCTGCGCAACAACGGCTTCGCCGATTGCGCGATGCTGGAAGGCGAGAAGGTCAGGCGCTTCCGCAAGGTCGATTTCGTGCTCGATGCGCCGGCAGCCGGCGTCGGGCTGGAACGGCCCATCGAGCGCTTTCCCTATGTGCCCTCGGACCCGGCCAAGCTGCGCGACAATTGCTACGAGGCCTATAACATCCAGATCCAGGGCTTGGCCCAGCGTCTGCATTCGAGCCGCACCGAGCGGGCGATCATCGGCGTGTCAGGCGGCCTCGATTCGACGCAGGCGCTGATCGTCGTCTGCCGGGCGATGGATCAGCTCGGCCTGCCGCGCAGGAACATATTCGCCTACACCCTGCCGGGTTTCGGCACGACCGACAAGACCTATCGCAACGCCTGGCGCCTCATGAAGGCGCTCGGCGTGACGGCGGGCGAGATCGACATCAAGCCGGCGGCGCGCCAGATGCTGGGCGACATTGGTCATGCCTTTGCCAAGGGCGAGCCGGTCTACGACATCACCTTTGAGAACGTGCAGGCAGGGCTGCGCACCGACTACCTGTTCCGCCTCGCCAACCAGCAGCGCGGCATGGTGGTGGGGACGGGCGACCTCTCCGAACTGGGGCTTGGCTGGTGCACCTACGGCGTCGGCGATCACATGTCGCACTACAATCCCAACGGCTCGGTCTCCAAGACGCTGATCCAGCACCTGATCCGCTTCGTCGCCGCGTCGGGCGACGTCGATAAGGAGACGGCGGCTGTCCTGCACGACATTCTGGACACCGAGATCTCGCCCGAGCTGATTCCCGTAGGCGCCTCAGGCACCATTCAGTCGACCGAGCAGTCCGTGGGTCCGTACTCGCTGCAGGATTTCAATCTCTTCTACCTGACGCGGCTCGGCTACCGGCCGTCTAAGATCGCGTTCCTTGCCTGGCATGCCTGGCACGACGTCGAGAAGGGCGTTTGGCCGGCCAACCTGCCGGCCGGCACGCGGCGCGCCTACACGCTCGAGGAGATTCGTCATTGGCTCGGGCACTTCCTGCGCCGCTTCTTTACCAACCAGTTCAAGCGCTCGGCGTTGCCCAATGGGCCGAAGATTTCGTCGGGCGGATCGCTGTCGCCGCGTGGCGACTGGCGCGCGCCGTCGGACGGCAGTCCCGACGTCTGGCTGCGCGAGCTCGCCGACCATGTGCCCGAGCGGTGAGATTCATCCTCCGCCCCAGCTTTGCTGGTGCTTTGCTGGGGAGGTGTCGCCGTCATACGAGGACGAAGGGGAATGGTCTTCAGGACCGCGGGCGTCCCGCCCGCTCATGATTTGAGCCGAGCGGGCGGGACGCGCGGTCCGGAAGATCATGAGTTTCTGTGGCACCCATTCAGCTCGAAGCCCTAAATTACCCTGAACGAATCAGCCCACCGGAGAAGGACCATGCCCCTCGAGATCAAGAAGACCGTGAAGCAGATGGTCGACGAGGCCAATGCAGCGATCGAGACCCTGCCGCTCGCCGAGGCGATCAAGATTCATGGCCAGCCCGGCGTCACCTTCATCGACATCCGCGATCCGCGCGAGCTGTGGCGCGACGGCACGATTCCCGGCGCCATCAATGTCACGCGCGGCATGCTCGAGATGTGGATCGATCCGCAGAGTCCCTACGCCAAGGAATACTTCCAGAGCGGCAACAAGTTCGTGTTCTTCTGCGCCGGCGCCTGGCGCTCGGCGCTCGCCACCAAGACGGCACAGGACATGGGGCTGACGCCCGTGGCTCACTTCGAAGGCGGGTTCGGGGCCTGGAAGAAGGCCGGCGGCCCGGTCGAGAAGGTCGAGCCGAAGAAGTAGGATTGTCGGCATGAGTCCCGACAGCGTGCTCGTGCCGCAGCCGACCCTGGACGACTTCCCGGAGTTCGCGTCGATCCCCGTGCGCGTGGCGCAGAACGCGCGCGCCTGGCCCGACAAGCGGGCGGTCGTCTGTGAGGACAGGGCCCTGAATTGGCGCGACTTCGATCGCCGGGTCGACAAGGTGGCGCATGCGCTGGCCGGCATGGGCGTTGGCCGCGGCGACAAGATCGCCATCCTGGCGGCCAACTCGGTCGAGTATCTCGAGACGTTCATGGGTGGCCTTCGGGCCGGCGCTTGCGTGGTGCCGCTGTCGACCATGGCGGCGGCCGATGCGCTGGAGAAGATGCTCGATGATTGCGATGCCAAGGTCCTTTTCCTGTCGGACCAGTATCGCAGCCTGGTCGAGCCCATTGAGGCGTGCCTCGCCAAGCTGATCGAGGGCGGCCGTATCGCCTTCGATTTCGCGCGTGGCGGGTGGCAAGGATATGAAGCGTGGCTGGCGCCGGCGTGCGACGCGCCGTTCGCGCAGCCGATCGGCGCGCTCGACGACTTCAACATCATCTACAGCTCGGGCACGACCGGGCTGCCCAAAGGCATCCTGCACAGTCACGTCATGCGCGACATGACGGCGGCGCGCTTCGCGGCGTTCGACTACGGGCCGGACACGATCTCGCTCGCCTCGACGCCGCTCTATTCCAACACTACCCTGGTCGCCGTTCTCGCAACCATTGGTCTCGGCGGCACGACTATCCTGATGCCGCGGTCAGACGTGGTGAAGTTCCTCGAGATCGCCCAGCGCGAGCGGGTCACCCACGCCATGCTGGTGCCGGTACAATACCAGCGCATCCTGGCGCATCCCGACTTCGGCAAGTACGACCTCGGCTCCTTCAAAGCCAAGCTGTCGACCAGCGCGCCGCTGCGCGCCCAGATCAAGGCCGACTGCGTGGCGCGCTGGCCGGGCCGCCTGATCGAGATCTATGGGCTAACCGAAGGCGGCGCGGCGTGCACGCTGGAGGCCAATCTTTTCCCGGACAAGCTCCACACTGTCGGCAAGCCGGGCCTGGGCAGCGAGATCGTCGTGCTCGACGAACAGGGCAAGGTGCTGCCGCAGGGCGAGGTCGGCGAACTAGCCGGCCGCGCCGAGCTGATGATGAAGGGCTACTACAAGCAGGCTGAGAAGACGCGCGACCTGTTCTGGCACGACGCCGCGGGTCGACTGTTCCTCAAATCGGGCGACATGGGACGCATCGACGAGGACGGCTTCGTCGTGCTGCTCGATCGCAAGAAAGACATGATCATTTCCGGCGGCTTCAACGTCTACGCTGCCGATATCGAGGTGCTGCTGCTCAGGCATCCCGACGTGATCGATGTCGCCGTGATCGGCATCCCGAGCGAGCAGTGGGGTGAATCGCCGATTGCGCTCTGCGTGCGCCGAGCCGGTGCATCGGTGAGCGAGGCTGAGATCCGCGACTGGGCCAACGGCCAGCTCGGCAAGACGCAGCGCCTGGTGGGAGTCGAGTTGCGCGATTCGCTGCCTCGCAGCACCATCGGCAAAGTCATGAAGCGCGACTTGCGTGAGCCCTACTGGGCGGGCCGCAACGCCAGGATTTGAGGCGAGAATGACCGAACCGACGCTTCGTACGTCCCACCTGTTCACGCTCCGCCTCACAGTCGATCCGAATTTCATCGACGTCGGCGAGACGCCATACGGCCGGCGGCGCATCGCCAGCGTCACCGGCGGCACGTTCGAAGGCGAGGAACTGCGGGGCACGGTGCTGCCGGCGCCCGGCGGCGACTGGCTGCTGCTGCGGCGGGACGGCATCCTGATGCTCGACGTGCGCATCACGCTCAAGACCGACGACGACCATCTGGTCTACATGAGCTATCGCGGCATGCGGCACGGTCCAGCCTTCGTGATGGAGCAGCTCAACCGCGGCGAGCCGGTCGACCCGGCGCAGTACTACTTCCGCACCACACCCTGCTTCGAGACCTCGTCGGAGAAGTACCGTTTTCTCAATCGCATCGTCGCCGTCGCCACCGGCCGCCGCGATCCCACCGGCCCGGTCTACGAGGTGTTCCAGGTGCTGTAAGGCTCATGGTCTTCCGGACCGCGAGCGTCTCGCTCGCTCATCCATCCCATGAGCGAGCGAGACGCTCGCGGTCCGGAAGAGGAAGACCATGAAGACCTATGACGTCGTGGCAATCCTCTCCAGCACCGGCAGGATGTACTCGCGGAACTTCGCCGGGTACTCGCTCATCGGGAAGTGGCCGAGCTCCTTCATGATCTGGACCTCGGCGCCCGGGATGTGGCGGGCCGTGCGCAGCGTGTCCTCCGGAGTGCAGGAGAAATCGTACTCGCCGGTCAGCAGGTAGAGCGGGCACACGTTGGTGTCGATCGCCTTGACCTTGTCGCGCAGGTCGCCGTCGACGCGATAGAAGTAGAGGTCGCCTTTGAACACGCCCGGACCGCTCTGCATGTACATCCACAGCGTTTCATGCCGGCTCGCCGGCGGGCTCTGCGGCGCCACCAGGCCGGAAACCAGGGCGGCGCACACCTCGCCGCCATGCACGTCGGGACGATGCAGCCAGGCGGTGTCGTACCAAGGCTGCTGGAAGTCGGCTGCCTCCAGGGCAATCAGCGCCCGGAACTCGGAAGCGTGGGCAATCGCGAGATTGAGCACGACGCGGCCGCCGATCGAGCAACCCATCACCACCGGCCGGTCGAGTTTCATGGTCTCGCAGAAGGCACGGATCGTCGACGTGTAGGTGGCCGTGGTCAGCCGATACTCGTCCTTTTGCCATCCATCGGGCGGCGTCGACTTGCCGTGCCACGGCATGTCGAACGCCAGCACGCGGAAGCGGCGGGTGACCTCGGGGTCGGCCATCAGATGGCGATACTGGCGGCCGTCGGCGCCGGCGGTATGCAGGCACACGAGCGGGATGCCTTGTCCCGCCTCCTCGAAGTAGATCCGGTGCGGGACACCGTCGATCATCGTCCGCAGGTAGCGGCCGACCATCGGTTCGAAGGCAGGCGCCATGGCTCAGTTGCCCTCCGACAGCCGGCGGGGGAGAGCCAGCAAATCCTTGAAGTACTGCAGGTTCTGCAGCAGCGGCCGCAGATCGCCGTCGAGTGCTGCGACGCCACGCTTGGTGAGCGCGAAGAGGTCGTGCCACCCGGGCTCGGGGACGCGCTGCCAATGGCGCTGCCACGCCTCTTCGCTGCCTCGGACCGAGAAGGCGACCGAGCGCATCAGGCGTGGACCGTGCGCGAATTCTTCGAGCTCGCCACCGCGGATCACGAGATGGAAAGGTTCGGCGCCGATCTCGACCCGGCACTCGGTGTCGACCCAGCGGCCGCGCCGGCGCAGATCGAGGTCGGCGGCGAGGAGGTCGGCCAGACGTTCGAAGCGCTGGACGGGGGTCATTCGCGCAGGACGTATTCGATTGACGAGCCGTCGTGCGCCGGGAACGCTGATTTCACCCATCGGCCGCGCTCGTCGAACCACTGGTCCATGCGGATGTCACCGGCATATCGGTAGCGCGTAGCCTGCACGACGCTGCCGTTCGCAAACTTGACGGGCTCGCGACCGACCGTCCTGATCTGCGTCTTCGACTTGGTGCCGTACTGGGTGTTGAGCAACGTCGACTGGCCGACCTGACTCACGTTCCAATGGGTCGTCGGCAGCAGGCTGGCCGGCAGAACCTCGCGCGCAAAGGTCGAAGGCTGCAATCCTTGATCGCTGGTCGCCGCCGCACCGCCAGTGGCCGCAGTCGACTGCCGCTCTACCGTAAGGCCATCGCCGCCGCGCTTTACGTTTACGACGTATTTCTGGCCGTTGTCGTCGGTGCGCGCTTCGAGCGCCTGGAGCGCATTGTTGCTCCAGACTTCCCTGCTGTTGTGCTGGTAGCGATAGGCGACGATGCCCAGCGCCCTGACGGTGAGGTCGACGGCAATGGTCACCGTCCGCTTGCTTCCATCGTGCTGGAACACGAGCGTGTGCTGGCCGATCGGCTGGCCGTTGCGATAAACGTCGAAGGTCAGGTTCTGGCCGTACGGGAACTCCTGGGTCGCGGCAGGAGTGGCGGCGGTACCTGATACGATCAGTGCGAAGGTTGCTGTGAGACTGCGCATATGTCTCCTCTGACCCTCACCCACTATAGACTGAGACGGCCCTCGGGATCACGCCGGAACTGAATGTTCAGACGACCCGGTCTGCCCGAAGCTTCTTGATGGCGGCCGCGTCGTAACCCAGCTCCTCCAGAATCTGATTCGTGTGCTCGCCAAGCTGCGGCGCACGGCGGCGGATGCTCAACGGTGTCCGCGAGAGCCGCACCGGCTCCTGCAGGATCGGCACCGGCTTGGCAGCCCCGGGGTAGTCCATGCCGTGCATGAAATTGGCCTGCTGGATGTGCGGGTCGTCGAGCGCCTGCTGGGGCGTGTAGACCGGGCCGGCTGGAATGCGGTTGGCCTCGAGCTCGGCCAGGGCCTGCTTGACCGTGCGCGCATCGCACCATTTCTGCATGATGGCCGACAGCGCCTCGCCGTTGTCGCCGCGCGCCAGATCGTCCTTGAAGCGCGGGTCTTTCAGCAGGCTCTCGTCGCCCATCAGCTTGCACCAGCGCACGAACAGCGGCTGTCCGATGGTCATGGCGTAGATCCAGCCATCCTGGCACTTGTAGGAATCGGACGGGCCGGCGGTGAAGCCGCGGTTAAGGGTGGCGATTCGATTGAGGTTGAGCATCGCCTGCTCGATCAGGTGGCCGTTGGTGATGTTGACCGCGGTACGCAGCAGTGCAGTCTCGACCTTCTGGCCCTTGCCTGATTTGGCACGATCCATCAGCGCGGCGAGCACGCCCACCGTGTTGAGCAGCGCGGTGCCGAAATCGACGTAGGGCGCGTTCATGCGCGTCGGCACCTTGCCGTCGCCCGACAGGAACATGGCGCCTGACATGGCCTGGCCGATCGTGTCGAAGCCGACGCGGGTGGCGTAGGGGCCTTCCGAGCCGAAGCACGAGGTGGTGGCGAGAATGATGCGCGAATTGATGGCGGAGATCGACTCGTAGTCGATGCCCATCTCCTGCAGCGTCTCGTACGGCAGGTTGGCGATGACGACGTCCGACACCGCGATCAGCTTCTTCACGATCTCGCGGCCCGCAGGCTTCATCGGGTTAAGCGTCAGCCCCAGCTTGTTGCGCCCCATCTGGAGGAACATGGCGCCTTCGCCGCCTTCGACCACCGGCGTCACCCAGCGGTCCTCGCTGCCATCCAGCTTCTCGATGCGGATCACCTCGGCGCCGAGATCGCCCAGCATGGTGCCGCAGAACGGACCGGCGATGTAGCGGCCGAAATCGAGAACGCGAACACCCTCCAGGACACCTGCCATGGACCCGTTTCCTCCGCTGTTTGTCGCTCACCGACGTGATTGGCGCAGCAATAGCGCGTCCGCATCGTCAGGGACAAGAATGCCTGAGCGACCGCCGCTATGCCGGATTGCCAAGCGGCACGACCATGGGATCGTGCCGCTCTGCAGACGTCAACCGATCGCGCCGCCCCGGCGGGCGACCGCTACTCGATCACAGCTACTCGAAGACTGCCGGCATGCCGGCCTTCTCGAGCGCCGTCTTGCGAGCCGCCATCCAGGCTTTGGCATAGGCGTCCTTGTCGGCGGGTGGATTGGCTTTGTTGAACTCGGCCCATGCCTTGCCGAGCGTGTCTTGGCGTTTCACCAGCATGTCGTTGTGCTTCTGCGCTTCGGCCGTCCACACACCGGCCTCCTTGAGCGCTTTCACCGCCCCTTCGTGATAGGGCAGCACCCAGTTCAGGATCTGGCGCTTGACCTCGAGGCCGTCGGCGCCCGGTGCGCTGTCCTTGTACAGGTTGTAGTCGACGATCATCGACTTGGTCATCGAATAGACCAGATCCGGCTTCTGCGAGGCGTAGGCCATGAAGATCGGATAGGGATAGGTCGGCAGCTCGAGAGAATTCGTCGGGCTGAGCCCGCCCGCGCCGCATGTCACCTTGTGGGGATAGAAGTAGGGGCCGATTTTTTGCATGCGCTCCCAACCGGCCTTGTCCGAGGCGGGAGTAGGCGGCATGACGACCCCGCGCGGCGATGTCTCGAGCTCGCGAACCTGGCCGGTGATGGTCGAGGCGATGGCGGCGTCGACCTCGTTGTTGATCATGCCCTTCCACATGGCGCCGAAGCTGGAGAATTCGACGAACTTCACGTCGCTCTTGGTCAGGTTGCCGAAAGCCAGAATGGCATAGGCGTTCTGGTTGAGCGCCGGCGAGCCGACGACACTGCCGATGCGCTTGCCCTTGAGGTCCTTGACCTCCTTGACGCCAGTATCCTTGGCGACATTGAGGGTGATGCCATTGCACGACGCCGCCGACAGCAGCAGGCGCAGCGGCTGCGGGCCCCATTCCTTGATGGCGAACTCAAAGACGCCCTCCGAGGCGAAGTAGCCGCCGATCCCCATCGCGGAAGCCTGCGCGCGACCACCCTTGACCGGCGCCAGCCGGGCAATATCGTTGCCCGCCGGCAGAACCCGCAAGTCGCTCTTGTATTTTTCCTTGAAGACCTTGCCGACCGCGACGGCGATGTTGAAGCCCGACGTACCGGTGTCGTAAGCGGTCAAGGTGAGTGTCTCAGGCAGCTTGACGTCCTGCGCCCCGGCCGAGCCGGCGCCGAGGACGGCTGCCGCCAGCACGCTTGTCGTGACGATCATTCTACAAAGCATCGGCGTTCCTCCGTTGATCTTCCCTGCGTTCGAACTCGCGAGGCCAAACAAGGGACGCACGCTTCCACGCTTACCGTCGCTCCTGCCTGGAGACGACAGCGGGTTGCGATCAATTGCGGTGGAACGCGCCCCACGCGTGCCCTGACGTCCGCTCCCTGGCCTCGGCGACGGTTGGCCCGTCACGAGATTTGCAGCGATGATGTACTGAGCCGTGCGGCGAGTCCAGCGGCTCGCCCGGGCGATACACCAACGGTTCGGCGGATCAGGCGGTCCGCGCGCGCCGCACGAACAACAGCGCGATCAGTGCCGTGGGCACCAGGATGGCGAGGCCGACAATCTCCATCATCGCGTTGCCGAGAGGCATGATGCCGCCCCCCGGAGTCGCCAGCACCAGGCCGCCGATCACCAGCAGCACGCGCAGTGGCCATTCGAGCGGGCCGGCGGCGCGGAGATCGCCGATGCCCGCCTGGTAGCCCTGGATGCCGCCACAGATGAATACGGTGCCGACCAAGGCCGTGACCACGAGATAGAGCGCCTCGAAGTACGGGACGGGATCACCTGGGACGGCGGCCTGCAGCACCAGCGCCGGATTGGCCACGAAGAAGAACGGGATGAAATAGATGATGCTGCCGACCCACATCGATTCCCAGCCGGTCTTCATGGCCGGTGCGCCGGCGATGCCTGCCGCGGCGAAGGAGGCGATGGCCACGGGCGGTGTGATCGACGACAGCATCCCCCAATAGAATATGAACATGTGCACGGCCATCTTGTTCAGGCCGAGCTTCTCCAGGGCCGGGCCGACCAGGATGGCGAGGAAGATGTAGCAGGCTGTCGTCGTCAGCCCGAGGCCGAGGATCAGGCTGGTGACGGCGCACATCGCGAGCAGCAGCAGGGCATTGCTGCCGGCCAGAGAGAGCAGATCGTTGGCGAGCGAGGAGATGACACCGGTCAGCGAGAACGCTCCGATCAGCAGGCCGCAGCCGGCGAGGATGCCGACCAGCTCGACGAAGGTGCGGCCGTTGGCCTCGAGGAAGCTGATGTACTTGGCCAGGCCCCATCGCTTCTCGCCGCCGAGCTCGTTCAGCACGACCAGAAGCAGCATGCCGCCGAGCATCGGCAGCAGGATCGCATTCATCCAGGCGTCGAAGGCGCCGGACGCGCCTGCCGGCAGCGCCAAGGCCTTTGCATAGGCCTCGCCGCGAACTGTCATGAGGATCGTGGCAGCGACGGCGACCACGAGCGCGACGGTGTTGATGAGCTTCCAGCGACCCGGCTGCTCCCACTGGTTCAGCACCAGCAGCAGGGCCGTGGCATAGAACGGCGCGTGGCTCTCGCGCTTGAAGTAGAGCAGCATGACGATCAGCACGACGACGACGAAGGCGTAGTACCAGCCCTCGCGGAAAGTCTGCCCGAGGCTCGGCAGCTCGCGCCTCTCCAGCCCCTTGAGGCCGTGCCGCGCTGCGTAGGAGTCGACCTGCATGAACAGGCCGACATAGTAGAGAACTGCCGGAATGACGGCAGCCAAGGCGACCTCGGCGTAGGTCGAGCCGATGAACTGGGCCATCACGAAGGCGGTGGCGCCCATGACGGGCGGCGCGAGCACCGCGCCGGTCGAGGCGCAGGCCTCGATGGCACCGGCATAGGATGCGGCGAAGCCGGTGCGCTTCATCGTCGGGATGGTCATGGTGCCGGCGGTCAGCACGTTGCTGACGATGCTGCCCGACATCATACCGAGGAGGCCCGAGGCGAAGATGCCGACCTTGGCGGCGCCGCCGCGGAACGTGCCGCACAGCGCGAAGGCGAGGTTGATGAAGAACTTGCCGGCGCCGGTCATCATTAGCGCCGTTCCGAACACCAGGAAGCCGATCACAACGTCGGCGAAGGCCTGGATCGGGATGCCGAGCAGGCTCTCGGTCGACAGCACGTGATAGGCAGTCGTCTGCTCGAGCGTCGACTGGTTTCCCTTGAGCGGTCCCAGCCAGCTCGCGCCCGCGAAAAGGGGATAGACCGTGAAGGGGAAGACGCAAAGCATCAGGCTCCAGCCGCCGGTGCGGCGCAGCGCCTCGAGCAGCACGAGCCACATCACGTAGCCCGCCCAGATGATCGATTGCGGCGGGTCGCCGAACTCCCAGCCCAGCTCGGCTGCCCTCCTGATGTTGATCATCAGGTAGAACGACGCACCCGCGGTGCCGGCGAACAGCACGACGTCGTACCAGGGGATCCTGGTCAGCGGCGCCTTCTCGCTTCCCGGGAAGATCAGGAAGGTGAAAGGCAGCATGCACAGGATCAGCAGGTAGAAATACTCGGTGTTGAGTGGCGTGAAGCCGATGAAGAACCGCAGTGCGAACTGCTGGTTGATGCAGAGGAAGATTGTCGCCCCGGTAAGGGTAATGAGCGCCCACCGCCAGCCGCGCCACAAGGTGCGCACGCGCATCGTCTCGGCTTCGGCCGGGCCGCTGGTGTGCGGGTCGTCGAACACCACCTTGGAGGTCACCGCATCGACCATGTCATCTCCCACCAAGCCGATCGGCTTTCGTCGTTGCTATTCGAAGACGGCGTCCATTCCGGCCTTGGTCAGCGCCGCCGCGCGAGCCTTCATCCAGCCGTCGGTGAAGGCCTTGTCGTCTCCCGGAGCGCCGCCGGCATAGGCTTTCCACGCCTCGACCATGACCTGCTGACGCTTGACCAAGCCGTCATTGTGCTTCTGCGCCGCATCGTTCCACGCGCCCTTCTCCTTGAAGGCGCGGATGGCGCCCTCGTGATAGGGCACGACCCATTCGAGGTTCTGCTTGGACAGCGCCATGCCGTGGGCGCCAGGCGCGCCGTCCTTGTAGCCGTCGTAGGTGTCGATCATGCCCTTGACGACGGCATAGACGTCGTCGGCGGAGCGGTCGGCGAAGGTCATGAAGATCGGATAGGCGTAGCTCGACATTGCCACGGGGCTCTGCGGCGAAAGCCCACCGGACCCGCAGGTCGCCTTGTGAGGCACGAAGTACGGCGCCAGCTTGTGGACGCGGGCCCATCCCGCCTTGTCGTCGGCCGGCATCGGCGGCCATAATATTCCGCGCGGCGAGCTGTCGACCTCCTTCGACTGGCCCGAGATGGTCGAGGTCAGCGCGACGTCGATCTCGTTGTTGATGAAGCCCTTCCACATCGCGTTGTTCGACGAGAACTGGACCAGCGTCACGTCCTTCTGGGTCAGGCCGCCAAAGGCGATCAATGCCAGGGCGCCCTGGGTCAGCGCCGGCGAGCCGACCACGATGCCCACGCGCTTGCCCTTGATTTGCTCGATCTGCTTGACACCGGTGTCCTTGGCGACCGCGAGGCCAAGCCCGTTGCAGGCTGTGGCCGACATGAGGAGACGGGCCGGCTGCGGACCCCAGCTCTTCGTGCCGAACTCGAAGACGCCTTCCTGGGCAAAGTAGGTCCCGATGCCCATCTGCGAAATGATGGCGCGGCCGGCCTTGACCGGTGCGAGCCTGCCGGTGTCGTTGCCCGATGGCAGAATGCGCACGTCGGAACCGTAGGCCTGCTTGAATTGCTGGCCGATCGCCACGGCAATGTTGAAGCCGGACGAGCCGGTGTCATAGGCGGTCCACGCCATTTCCTTGGGGATGGCCTGGCCGAACGCCGAACCACACGCAAACAACGCCACCACGGCGCTCGCAAAAATCGAGCGTCTCAACATTCGATCCTCCCTGAGCGCGACGCCCTGTACCCGGCGCTGAACGCCGGTTCATGTTGCCAACTCGGAAGGCCCGGTTCAATCGAAGAAGGTGTTCGGCTGCAGGAACAAGCCGATCATCGGGCAGCCTTCGGCGACGTTCAGGCGTTGGCTTTCTGCCTGGCGGAGGTGAGCGTGCCGCCACGCATGACGTGGCCGGGCAGGGGACGGCCGACGACGTCCTCGGCGATACGGGCGACCTCGATCAGATGGTCGACATCGAGCCCGGTCTCGACGCCCATCTCCTCGCACAGGAAGGCGAAGTCCTCGGTGCAAATGTTGCCGGCCGCGCCGTCGGTGGCGGCGAACGGGCAGCCGCCGAGCCCGGCGATCGACGCGTCGAACCTGGTGACGCCGAGGCGCAACCCGGCATAGGCGCTCGCCAGACCGGTTCCCCGCGTGTCGTGCAGGTGCAGGGCGATCTCAAGCTCGGGCCATTTCGAGCGGATGGCGCCGATCAGGCGCTCGACCGAGTGCGGGGTCGCCCAACCCATGGCGTCGGTGAGCTTGATGCCCGTGAGCTTGAAACCGGCCAGCTCGGCCTCGTCGAGGGCAAGCTGCACGCGCTGCAGGATCAGCTCGGTCGACAGCACGCCTTCGTAGTTGCAGCCGAAGGCGCCAAGGATGATGCCCCATTCGACCGGCATGCCGCGGTCCTTGAATGTCTTGAGCGACAGGCGTTGCTCGATCATGGCGTCGGGCACCGACTTGCCGATGTTCTTGCGCGAGAAGGTGTCCGAGGCGGTGACCCGTACGCCGCCATCGACGTGCAACGGCCCGCGCAGCGCCCGCTCGAGGCCCTGCTGGTTCAGCCACAGGGCGCTGTACTGGACGTTCGGCTTGCGCCGGATGGCCGCCGCCACTTCCTCGGCGTCGGCCATGGTCGGCACGCGCCTCGGGTTGACGTAGGACACGCAGGCGATGCGGCCGAGCCCGGTCTCCGCCAGCGCCTCGATGAGACGCACCTTGTCGGCGACCGGGATCATCTTCTTCTCCGACTGGAAGCCCTCGCGCGGGCCTTCCTCGTCGATGGTCACACGCTTGGGCAGATCGGACATCGGTCCTTTCCTCGTCAGCCTTCTTCCTGGAACGCCTGGTCGCGAGCTCTCTTGATGCTGGGCAGGGCCATGATGATCAGCAGTACTGCGGTGGTGATCAGCAGCCCGAGGCTTATTGGCCGCTGGATGAAAACCATGGCATCGCCGCGCGACAGGAGCATGGCGCGCCGGAAGTATTCCTCCATCTGCGGACCGAGCACCAGACCGAGCAGGAACGGCGCGCCCTCGCAGCCCAGCCGCACGAAGACGTAGCCGAGCACGCCGAACACGGCGACCTGCATGACATGGAACGTGCTGTTCTGCAGGCTGTAGGCGCCGATGCAGCAGAACAGCAGGATGGCCGGCGCAAGGAAGCGGTAGGGCACCGTGAGCAGCTTCACCCACATGCCGATCATCGGCAGGTTGATGACGACCAGCATCAGGTTGCCGATCCACATCGAGACGATCATGCCCCAGAACAGATCCGGCTTCTTGGTCATCACCTCGGGTCCGGGCTGAATGCCCTGGATGATCATCGCACCCACCATCAGAGCCATCACGGCGTTCGAGGGGATGCCGAGCGTGAGCATCGGAATGAACGACGTCTGGGCGGCTGCGTTGTTGGCCGATTCCGGAGCGGCGACGCCTTCGACCGCGCCCTTGCCGAATTGCTCGGGATGCTTCGATATTTTCTTCTCGAGAGTGTAGGACGAGAAGGCACCGAGTGTCGGGCCGCCACCCGGCAGAACGCCGAGGGCAGCGCCCAGGGCCGTGCCGCGCAGCGCGGCAGGAATAGCGCGCCGCACCTCCTCGCGGGTCGGCCACAGCGAACCGACCTTGATGGTACCGCCACTGCGCGACAATCGTCGCTCGAGATTGACGACGATCTCGGCGATGCCGAACAGGCCCATGGCGATCGGCGCGAAGTCGATGCCGTCGCTGAGTTCGGGAAGGTCGAAGGTGAAGCGTTGGGCGCCGGTATTGACGTCGGTTCCGACGAGGCCGAACAGCAGGCCGAGGAAGACCATGGCGATGGCCTTGATCACCGACCCGCTCGCCAGCACGACGGCGGCGACGAGGCCGAGCGCCATAAGCGAGCAGTAGTCGGCCGGGCCGAACTTCTGCGCCATGCGGGTCAGCGGCTCGGCGAACATGACGATGATGATGGTGCCCACCGTCCCGGCGAAGAAGGAGCCTACGGCCGAAATGGAAAGCGCGGCGCCGGCGCGTCCGTTGCGCGCCATCTGGTAGCCGTCGAGGCAGGTTACGACCGACGCCGATTCACCGGGCAGGTTGACCAGGATCGAGGTTGTCGAGCCGCCATACGAAGCGCCGTAGTAAATGCCCGCCAGCATGATCAGCGACGCGGTCGGCGGGAGGTGGAAGGTGATCGGCAGCAGCATGGCGATTGTCGCCACTGGGCCGATGCCGGGCAGAACCCCGATCAGGGTGCCGAGCAGACACCCGATCAACGCGTACATGAGGTTCTGAAGGGAGACGGCGACGGACAGGCCGAGCAGCAGGTTGTTCAGCAGATCCATCTCACCAGACTCCCCGCACGATCGAAATATTCATCCCGAGTCCGACCTTGAAGACGAGCGTGCACAGGATGGCGAGCACGACCATGTTGCCGATCACCTCGGTGATCTTGAACTCCTCGCCGCCCAGCGAGGCAATGAAGACCAGGACGATCAGTGCCGGCAGCAAGCCTGCCCGCTCGAACAGGAGGGCGAAGCAGATGATGCCGATCGTGACCATGGTGATCGGCTTCCACTTGGGCCGTTCGACGGCCTCGCTGCCGGTGACCAGCGCGACCACGCAAATCACCCCGCCCAGGCCGAGAAGGATGAACGACAGCATGCGCGGGACATAGCCGGGACCCATTCGGACTGTGGTTCCCAGGGCCAACTTCTGGCCAACATAAAGGGCGACGAGTCCGAAGGCGATGAACATCAGCCCGGACAGGAAGTCCTTGCTCAGGAATCGACTCAACGAAGCCTCCCCGGCGCGCTTAGCGTCAAAAAGTGTGTTGTTGGGCCCGAACCCCCGAGCCGTCGCAAAGTCTACATAAACACAATTATGCCATTTTGCCCAAGTGCGAATTGGCAGCCGCGACAAAGCGCAATTTGTGACGTGCCGGAGTGCGGACTTGCCAGTCGATGGTGTCGCATCGGGTTGCAGAGCCTGTGATTCTCGAGCGAAGCGGCCGCCCGTCGACGGAACATCTTCTCTCGTCAAGGCGACGTTAGGCGAAGGCGGTTCATATTGCGTGGTCGCGACCGAGCGAGCACACTCCGGCCAATGTGAATGACCATTCAGGGGGTGCGGGTGGCGCGACGCGGGGCAGAGTATATCGGCACGATGGCGGTGCAGGAGAAGCATCGTTTCGACGAGCGATCTCTCGACCGGTTCATGGGCGAGCACGTGCCGGGCTTCGTTGCGCCGGTTCAGGTCGAGCAGTTCAAGGGCGGGCAATCGAACCCGACCTATCGCCTGACCGACGCGGCCGGCCGGCGCTACGTGCTGCGGCGCAAGCCGCCTGGCAAGCTGCTGCCGTCGGCCCATGCCGTCGACCGCGAGTTCCGGGTCATTGCCGCGCTCAACCGCACCAACGTGCCGACGCCGCGCGCCTATGCCCTGTGCGAGGACGACAGCGTCGTCGGTACCGCCTTCTACATAATGGAATTCTGCGACGGCCGCGTGCTGTGGGACCCGTTGCTGCCGGAAGTGCCGCGCGAGGGACGTCTCGCCATCTATCGCGCCAAGTTCGAGACCCTGGCCCGCCTGCACGCTGTCGACTACGCAGCCTTGGGCCTTGCCGATTTCGGCCGGCCGGGTAGCTATGTGGCACGCCAGATCTCGCGTTGGGGCAAGCAGTACAAGGCCTCCGAGACCGAGACGATCGAGGCCATGGACCAGCTGCTTGAGTGGCTTCCGGCCCACTTGCCGGCCAACGACGAGACGGTGCTGGTGCACGGCGACTACCGGCTCGACAACATGGTCTACCATGCCACCGAGCCGCGCGTGCTGGGCATCATCGACTGGGAGATCTCGACCCTCGGCGATCCACTGGCCGAGCTTTCCTATCTCTGCATGTTGTGGCGCACGCCGAGGGATTGGGGCGGCCTCGAGGGTCACGACCTCGGCGAGCTCGGCCTGCCGAGCGAGCGGGAGATGGTCGACTACTACTGCACGCTGTCCAGGCGCGCGGTTCCCGATCCCGCGCTGTGGGAATTCTACATGGCCTACAATCTGTTCCGGGTGTCTTGCATTCGCCAGGGCGTCTATGGCCGCGCGCTCGACGGCACCGCCTCCAACCTGCGCGCCGCCGAGTCGGGCAAGCTGGTTCGCCCGGCGGCCGAGCTCGCCTGGAGCATCGTCGCGGGCATCACGCGAGAAGGAATTGCAGGAGGTGGGCGATGACGCCGAAGCGCACCGCCCAGCGCGCCCCGGCGGTCGCGGTCGCTCCCGAGCGCGAGCCGCAGCGGCCGCCGGTCGAGGCCATCCGCGCGGCCGCCTTCGCCCAGTTCGCCGAACGCGGTTATCCGGTGGTAACCGTGCGCGACATCATGAAGGCGTGCGGCCTCACTCAGGGTGCGCTGTACAACCACTTCCGCTCCAAGGACGAGTTGCTGCACGACATCATCGCTTCGACCCAGGGCGAGCTCGAGCGGCTCTGCCAGCAGGCGGTTGCTGGCGCGGGCGACGATCCGGCGGCGCAGCTCGCTGCGTTCGTCCGCGTCTATGTGGTGCGCCATTGCCGCCTCAGGGTGGAGGCATTGGTGGCCAACCGCGAGATCGGCTGGCTGAGCGGCGAGCGGGTCGCCGATATCCGGCGCAGCCGCCGCGCTATCCGCGACATCCTTGTGGGGGTCCTGACACGCGGCACCGAGCACGGCGCGTTCGACCCGCCGCGTGTCGATGGCCGCAGCGACCTCAAGGCGATCGCCATGGCGCTGCTCGACCAGTGCACTCACGTGTCGATGTGGTACGGTCCTGGCGGCATGCTGAGCGAGGAGCAGATGGCCAAGCTTTATGCCGACATGGCCTTGCGCGCGGTCGGCGCAAGGGCGAAGTAGAGGACGTCGTCCAACCACGGGAGCACGGTCTGGCATGCCGGCTCGTCTCGAGGCGCTTCTTATCGCCGTTCTTCTCGTCGTCGCCTGTACGCCGGACACGGTGGGCGCTCCGCCGGCCAGTGCGCGCGCACCCGACACATCGGCAGCCGCCGCGGGAGTTGCGGTGCCGGCCGGCCGCTGGCATGTCGTGCTGATCGCCGGCGACAATGACAGCCCGGCCTTCGACAATGGCGTGCGAGCGATGCGCGACAAGCTCGCGAGTCGGGGCGTGCGCGACATCCAGGCCTTCACCTCCAATCCGGGGGCCAGCCCGTCACTGCCGGTCGCCACGGCGGCCAACGTGTCGAGTGCATTGCGACGCGGCGGCGGCGAGGCCTGCCTCGCCTTCATCACCAGCCACGGCGACCAAAGCGGCTTCGTCCTCAAGCAGGCCCGCGGCACGGTTAGCCCGTCGACGCTCGACAATGCTCTCGATGCCGGTTGCGGCACGCGGCCGACCGTCGTGGTGGTGTCGGCTTGCCACAGTGGTGTGTTCCTCACGTCGGCGATGCGCCAGCCCAACCGTATCGTGTTGACCGCGGCGGCGCCCGAGCGCGCGAGCTTCGGTTGCGGCACCAGCGACCGCTACACTTACTACGACCAATGCCTGCTGCAGCAGTTCGATGCGGTATCGACCTGGCAGCAGCTCGCGCAGGCGACGCAAGCCTGCGTCGAGAATCTCGAGCGCCGCATGAGCGTCTCGCCGCCATCGCGGCCGCAGACCTTCATCGGCTCTGCCGTCGGCGGGCTGCGGTTGCCGGGAAGGTGATTGTAGAAGGGCGATCAACCGCTGGGAGCGCGCCACCCCGATGGCGCTCTTCTCGTTGATTCCAATCCCTCCCGACTACACTGACAATGAGTGCTATCAAAGTGGCGCGCTCCCGGGAATGAGTTTTCTGAAAAGAGGGCCCCGCCATGACGTTGCCACCACGCGGCTGGTTGTCATGGTTTCTCCCTGATCTTCTCGGTTAGCATGGCAATCCGACAACGAGACAGCAAAAGGGGGAAATGATGGCGCTCGTCACCTATGAGCGGGATGGCCAGGTGGTCACGATCACGCTGAACCGCCCGGAGAAGCTCAATGCGTTCAGCGACGAGCTGGTGGGCGTGCTGGGCGATGCCCTGCATCGCTTCGACACCGACGACGAGGCGCACATCGCCATCCTGTGCGGCAATGGTCGCGCCTTCTCGAGTGGCGCCGACGTGCACCAGCGTCAGTTGCGTAGTCGCGAGGAGTTCCTGAAGCTCGGCGGCCCGCAGGGCCGCGGCACGCATTCGGCCGACCTGCTTACGAAAGCGGTCAACTGGAAGCCGGTGATCGCCGCACCGCACGGCTACGTGCTTGGCCTGTCCGTCGGCATCGTACTGGAATGCGACCTGATCGTCGCCGAGGCGGGCACCCAGTTCCAGATTACCGAGACTTCGCGCGGCCTGGGGGCGGGCAAGTACTGGGCGCTGATGCACTATCGCGGCGGCGGCGCGTTCACCATGGAGGCCGCGCTGACCGGCCGCTTCTTCACCGCCGAGGAGGCCTTCAAGGCCAACCTGATCAACCGTGTCGCGCCCAAGGGCAAGTACCTCGAGGTGGCGCGCGGGCTGGCCGCGGAGGTGCTGAAGAACCCGCCGCTCAGCGTGCGCTCGACGGTGCGCATGCGGCGCCACTACATGGATCGGCTGAGTCGCGAGGTGATGTTCATGGGCGCGCCGGAAAAGCTTTATCTATCGGAGGATTTCCAGGAAGCTGCGCGCGCCTTCGCCGAGAAGCGCAAGCCGGCCAAGTTCAAGGGACGCTAGTCATGAGAGCCAGCAGCGATCGCATCCTGACCAGCCACGCCGGCAGCCTGCCGCGGCCCGACGACCTGATCGAAGCCAACGCCAGGCGCGAGGCGGGCACGGTCGACGAGGCGGCGTTCCAGAAAAAGCTCACAAAATCGGTGGCCGACGTCGTGCGCCGGCAGGTCGCGGCCGGTGTCACCGTGCCAGGCGATGGCGAGTACGGTAAATCGATGGGGCACAAGATCAACTACCGCGCCTGGTGGAGCTACTCGTTTTCCCGGCTGGCCAACCTGCAGGTCAAGGGTCTCGGTCTCTACGATCTGCCGGCCAGGCGCTCGGCGCCGGGCAACACCGTGCTGTCGAGCTTTGCCGACCGGCGCGACCGCCAGCGCTTCGCCACTGCCTACAGCGACCCAGAATCCGGCGTTTCGACCGGGCCGCGCGCCCACGATTGGCCGTTCTGCGTGGGGCCGATCAGCTATATCGGCCACAAGGCGATTGCCGCTGACATCGCCAACTTCAAGGCGGCACTCGCAGCCAGCGACGTCGGCGAAGGCTTCATGACCTCGATCGGGCCGGCGAGTTGTGCGCGTATCGGCAACGAGCACTACAAGAGCGACGACGAGTTCGTCTTCGCCTGCGCCGACGCCATGCGAGAGGAATACAAGGCGATCATCGATGCCGGCCTTGTGCTGCAGATCGACGACCCGGCGATTGCCGAGAACTTCGACCAGATCAATCCCGAGCCGACAGCCGAGGAATACCGCAAATTCACCATGCCGAAGATCGAGGCATTGAACCACGCGCTGCGCGGCCTGCCGCAGGATCGCATCCGCTTCCATCTCTGCTGGGGCAGCTGGCACGGTCCGCATACGACCGACATCCCGATGCGCGAGATCGTCGGGCTGATGCTCAAGATCGACGCCGGGGCCTATTCCTTCGAGGCGGGCAACGTGCGGCACGAGCATGAATGGGCAGTGTGGAAGGATACCAGGCTTCCAGACGACAAGTTGATCCTGCCCGGCGTGGTGAGCCATGCCACCAACGTGGTCGAGCATCCCGAGCTGGTCGCCGAACGCATCGCGCGTTTCACGAGCCTGGTCGGCCGCGAGCGCGTCATCGCCTCGACCGATTGCGGCCTCGGCGGCCGCGTCCATCGCGACATTGCCTGGGCCAAGCTCGAGACCCTGGCCCAAGGCGCGGCAATCGCCAGCAGGCAGCTCTGGGGGTGATCACGCGGATCGCGGGCGTCCCGCCCGCTCATGATCTTAAGTCTGAAGCAGACACCTATCGCAGGCTCCCGGGACTCCAACGTGATGCATCTGGCGCCGAGACAAAGCCCACTTTCATGAGCGGGCGAAACGCCCGCGGTCCAGCTCGGCCTCCGCGAGCTCGCGCAGCTTGTTGCGCTGGATCTTGAAGCCGTTGGGCGAGGGGGTCTTGGGGAAGTCGTCGACGGCAAGCACGCGCAACGGCACCTTGTAGTTGGCGAGGTCACGGCGGCAGTGGGCAATGATCGCTGCCTCGTCGAGCGGCGTGCCGGGCTCGAGGATCACGAACGACACGGCGCGGACGCCTTCGGGGCGGGCGACGGCGATGGTCTGGCAGTTGGCGATGCCGGCGAGCTTCTGGATGTGGGTCTCGATCTCCTGCGGATTGACCAGGAAGCCCGACAGTCGCAGCACGTCGCCCATGCGGCTCAGGAAGGTGAAGCCGCCGTACGGATCGAGCTCGGCGAGATCGCCGGTACGAACATAACCGTCCGCCGTTATCGCGGCGGCGGTCGCCTTGTCGTTGCCGTAGTAGCCCACCATCAGCGACGGCCCGGCGCATTCGAGCTCGCCGGGCTCGCCGATACCAAGCAGCCTGCCGCTTTCCGGGTCGCGCACGCGGACATGGGCGAGCGGCGAGACCACAATGCCTCCGCCGACCTTGCGCCGGCCGACGGCCGAGTCGACCGGCTGGCGCGCGTAGAGCGCCTGGACCTCGCTCATGCCGTAGAGCCCGCACAGCAGCAGCCCGCGCTTTTCCGCTCGCTCGGGCAGGTCGCCGAGGGCGGCGTTGAACGAGGCATAGCCCGCCCATTTCACCGACGGCATCGGGCATTCGCCGGGCATTTCGTCGAGCAGGCGGGCATACAGATCGTCGCTGCCGAACAGCGTGGTCGGCCGGTGGCGGGAGATCAGCCTCGCCAGCTCGTCGATCTCGTAGGATTCGACGAGGACGCTCGGCTTGCCGGCGGCGAGCGTCGCCATTGTCTGGTCGAAGCCGAACACGCCACACAGGGGCAGGATCGAAAGCGTCACCGTCTCTGGCGCGGCGAAACCGAAGACACGCGCCACCTGCTGGGCGTGGCCCGCGATCGCGCCTTGGCGATGGAGCACGAACTTCGGCGCGCTAGTGGTGCCGGAGGTCGTGAAGATGTTGCACGGCGCCTTTGACATCGCGTGGTTGGTGGCAAGCGCTGGGCGCGACAGCAGGCGGTCGAAGGATACGCGCCGCAGGGTCTCGATAGCCGGCGGAATGGTCGGTGGTTCCTCGCCGACCGTCACCAGTGCGCTGAGGCCGGCGAGGGCGGCCGGATCGATGTCGGCCAGGATCGACAGGAAATCGATGCGCCGAAAGGCCGGTGCGCAGGCCAGCACCTTGGCGCCCGAGCGCCCGACGATGTCGGCCACCTCGACGGCGCGGTAGCGCGTGTTGACCGCGACCGCGATGGCGCCGAGGCGGGCGCAGGCGAAGTAGACGATCGGGTAGGCGAGAATGTTGGGCAGCCACAGTGCCACCCGGTCGCCAGGGCCGACCCCGAGATCGGCGAGTCCCTGGGCCACGCGAGCTGCACCGTCGAGCAGCTCGGCGAAACTCAATCGTCGCTCGCCGTGGATAAAGGCGGTCGCCGAAGGCGACTCGGCGGCGATGTCGGCGATCAGGCTCCAGACGTCGGGAGCGGGGTAGGCAAGCGGCATGCGGCGCGGAGACTAGCGCAAGCCGCCGCAGGCTCAAGGCGGTGCGTCACTGTGCGAAGCCCAGCACGCGTGGCAGGAAGAGAACCAGCCCGGGCATGAAGGCGATCAGTAACAGGGTGACGATAATGGCTGCCAGGAAAGGCAGGAGCGGCTTGACCAGCTTGTCCATCGGCAGGCCGCTGATTGCCATGCCGACGAACAGGCACAGTCCGACCGGTGGCGTGATATGCCCGACTGCCGATGCGATCACGCAGACCATGCCGAAGTGGATTGGGTGCACGCCCACTGCATTGGCCACCGGCAGCAGCACCGGCACGGTGACGAGAATGATCTCCGACGGCGTCAGGAATGTGCCGAGGACAAGATAGAGCAGGATGACCAGAATGATGAAGACCCACCAGGCAGGCGACATCGCGGCGATCGAGGTCGCGACCATGAACGGGAACTTCGAGTAGGTGAGAACCCAGCCGAAGGCGCCGACCAAGCCGATTATCAGGCCGATCACGCCCGACAGCCGCGCGCTGTCGGCAAAGATCCGGGGAAGTTCGCGAAGCGCCGGCTCGCGATAGAAGATCGGGGGCACCACGAGCGCGTAAACCACGGCGACGGCCGCCGCTTCGGTCGGGGTGAACAGGCCGACCAGGATGCCGCCCATGATGATGGCCGGGATCATCAGCGCCGGCAGGGCGTTGCGCAGGGCGACCCAGAACTCCGGCAGGGTCGGCGGCGGCTCTTTGGGGTAGTTGCGCTTGCGGGCGATGAAGAACACCGGTACGGCCATGCCAACGCCGATCAGGAAGCCCGGGATCACACCAGCGGCGAACATCGCCGCCACCGACTCGTCGGCCATCCAGGCATAGACGACGGCGATGATCGAGGGCGGGATGATGGGCGCCACCACCGCGGTCGAGACGGTGAGGGCGGTCGCGAAGTCCTTGTCGTAGCCCTTGCGCACCATCTGCGGCACCAGGAACGTTCCGAGCGCCGACACGTCGGCCACTGCCGAGCCGGAGATGCCGCCGAAGAACATGCTGTCGAGCACGTTGACGTAGGCCAGCCCGCCGCGGAAGCGGCCGACCAGTGCGGTCGCGAGGTCGATCAGGACGCGGGCGACGCCGCCTCGCGCGGCTATGTTGCCCGCGAGGATGAACAGCGGCGCCGACAGCAGCAGGTAGGAATCGGTCAGCAGACCGACGAAGCGGGTCGGGATGATGATCGGGTTGAGGGCAGGAAAGAACATTGCCGCCGTCAGCGCGCCGACGCCCATGGCTATGCTGATCGGCATACCCACCAGGATGCAGATAACGAAGGCGATCAGGAGAGTTTCCGCCATAACCGCATCGCGTCGAAATAAATGTTGCGCAGCATCGGCGCGATGATCAGCGCCGAGCCGACGGGGACCGAGAGGAACACCCAGTCGAGCGTCAGGCCGAGGCCGGCGCTGGTCTGCAGGCCGGCATTCGGCACCAGGGTGAAGCTCAGGTAGATCAGGTAGGCGAACAGCCAGATTCCAAGCCCGTTGGTGACGATCGAGATCAGGGAACGTCCGATGGGCCCGAAACGGTTCAGGAAGTAGTCGAGCACGGTGTGCTCGTGCCGCCACATCGCCGCCGCCGCACCGACCATGACGAGCCACACGAAGAGGAACCGCGGCACCTCCTCGAGCCCGTCGATTCCGGTGAGGCCGAGATAGCGCAGGACGACCTGCAGGAAGACGGCACCCGTCATGACGGCGAGGATCAGCCCGCCGAGGAAGGCCAGACTGTCATAGAGCCGTGCGCCCGCCGAGGGCGCGCGGCGCGCGTCCTCGGTGGGCTCGTCGGGAGGATTGGCCACGCTGCCGGTCGCCCGCTACTTCACGCTCTGGATGTAGTCGACCATCTTCTTGGCGTCCTTGCCGGCTGGGGTGGCGTAGAAATCGTTGTAGACGCTCTCAGTCGCCTTGAGGAACGGGGCTGCGTCGGGCTTGGTGATGGTGACGCCCTTTGCCTTGACCTGGTCCTGGATGGTCTTGTCCTCATCGAGGATGAATTTGCGATTGAAGGCGCGGGCGTGCGCCCACGCGTCCATCACCGCCTTCTGTCCGGCAGGGTCGAGCTTGGCCCATGCCGCCTTCGACATGATGAGCGCCACCGCCTGGTGGGTGTGGCGGACGTCGGCGACGTACTTCACGATGTCGTAGAACTTGTTGTGGTAGAAGGTGTTGACACCGCCCTCGGCAAAATCGATCACCTTGGTCTGCAGCGCCGTCGCCACCTCGGGGAAGGCGATCGGGGTCGAGATCATGCCCAGCGCCTTGAAGGTGGCGACCAGGATCTTGTCCTCCTGCACCCGCACCTTCTTGCCCTTGATGTCGGCGATGCCGTTGATCGGATAGTGGCCGTAGATGCCGCGGTAGCCGGCGGCGATGAAGCCGATCAGCTTCAGCCCTTTCTTGTCGAGCACGGCAGTGTAGTAGTCGGTCAGGGTCGTGCTGCCGTCGAGCGCCTTGAAGACGTGGTCGTAGTCGCGGAAGATATAGGGCAGCTGGAACACCGACATCTCGGGCACCGCCGTCGACAACGGTGCGGTGGTGATCGGCCCGAACGTGACGGCGCCTAGCTGGATCTGCTGCACCACCTCGCGCTCGCCGCCGAGCGCTCCCGAATGATGGTGGGCGACCTTGATCTTGCCGCCCGACAGCTCGGCCAGCTTGTCGATAAACTGCTGGGTGGTCTGCGACGTGCCGTGCTTGGGCGGGTTGACGTTGCCCATCGTCAGGTCCTGGGCTCGCGCGGCGCGATCGGAACCGAAGGTTGCGGCAATCAACACGGTAATTGCCAGAAACAGCTTGCTCGATCTCAGTCGAAACATCGTCTTCCTCCCTCCGGTCGCCGTACCGGCGACCTTGTCGTCGTTTCTGCGATCGTGGGTAAGGCTGCGGTCATCCGTCAAGCACCATGTGCGCCTGACAGCCCTGCATGGCGACCTGCTCGATCCGGAGGCGTCCGGGATGCGCGCGCCCTCCGTCCCGGTGCTACGGTATGCGCATTGCTGATCGGTCGGTCGCCGAAGGAGTTCCAATGACCATGTTGCGCCGAAGCTTGCTCGCCGTCCCGCTCGCGCTTGGAGCCGCGCCGGCTCGCGCCCAATGGATACCCAGGCAGCCGATCAGGATCCTGGTTGGCTATGCGCCGGGCGGAACGGCCGACATCGCCGCCCGCATGGCGGCGGAGACCATACAGAAGCGGCTGGGCTACTCGGTGATCGTCGACAACAAGACCGGCGCAGGTGGCTTTATTGCCCTCAAGGCGGTCGCCCAGGCGGCGCCGGACGGCTACACGGTCGGCATCGGCATCATGGGACAGCTCGCGGTCGGCCCGGTCGTGCCAGGCTCGCAGATTCCGCTCGACCTCGATCGCGAGCTGGTGCCGATCTGCAATCTGGTCGGCGTACCGATGGTACTGATCGTGCGCACGAACGCGCCCTTCAAGACGATCCCCGAGCTGGTCCACTACGCCCGCGCCAATCCCGGCAAGGTGAGCTACGCCTCGACCGGGCTCGGCTCGACCAACCAGCTCGCCGCCGAGTTCCTGGCCGCCGAGGCGGGTGGCCTCAAGCTCATTCACGTGCCCTACCGCGGCGGTGCGCCGGCGATCGCCGACGTCGCCGCAGGCCAGGTCGACCTTTTCTTCGGCAATATCTCCGAGGTGGTCGGCCAGGTGAGGGGAGGCACGGTAAGGGCAGTGGCGCTGGCGTCGAGCCGGCCCAACCCCATGGCGCCCGATCTTCCGCTGCTTACCCGCGAGATCGCGGCACTCGACATCAACAACTGGTTCGGGCTGGTCGGGCCTGCCGGCTTGCCGGCCGACATCAGGACGGCGCTGGCCAAGCTGTTCATCGACGCGATCGCCGATCAGTCCAATGCCGAAGCGCTGGCACAGCGCGGCATGGTGGCGCTCGCCCAGGACGGCGCTGCATTCGAGGCGCTGATCAGGAGCGATCGCGAGCGCTGGGCCAAGGTGGTGAAGCAGGGCAATATCCGCGCCGAATGAGTACCGCACCGCTTTCCCTCGGCATCGACATCGGGGGCACCTTCACCGACCTGGTCATTCACGATCCGCGCAGCGGCCGCGCCGTGATCTGGAAGGAGAGCACGACGCCCGATGACCCGGCGCGTGGCGCCATCGACGGCACGCGCAAGGTGCTGGCCAAAGCCGGCGTCGGCGCGGGGGAGATCGGCCGCGTCGTCCATGCCACCACGCTGTTCACCAACGCCTTGATCGAGCGCAAGGGCGCCAGGACGGGCTTGCTGACGACGGCTGGCTTCCGCGACGTTCTCGAGATCGGGCGCGAGCGCAAGTACGAGCTCTATGACCTCTTCATCGAAATGCCCAAGCCCCTGGTGGCGCGGCCGTGGCGACGCGAGGCGCGGGAGCGGCTGGCGCCCGACGGCAGCGTTGAAATTGCGATCGACACGGCGGCGGCCCTGGCCGAGGTCGCCGAGCTGGTCGAGCAGGGCGTCGAGAGCCTCGCCGTCTGCTTCCTGCACGCCTACGCCAACCCGGCGCACGAGCGTGCCGTCGGCGCGGCCATCGCCGAGCGCTTCCAGGACCTGTCGATCTCGCTATCGTCCGACATCGCGCCGGAGATACGCGAGTACTTGCGCGCCAGCACGACTGTCGCCAACGCCTATGTCCGCCCGCTGGCCGAGGTCTATCTCGAGCGGCTGGAGCAGGCCCTGCGCGCCGAGGGCATTCCCGGCGGCCTGTTCCTCATGCTGTCGAATGGCGGCCTCACTCATGTCAGCGAGGCCAAGCGCGTGCCGGTGCAGCTGCTCGAGAGCGGTCCGGCGGCCGGCGCCCTGGCAGGGGCATGGTTCGGCCGCAATGCCGGCCTCGAGCGCGTGCTCGCCTTCGACATGGGTGGCACCACGGCCAAGCTGGCGCTGGTCGACGGCGGCGAGCCGCTGGTCGCCTACGGCTTCGAGGCTGCACGCGAGAAGCGCTTTCTGCGCGGCTCCGGCCTGCCGATCCAGATCGCCACGGTCGAGCTGATCGAGATCGGCGCCGGCGGCGGCTCTATTGCCCAAAAATCGGAGCTCGGCACGCTGAAAGTCGGGCCCGAGAGCAGCGGCGCCCAGCCCGGGCCGGCGTGTTACGGGCGCGGCGGCAGCGAGGCGACCGTCACCGATGCCGATCTCGCGTTGGGCTATCTGGATGCCGATTTCTTTCTGGGTGGCGCCATGCGGATCGATCGCGGCGCGACTAGCGCCGCCTTCGCGCAGCTGGCCAAGGCCTTGGCCGTCGAGCCGGAGCGGGCGGCGTTCGGCGTGCACGACGTCGTCAACGAGAACATGGCGGGGGCGGCCCGCGTGGCCATCGCCGAGCGAGGCCGCATCCCGTCCGAATACGCCCTGCTGGCGACCGGCGGAGCCGGGCCAGTCCACGCCTGGCACGTGGCACGCAAGCTCGGCGTCAAGCGCGTCGTCTGTCCGCCGGGCGCCGGCGCGGGCAGCACCATCGGCATGCTGATGGCGCCGGCTCGGGTCGATCGCGTGGCGAGCTTCAACGTTCCGCTGGCCGGCGCCGACTTCGTCGCTGCCCGAGGGGTATTCGACGGCCTGGAGAAGGAATCGCTCGACGTGCTCCGTCTCACCGGCGCGGAGATCGAGAGGCGCACCGTTCAGCATCTTGCCGACATGCGCTACGTCGGGCAGGGCAGCGAGATCACCATCGCCTTGCCGCGTTCGCTCGACGAGGCCGGCGTGAAGGCGGCGTTCGAGGCCGCCTACAAGGCCCTGTTCGCGCGTACACCGCCGGGCGCTGCGATCCAGTTCGTTGCGCTTCGCCTCTCGGTTGGCGCTCCGATGCCTGGCAGCGGCAGTGAGTTGATCTTGCCTCGCCATCCAGCTGGGACGGCGCTGAAAGGTACGCGAGAGGTCTTCTTTGAAGAGGCGCGTATGAGTCTGCCGACCAAGGTCTTTGATCGATATGCATTGAGTGTTGGCGACACCATCACTGGCCCAGCCGTATTCGAAGAAGACGAGAGTACGTTCATCGTCGGTCCGGGAGCAGCAATAAGGGTTCTGTCTGACGGGTCTCTCTTGGCGGAGGTCGGCTGATGGCACGCGCGTTCGATCCAATCGAGCTGGAGCTGCTCTGGCGACGACTGATCTCAATGGTCGACGAGGCGGCGGCAGCGATGGTGCGCACAAGCTTCTCTACCCTGGTGCGCGAAAGCTACGATTTCTCCTGTGTCATCACCGACGCGACGGGGCAGTCGCTGGTGCAGGCGAGCGAGAGCATCCCGAGCTTCATTGGCACGCTGCCCGAGACAGTGAAGCACTTCTTGCGCTTCTTCCCGCCCGAACAGCTGGCGCCGGGCGACGTGCTGATCACCAACGACATCTGGCTCGGCACCGGACATCTGCCCGACATCACGCTCGCCAAGCCGATCTTCCGTGACGGCCGTCTGGTCGCCTTCAGCGCCACCACGGCGCATGCGCCCGACATCGGCGGCAAGATCAGGAGCCCCGAGCCGCGCGAGGTCTTCGAGGAGGGGCTGCAGATCCCGCCGATGAAGATGATCGCCGCCGGCAAGACCGACGAGACGCTGGTCACCATCATCCGCAAGAACGTGCGCACACCGGACCAGACGATGGGCGATCTGTGGGCGCAGGTCGTGGCGCTCGACCTGATGGAAGACCGCCTGCGAGTGCTGATGGAAAGCTACGGCTTGCCCGATCTCACCGACTTGGCACGCGAGATCCAGGGCCGCTGCGAGGCGGCGATGCGCGCGGCGATCCGCGCCCTGCCCGACGGCACCTATCACAGCGAGCTCAAGACCGACGGGCTTATGGCGACGCCCATTACCCTGAAGTTGGCACTCACCATCAGGGGCGACGAGATCGAGATGGACTTCGCCGGGACCGATGGCCAAGTCGATCGCGCCATCAACTGCGCGCTCTGCTACACCAACGCCATGGCGATGTACGGGGTCAAGGTCTGCACCAGCCCCAACCTGCCCAACAACGAGGGCGCGTGGCGGCCGATCACGCTCAAGGCGCCCGAGGGTTCTATCGTCAACCCGCAGTTCCCGGCGCCGGGCGGCTCGCGCATGCTGATCGGCCACTACGTGCCGATGCTGGTGTTCGGCTGTCTCGGTCAGGTCGTGCCCGAGCGCGTAATGGCTGCCTGTGGCTCGCCGATGTGGGGCATGAACCAGTCGGGCGTGCGCGACGATGGCCGGGGAAGGGGCAAGCCCTATGCCAACATGTTTTTCTACAACGGTGGCATGGGCGGCAATACGCGGGGCGATGGCATCACCTGCCTGTCGTGGCCGTCGAACGTCTCGTCGACCTCAATCGAGATCAGCGAGCACATTGCGCCGCTGCGTTTTCATCACAAGCGGCTGCGGCCCGATTCGGGAGGAGCCGGACGCCATCGCGGCGGGCTCGGCCAGGAAATCCTGATCGAGAGCCGCAGCGACACGCCGATCGCCGTCTCCTTTCTCGCCGAGCGCACGATCTTCCCTGCCTTCGGCATCGAGGGCGGCAAGGATGGCGCTCCGGGCGAACTGCGCATAAACGGCGAGAAGACCGATCCCAAGAAGCAGTATGTGCTGCGCAAAGGCGACACGGTCTCGCTCGGCACCCCAGGCGGCGGCGGCCATGGCGATCCGAAGCTGCGCGATCCGGCGGCGCTTGCGACGGACATGGCGCATGGGTACGTGACGCAGGCGGCGCGGTACGCAGCCGACTAGCTGCGATCATCCTGATGTTCTTGCCGCCGGCCATCCGCCTGACTTAGGTAGTATCCGCAGCCAGGGGGAGTGCGGACCATTCGACAACAGCGCGGCGCTGCCGGTACCTCAGGCAAGAGTGCGCAGCCGCGCAGCGCCAATGATGCCACCCTGCCGGCGTTGAGCCTGGCGGCACTCGGCGTGGTGTTCGGCGATATCGGGACCAGTCCGCTCTACACCTTCAAGACCGTGCTCGACCTGACCAGCGATCATCCGGCGCCGGCCGTCACGCTGGGGGCGCTTTCGCTTATCGTATGGACGCTGATCCTCGTTACCTCGGTCAAGTATGTCGTCCTGGCCATGAGCATCGACAACCAGGGGGAGGGCGGGATTCTGGCCCTGATGTCGCTTCTCGGGGTCCGCCGTCGAAACCGATCGGCGATCATTCTCGTCGGCCTGTTCGGCGCCGCCCTGGTCTACGGCGACGGGGCCATAACGCCGGCGATCTCCGTCCTGTCGGCGCTCGAGGGCACCAACTTCATCGTACCCGAATTGCAGCACTACGTGCTGCCTGCGGCCGTGGTGATCCTGCTCGGCCTGTTCGCCGTGCAGCGCCAGGGCACGGCGCGCATCGGCGGCCTTTTCGGCCCGATCATGGTGGTGTGGTTTGCGGCCATCGCCCTGCTTGGCTTGTCCGGCATAGTTCGGCACCCTTCGGTTCTGCTGGCACTCAATCCAGCGTACGGCGTCGATTTCCTGATGTCGGGTGGCAGCCGGGCCTTCCTGCTGCTTGGCGGCGTGTTCCTGTGCGTCACCGGCGCGGAGGCGCTCTATGCCGACATGGGTCACTTTGGCCGTCGGCCGATCCGGCTGGCCTGGACCTTCGTGGTCTTTCCGGCCCTGGTCCTGAACTATGCCGGCCAGGCGGCGATCGTGCTGGCCGGCGCACCGACCGACGGTAACATCTTCTTCCACCTTTGCCCGAAACCGCTGCTGCCGCCGCTCGTCGTGCTGGCGACGATTGCAACCATCATCGCCAGCCAGTCGATCATCACCGGCGCTTTCTCCATGACCCGCCAGGCCGTCCAGCTCGGCTGGCTGCCGCGCCTGCGCATCGTGCAGACGTCGGCGTCGGGCTACGGTCAGATCTATGTCCCCTCGGTCAACTGGCTGCTGATGCTGGCGACGCTCGGCCTCACCATCGGCTTTGGGAGCTCGAGCCGTCTCGCGGCGGCCTATGGCATTGCCGTGTCGGGTACCATGCTGATCACCACCCTTCTCCTGCTGCTGGCCATGCGGGAGGTCCGCGGCTGGAGCTGGCTCGCGGCCGGCGCCGTTGCCAGCGCGATGGCCATCGTCGACATGGCGTTTCTCGGTGCCAATCTCGTCAAGGTGCTCGACGGCGGATGGGTGCCGCTGGCGCTGGGGACCCTGGTCTACTGCCTGATGGTGATCTGGCGCGCCGGCGCGTCGGCGGTGCAGCGCCAGAGGCGGGCCCAGGAGGTGCGAGACAGCGACGTCCTCGCTCTTCTCACCGCCGTCCATATCCCGCGCGTGCCGGGCACTGCCGCCTTCCTCGCCCGATCCGACGTCGCCGCGCCGCCGATCCTGCTGTGGCACCTGAAGAACAATCGCGCACTGCGCGAGGCCGTCTTCATCATCGACGTCAACACGGCCGCGGTGCCCTACGTGGCGCTGGGCAGCCATGTCGAGATCCACGAGGTCGCGCCCCGCGTCTGGCGTGCCCGCGTCCAGTTCGGCTTCATGGAGCGCCCGGATATCCCCGCCCTGCTGTGGCGCGTCCACGCGCTGGGCTATCAGTTCGATCCGGCCGACGTCACCTACTATATCGCGCATGAGCAGATCGTCGCGCGCGAGGACGGACGGGGGCTTCCGAGAGTTGTGGAGACAATCTTTGCTTTCCTGCAGCGCAACTGCGCCCCTTTGACGGACTACTTCCACGTGCCGCGGGATAAGGTCGTGGAGATCGGCCGCGAGATGGCGATTTGATCGGCATACGGCGACGAGGACTCATGGTTTCTCCCGATTGCGTCTCCGACAGCTCAAGTCGATGAGCGGGCGGGGCGCCCGCGGTCCAAAGGAGCACGGGCGCCGCGACACTTTTTGATCACAGGCACCAGAGGCATGGTCACAAAGCCTGAAGCCGGTCTTTCGCTAGCATGCGGGCATCCCGTTCAACGGCACCGACAGCGTAGGAGAGCGAATGGCGACTCTCGAACCGAAAAACTGTGCCCCCGATCCTGCGGGCGGAGAAGCTGGGGCCGTCCAGCTGCTCAAGGATTTTCTGCGGCCCTATGTCTCCCGCATTCGCTCGAGCATCCCCGGCCGCAACGCGGGACCGTCGTGGGCGCGGTCGCTGGCTGTCCTGGACCACTATGGCCTTCGTCCCGCTACCGTGTTCGACATCGGCGTGGCTTACGGCACCTACGAACTCTATCGCGCGTTTCCCGACGCTCACTATCATCTGATCGATCCGACACGCGAGTCGTTGTACCACATGCGCCTACTGGCACGGCGGCTGCGCTGCGACATTCATGCCGTGGCGTTGGGCGACCATGACGGCGACGCGATGATCGAAATTCGGCCGGACATCCAGGGGGCAACTTTGCTGGAAGATGTCACGCCGCGCGAGATTGTGCGTCGCGACCGTGTACCGCTTCGCCGCTTCGACTCGCTGTTCGGCGAGGTCGCCCGTCCCACCCTGGCCAAGATTGATGTGCAGGGCGCCGAGTTGATGGTTCTCGAAGGCATGACCGGCCGGATGGCCAGCATCGACGTCTTCATCGTTGAGACCAGCACCATCTCCAGCGTAAAGGGCGGCGCCGAAGTCCACGACGTCATGCACTTCATGCGTAGCCATGGTTTCGTCGTCGCCGATGTCCTCGGCATGACGCGGCGTACACTCGACGGTGCTACTGCCCAGCTCGACCTAATGTTCCTGCCGGAAGAGGGCTCTCCGGCGCGCCGCGATCGGCGCTGGGCAGCAGCGTAATCCGAGC
>NZ_JBFWZI010000010.1:78292-81194 GCF_050185545.1 Reyranella sp. | reverse complement strand
CCTCCCCAGCGAAGACGCTGGGGAGGAGAAGGAGGAACGTGCCACCTAGGCCTCCGCCCGCAGCAACCTGCCCGGCAAAGCACCCGTCGCTTCGCCGTGGCAGTAGACCACCTGGCCCGAGAGGATGGTGGCGTCGAAGCCATCGGTGCGCTGGATCAGGCGTTTGCCGCCGGCAGGCAGGTCGTAGACGATCTCGGGGCGGCGCAGGCACATGTTGTCGTAGTCGAGCACGTTGATGTCGGCCTTCATGCCGACCTTCAGCAGGCCACGGTCGCCGAGCCCCAGAGCGATGGCATTGTCGGCGGCGAGCCGCTTGATGCCCCAGGAGAGCGGGAACAGCGTGCCGCGCCGGCGATCGCGCGTCCAATGGGTCAGGGTGTAGCTGGTGGCCGTGGCATCGCACATTATGCCGACATGGGCGCCGCCGTCGCCGAGCCCGATCAGGGAATTGGGTGCGGCGATCATCTCGCCCACCACGTCGAGATTGCCGGCGGCGTAGTTGGTGACCGGCAAGTATAGGATGCCCCTGCCATCGCCCCCAATCAGCAGGTCGTAGGCCACTTCCTCGGGCGAGCGGCCTTGGCGCTGCGCGTGCGCGGCGATGCTGCTCTCGGCCCGGGGCTCGTAGTCCGGCGGATCGCCGAGCGGGAACATGCGATCCCAGCGTTCCACTCTCCGCGCGCGCCGGCTGCCCTCGAAGGCCTCGGCCAGGATGCGATCGCGGAACGCGGGCTGGCGAAGCCGGGCAAGGCGTTCGGCAAACGGCAGATGGGCGATCGCCTTGTAGGTCGGCCGACCCATGAAAGGATTCTGCGACAGCTCGAGCCCGAGCAGGACGCTGGTCGGACGCGAGCGGACCTGGGCGGTGATGCGCAGGCCCTCGGCATTCGCCGTATCGATATGCGACATCAGCGTGCGCCAGCCGTCGGGCCGCGCATCCGACTGCAGCAGGGAGATGGTGACCGGTCGGCACGATTCGCGCGCCAGCCGGCGGAACAGATTGATCTCGCCGTCCTCGTCCTCGAAGTCGGAGACGATCTGCATCCAGCCGATGCCCGTCTCGCGCATGGCGTGGGCGATCGCCGTCAGCTCGGCTTCCTCGGCCCGCAGGGTTGGGATGTGCCTGCCGTCGGCGGCGCGATGGTTGAGCGTTCGCGAGGTCGAGAAGCCGAAGGCGCCGGCGCGCAGGCCCTCGGCCGTGAGCTCGGCCATGCGTTGGCGGTCCTGCTCCGTGGCCGGCTCGCGATCGGCGCCGCGCTCGCCCATGACATAGACGCGCAAGGCTGCGTGCGGCACCTGGGCGGCGATGTCGGCGTCGTAGCATCGCGCGCCGATGGCATCGAGGTAGTCGGGGAAGCTGTGCCAATTCCAGGGCAGGCCTTCGGTCAGCACCACCTCGGGGATGTCCTCGACGCCTTCCATCAGGTTGACCAGCAGATCGTGCTGGTCGGCATGACAGGGTGCGAAGCCGACGCCGCAATTGCCGAGCAGGACCGTCGTGACGCCATTCCAGGTCGAGGGCGACAGGCGGTCGGTCCACGTCACCTGGGCGTCGTAGTGCGTGTGCACGTCGACGAAGCCCGGCGTGACCAGCCTGTCGCGCGCGTCGATCTCCTCGCGGCCCCGGGTGATGGTTCCGCCGATCGCCGTGATTATCCCGTCGGTGATGGCGAGATCGGCCTCGTAGGGATCGCCGCCGGTGCCGTCGACGATCGTGCCGTTGCGGATCACCAGGCTGGGAGAGGACATGCAGCTGCTCCGAGGTCGACGCCTCGCATCGTATCGAGAGCGGAGTCGTCGGGGCAAGCCACCTTGGTTGCCTCGTCCGCCGACGTGGCCTGCGCCAGCTGCATGGTGAGGATCAGCGTCCGGTCTTCCTGAGCTCGGTGCGCAGGCGCATCCAGATCTGGGCCATGATGACGCCTGGGATCGACCGGCTGTCGCGGCGGACGACATGGACGAGGGGGCGATCCCCGGTCGCCAGAAGGGCGGCGCGCGCGTCCTCGTTCTGCTGGAACTTGGCGCGGCAGGCGTTTTCCATCAGATGCCAGTGATCCCATGCACCGACGGCGATCTGCTGCCCACCGTAGCGGATCGTCTTTTCGTATTTTTGGCGCAAGCCTTCCGATCGGGCACGTGGGCCCTCGTGCCCGGCGAGACGCCGACGCTCCGCCTCGTCCGGGAATTTCAACCCCTGCCAGAACGATTCGACCGACAGGTAGCGCTGACCATCGAGCTCGAACGGAGTGGTGGCGAGATTGCTGATGATCTTGGCCAGCGGGTCCGTGCTCGTGCTGACGACGTTCAGGGGCTCGCGGCACGCCTCTGTGCGAGGACCGAGATCGTGCAGCTCGACGGCAGAAACATCGGACTGGTCCGCGCGGACAGCCAGCACGTGGTCGGCGTGAGCCGACTTCCAGTGCACGAGTGCAGATGATTCCTCGTCTGATTGAGGGATCAGCACGATCAGCCCGTCCTTCAGCACGACCTTCATGTTCGCCTCGTCTCGGAAGCCCGCAACCTGGATGGCGCAGTGGCGATGCGGGTAGCCGGTACCGATCAATCCCGCCGAATTTCGGGCGAAGGATGCAACTCCCGTCCCGATGATGACCTTTATTGATCACGGAGGCGCTTGCCTCTGCGCGATAGAAAATTGCGAGGCGAAACAACTGTTTGCGAGGGCACACGTGGACACACGGATTGCGATGCCAGAGCGAATCCAGATGCGGCGCACGGCGGGTTGGCGAAAACCGGCCGGGACGATCTACTGCGGCCGCCCGAGCCTGTTCGGCAATCCGTTTCTGGTCAGCATTCATGGTCGGGAGAAGGCCGTCGAGCTGCACCGGCGCTGGCTCGAGGGCAGCATGTCCCCCGAGGAGATGAGGGCGTTGAGTGCCGCGGA
>NZ_JBFWZI010000010.1:6809-78192 GCF_050185545.1 Reyranella sp. | reverse complement strand
GCCCGAGCCTGTTCGGCAATCCGTTTCTGGTCAGCATTCATGGTCGGGAGAAGGCCGTCGAGCTGCACCGGCGCTGGCTCGAGGGCAGCATGTCCCCCGAGGAGATGAGGGCGTTGAGTGCCGCGGACCACCTGCCGGACGCACCCTCCCTCGGCGAGCTGCGCCGCATGGTGCTGGACAGGCTTCAGGAACTGCGAGGCCACGACCTTGCCTGCTGGTGCCGCCTCGACCAGCCCTGCCATGCCGAGGTGCTGCTGGAACTCGCGAATTCGTAAGGGACCGTATGCAGACCTCACGGCGGGGCAGACGGCGCTCGCCGGTCAGGTGATAGAGCTTGACCAGCGCCAGCTCGTTCTCCTCGTGCCCACAATAGCCGTGCTGCTGACGCGGCTCCGGTCCGAACAGGCGGGCGATCAGGTCGACCTGGCGCAGCACGATGTCGAGCAGGTTGCGTTTGCCAGTCGCGCGATGGTGAACGACAGCCACCTCGATCATATGGCCGCAGCAATAGAGCGCGTGCCAGTCGCGGAGGTTGGTCCACTTCCTCGCGGGCTCGCGGCGCTGGAAGAAGCTGTTGAAGTAGCCGTCTGGCTCCTGCGCCGCCTCCCGGCCGAAGGCTTAGCTCCAGGTGCCCGAGGACCCGACTCGACGGACAGGGCCGCGTGCAAGAGAGGCTTCCTATCGAAGCAGGGAGACTGCAACGGAAAACCTTTTCCTGAGAGCTCTATGAGCCCCCGATTGCACCCGGGCAAACGTCGATCTTCTCAGTCCAGCCAACGGGTCCTAGACTGTTCGAATCTGCAGTTTTGAATTTTCGCAGGAAGGCGCCGCGACCGATGAGCAGGGACAATTGGGGTTGGCGCGGCCGCATCGGCCTGTTCATCGTCGGCGGCGAGGTCGTACCCGAGGCGGAATGGTGGGCGATGGCGCCGCCGGACGTCTCGATCCATGCCGCGCGCGTGACGGCGCGGGCGCCGTGGGCGCGTTGGCGCGCCGACAGGTCGGGTGTCGATCTCGAGGATGATCTGGTGCGCGGCTGCCGGCAGTTCGCCACCATGCGCCTGGCGGCGGTGGTGATCGGCCACAGCTCGAGCAGCCTGGTCGGTGGCAAGGGCTGGGACGAGGCGACGATTGCCGGCCTGCGGGGCGAACTCGGCCCGGACGGCGTCGTGACCACCAACGGCCTCGATACGCAGGCGGCGCTCAGCGCCAGCGGCATCAAGAGGCCGTTCCTGGTCCTGCCGCCCTGGTTCAACGACGAGCTGGTCGCTGCCGGCGTTCGCTACTATGCCGACCATGGCTTCAAGACCGCCGGCCATCTGCGCTACGACCCGGGCCGCAAGTGGCGAGATCTGGCGCCAGGCGACCTCACGCGTGAAGGCATGCACCTCGAGCAGGAGCTGGAGCCGCTTTTCGCTCAGATCAGGCGAGCGTGTCCGCCGGAGGCCGACGGCGTGCTGATTGCGGGCACCGGCTTTCGCTGCGTCGGCATTCTCGAGGCGCTCGAGCAGGATTTGAAGCGACCGGCGATCTCGGCCAACCAGGCGAGCCTGTGGCATGCCATGCGGTCGGCGTCGATCCAGGCGCAGGTATCCGGCTACGGTAGCCTGTTGAGGCTGTGATCATGCTCTTCCGGACCGCGAGCGTCCCGCTCGCTATTCGGCATGAGCGAGCGGGACGCTCGCGGTCCGGAAGAGCATGAGCTATCGTCGTCGCGGACCTTCCAGATGACGACAGGATCACCACAGCGCCGCGTCGAGATCGGTGTCGATATCGGCGGCACGTTCACCGATGTCGTGTGCCGCGAGGCCGGCGGTGCGTTGCATGTCATCAAGGTTCCGACGACCCGGGGCGATCCCAGCGCCGCCGTCCTGCAGTCGATCGGCGAACTCGCCAGGCGCTGGGGCATCCGGCCGAACGAGGTCCGGCGGTTCGCGCACGGCACGACGGTGGCGACCAATGCCGTGCTGGAACGCAAGGGCGCCCGCATCGGCCTGCTCACCACCGCGGGCTTCCGCGACGTCCTCGAGATCGGGCGTCAGCTGCGCAGCGAGGTCTATCGCATCGTGCTCGATCCGGAGGCGCCGGCTTTCCTCGCCCCGCGCCGTCTTCGCAAGGAGATTCCCGAGCGCGTCGATGCGTCGGGTGCAATCCTGATGCCGCTCGACGAAGCAGCCGTGCTTGCCGCCGCCGACCAGCTGGTCGAGGCAGGAGTCGAAGCGATCGCCATCGCCTTCCTGTTCTCGTTCCGCAACCCGGTTCACGAGCAGCGCGCCGCCGCGCTGATCCGCGCCCGCCATCCGGGCCTGATGCTGTCGCTGTCACACGAGGTCGATCCTGCGTTCCGCGAGTACGAGCGCACCGTGGTCACTGCCTTCGATGCCTACCTGAAACCGCGCGTCGACCGCTACCTGGCGCGCCTCGAGGAGGGATTGGCGCAAGCCGGCATCGCGGCGCCGCTGCAGGTGATGCAGTCGCGCGGCGGTCTCGCCACCGCCGAGGTTGCGCGCCAGCGGCCGGTGCGCCTGTTCCTGTCCGGCCCCGCCGCCGGCGTGATCGGCGGCCAGATCGTCGGCGCCTCCGCCGCGTCGGACGACCTGATCACCATCGATGTCGGCGGCACCTCGGCCGACATCGCCCTGATCAGCCGGCGCAAGCCGATGCTGAAGTCGGAAGGGGTGATCGCGGGCCATACCGTGCGTGTCGCCATGGTCGACGTGACGACGCTTGGCGCCGGCGGCGGCAGCATCGCGCATCTCGATGCGTCGGGCGGCCTGCGCGTCGGGCCGCAATCGGCCGGCTCGGAGCCGGGCCCGGCCTGCTACGGCCGCGGCGGCGCGGAGGCGACGGTGACCGATGCGTCGGTCGTGCTGGGCTATCTCGACCCGGGCTTCTTCGCCGGCGGCCGGCTCGGCCTCGAGCCCGGGAAAGCCGTGGCGGCGATCGACGCCAGGGTCGCCAAGCCGCTCGGCATGACCACGGCGCAAGCCGCGCTCGGCATCCATCGCGTGCTGAACGCGCAGATGGCCGAAGGCATCCGGCTGGTGTCGGTGCGCCAGGGCATCGATCCGCGACGCTACGCCCTGGTGCCGCTGGGCGGTGCCGGCGGCCTGCATGCCACCGCCCTGGCGCGCGAGCTCGGCATCAGCCGGATCATCGTGCCGCGCCTGCCCGGCGTTCTGTCGGCGGCGGGGCTGCTCGCCGCGCCGATCGAGCACGAAGTGACCGCCGAGTTCGCCACGCCGCTCGCCAGCCTCGACCGTGCCGCGCTGCGCGACAGGCTGCGCGAAATCGACCAGCGCGCGGCGGCGCTGATGGCGGCCGAGAAGGTCGATGCCGGCCAGGTCTCGATCAGCTACTTCGCCGACGTCTGCTACATTGGCCAGTCGTACAATCTCGAGATTCCCTTCGACGCCGACGACTCCGATCCAGCGATGCGGATCTATCGCGACTTCCTCGAAGCGCACGACCGCATCTATGGTCACAGCGTCGAAATTCCGGCCAGGATCGTCGGCGTGCGCACCGTGCATCGTGCCGGCGGCAGCGACACTCTGGCCGAGATGCGCTTCGCCGCTTCGGGCCGTCCGGCGGTCCTCGGGCAGCGCGACATCCTGGTGGCCGGCGAGTCGCGGTTCACCAGCGCAACGGTCTATGATCGCGACGCGCTGGCGGAAGGGTTTGCGTTCGCCGGCCCGGCGATCGTCCAGCAGGCCGACACGACCACCCTGGTCGAGCCAGGCTGGTCGGGCGTGGTCGACGCGGCGGGCAATCTGATCCTCACCCGCGTGCAGGAGGAGAAAAGCGCATGAGCAGGAATGGCGGGCGCTCGGGGCTCGATCCGGTCACCGTCGAGGTGGTGCGCCACAAGCTCGAAGGTATTGCCAACGAGATGCAGCAGACGCTGCTGCGCTCCTCCTTCTCACCGATCGTCAAGGAAGGGCTCGATGCGTCGTCGTGCCTGTTCACCATCCGCGGCGAGACGCTCGCCCAGGCGACGGCGGTGCCGATCCATCTCGCCACCCTGATTCCGATCATCGCCAAGATGCTGGAGGTCTTCCCGCTGGCGACGATGAAACCGGGTGATGTCTATTGCATGAACGATCCCTATCTCGGAGGCACGCATCTGCCGGACGTCGCCCTGGTGCAGCCGGTATTCTTCAACGACCGGCCAATCGCGATCTCCGCCACCATGACGCATCACCAGGACATGGGCGGCATGTCGGCCGGATCGATTCCGACCAACGCCACCGAAATCTTCCAGGAAGGCCTGCGCCTGCCGCCGCTCAAGTTCCGCGATGCCGGCAAGTACAATGAGACTCTGGTTGCCATCATCCGCCAGAACGTACGCATTCCCGACGCGGTGATGGGCGATCTCAACGCTCAGCTCGCCGCCTGCAATGTCGGCGCGCGACGCATCGCCCAGCTCGCGGGCGAGCTCGGCGACAACCAGGCGCTGGCGATCTTCGACGAGCTGCTCGACCGCTCCGAGGTGTTGACGCGCGCCGCGCTCAAGACGATCCCCGCCGGCACCTACCGCTATGTCGACTACAGCGACAATGACGGCATCGAGCTCGACCGACCGATCCGCTTCGAGGTCGCGGTGACGGTGAAGGACGGCGCCTTCCATTGCGATTTCACGGGCTCCTCGCCGCAGGTGCGCGGGCCGTTCAACTGCGTGCCGTCGGGCTCGCTTGCAGCGGCTTGCTATGCGGTGCGTGCGGTCACCGACCCGACGATTCCGACCAATGCCGGCTGCTTCCGCCCGATCACGCTCGAGCTGCCGAAAGGCAGCATCGTCAATCCGATCGAGCCGGCGCCGGTCAATGCGCGAACGGCGACGATCAAGCGGATCACCGGCTGCATTCTGGGCGCCCTCAAGGAGGTGCTGCCCGAGCGCGTGCCGGCCGACAGCTCGGGCGAGCTGGTGGTCCTGGCGTTCGGTGGGAAACATGCCGGCGGTACGCCGTTCGTCACCGGCGAGCTGATCGCCGGCGGCAGCGGCGCCGGCGTGCATTCCGATGGCGTCGACGTCATCGAGACCGACGTCACCAATTGCATGAACCTGCCGGTCGAGGCGATGGAGATGGAGTCGCCCATCCGCGTGCATCGCGTGGCGCTACGTCAGGATTCCGGCGGCCCTGGCCGGCAGCGCGGCGGCCTGGGCGTCGTCAAGGAGTACGAGATCCTCGACGGCGAGATCTCGTTCACCTATCGCGGTGAACGGCATTTCTATGCGCCGCGTGGGGCGCAGGGCGGCGGCGACGGCGCCAAGGCGCGCGCCATCATCCACCGTGCCGACGGCAAGGAAGAGGTCATCGCCTCCAAGGCGATGGCCCGGCTGCAGCGCGGCGATCGCGTCATCGTCGAGACGGCGGGCGGCGGCGGAAACGGCGTCCCCGCGGCGCGCGACGCGGCCGCCTTGGTGCTCGACCTCGCCGACGGCAAGGTGAGCGCGGCCAGGGCCGAGAGCGATTACCGACGCGCGTGACGTCGTGGCGCTAGGGATGGAACGAATTTTGATGGAGACTTCATGCTCTTCCGGACCGCGAGCGTCCCGCTCGCTCATGAATCCATGAGCGAGCGGGACGCTCGCGGTCCGGAAGAAGCCTGAGTAAGCCATCGACGAGTCGATTCCCATGAGCAAGCGTCACTTTCATCTCGCCTGGTTCCTGTCGCAGGGTTACGGGCCCAAGACCTGGCGGTCCGACTGGCCGGGCAGCGACGTGTCGCGCTGGATGATGCCCGACCTGTTCGTCGATCTGGCGCGGGCGATGGACCGCGCCTGCTTCGACTACGTGATCATCGAGGATTCGTCGAACGTGCCCTATACCTACCAGGGCTCGCACGACACCTATCTCAAGTACGCCGCCAGCACACCCAAGCTCGATCCCGCCGTGCTGGTCCCCTACCTCGCACAAGCGACCAGTCATCTCGGCCTGGTGCCGACACTCTCGGTAAGCGAGTATCCGCCCTATCTGCTGGCGCGGCTGGTCAACACCCTCGACCATGTGACGGAAGGGCGGATCGGCTGGAATTGCGTCACCGGCAGCAACGACGGCGCGGCGCAGAACTACGGCCATGAGAAGCATCGGCCGCACGACGAGCGCTACGATGTCGCCGACGAGTTCGCCGATCTGGTGACCAAGCTATGGGAGGCGTGGGAGCCCGACGCCGTCGTGCTCGATCGCGAGAACCAGATCTTCGCCGATGGCAGCAAGGTTCACGCGGTCAACCACGAGGGCAAGTACTTCAAGTGCCGCGGCCCGATCAATGCGCCACGCTAGCCGCAGGGCCGCGTGCCGATCTGCCAGGCCGGCGGCTCGCCGCGCGGCAAGAAGTTCGCGGCGCGCTGGGCCGACACGATCATCACCGAGGGCGGCGGCAGCGTCGAGACCATGAAGGCCTATCGCGAGGAAGTGCGCCGCCAGGCCGTCGCATTCGGCCGCAATCCCGACGACATCAAGGTGCTGTTCCTCGCCCACCCGATCGTCGACACCACCATAGAGGCGGCGCGTGAGCGCCAGCGACTCGAGGAGGAACAGGCGCTGAAGCACATCGACATGCAGCTCTCGAGCATGTCGCGCCTGACCGGCATCGACTTCGCCCGGTTCGATCTCGACCAGCCGCTGCCCGAGCTCACCACCAACGGCCACCAGTCGGCGCTCGCCAAGTGGATCGGCAAGACGCCGCGCGCGCTGGTGCAAAGCTACGCGCGCAAGGACGGCATCAGCTTCACCGGCACCAGCGACCACGTCGCCGGCATGATGCAGGAGATCATGGAGGAAGTGGGTGGCGACGGCTTCCTGATCTTCAACGGCTACTTCGACCGGCGCTACATCATGGAAGTCTGCGAGGGCCTGGTGCCCGAGCTGCAGCGCCGCGGCGTCACCCGCAAGGCCTACGCCCACAAGCATCTGCGAGACAATTTGCTGGAGTTTTAGATTGCTCTTCTCCTCCCAGCGAAGCTGGGGAGGAACGTGAACTAGCACCGCAAAAATTCCTTGGCATTGCCGTACAGCCATTTCTCGATGACCTTGTTCTTGAGCGGCAGCTTCTCGTACAGCGCCACGCTTTGTGGAATGGTTAGCCCGAAGGAGTCCTTGGAGAAGCCGACCATGATCTTGTCCTGCAGCAGCGTGTTGCCGAACTGCATGAACATCTCCCAGCCGGATCCGGGCACACCGAAATACTGCGGGTGATGTGAGGCGGTGTCGCAATAGAGGTTGGGATGGCGGCGCATCAGGCCGACAAGGTCGGCGACCCAGGGCCAGCCACTCAGGCCCGCGACGATGCGCAGCTCGGGGAAGTCCATGGCGATCTGGTCGAGATGGCGCGGATGGCCGAGATCGTAGGGCCGGTCGTTGGCGTAGTTCATGGTCGAGTAGATGCGCACCGGCACGTCGAGCTCGACGCACTTGGCATAGAGCGGATAGTAGCGCCGGTCGCTGGCCGCCAGGTTGTTGTAGAGGGCGGCGACGCGCAGGCCGTTCAGCTTGCGCTCCCTGATCAGATGCTCGAACTCGCGCACGCCGCGCATGCCGTCGAACGGGCTGATCGTGGCCAGCGCGAAGAATCGGTCGGGGTACTCCGCGACGACGTCGGCCAGCACGTGATTGTCGATGCGGCCGATCACCGAGACCTCGGCGCCCTCGCGGTCGAGCTCCTCGACGAACTGCTTCATCGACTGGCCGGCCGGCGGCCTCCTGTCGGCCTCGCTCCCGGCGGGCGCCCCCACGCGCTTGCGGAAGATGTTCTGATAGTTGGCGAAGCCGTAGCCGGGACGGGGCTCCAGCAACTCGGGGTCGCCGTAGCCGACCCGATGGGATGCCTGCTCGTGATACTGCCGCGGTTTGCCCTGTTCGTCCGGCGGCAATAGACACTCCAGATCGATGACTTTCCTGACCACGCTTCGTCCCCCGGCATAGAAGATCCCGCGCTTGGGATGATTACCGTTTAGCATCCCGGGCGCCGGGGGCGGGCACCTTTCGTCTGCGACGCCCCGCAGACCTCAGCGCAGGGCCAGGAGAAACAGCCCCGGCGCCAGCATTTGCACACGTTGATGGCAAACGGCGGTGTCGCTCGGTGCGCCCTGCCTGGGGTCGGCCTGGGACCCGGTGGACGCGAGGATCACGGCAAGCACCAACCCGTAGACGGCGACGATCAGCCATTCCGCATGATCGACGCGCAAGGCGAAGCGCGAGGGCGGCGAGCAGGGGCGCGGCACGCCCGTATCGGCCAGGAACGCCATGCCGACCGCCACGCAAGAAGGATGCCAGTCACCCGGCCGGAGGCCGGTTGCCCCTGAACCGGGCGCCATGGATAGTGACCCGGCGACGCGCGAGGTCATGAGCCATGCCGACGGTGCGGCGCGGCAAGCGATCGCCAAGACGAAGACCGGCGCGGCCCCGCGCTGACGGCACGGTCAAAAGCAACAAGGACGAGGAGGAAGAAACATGCAGGGCGTTGTGTTTACCGGCGATCGAACCGTCGAGATCATGTCGTTCCCGGATCCGACTCCGGGACCTGGCGAGGTCGTGCTCGAGATGAAGGCCTCCGGCATGTGCGGCTCCGACCTGCACCAGTATCGCCGGCCCAAGGTCGGTACCCGGCCGGCCTCGGGCGTGCCGGCGAGTGCCGAGCCGGTGATTGCCGGGCATGAGCCGTGCGGTGTCGTGGTGGCGGTCGGCCCGGGCGTGTCGGCGGCCGAGGCGCGGGTCGGCGACCGCATGATGGTGCATCACTACCAGGGTTGCGCGCAGTGCAGCCATTGCCGCTCGGGCTGGCAGCAGCTCTGCCAGGAGGTGCCCATCAAGGTCTACGGCAACAACGCTCACGGCGGTCATGCCAAATACCTGAAGGTGCCGGCCAACACGATGGTGCGCCTGCACGACGCGCTGAGCTTCAGCGCCGGGGCGGCGATCTCCTGCGGCTCGGGCACCGCCTATGGCGCCTTGCGGCGCATGAACCTGTCGGGCCGTGACACCATCGCGATCTTTGGCCAGGGACCGGTCGGCCTTGCCGCCACCCAGTTCGCCAGGGCGATGGGTGCGCGCGTGATCGCCCTCGACGTCAACCCGCAGCGCCTCGCGCGCGCCCGCGAGTTCGGCGCCGACGACGTGGTCAACCCCGGTTCGAACGACCCGGTGCAGGCGATCAAGGATTTGACGCACGGAAAGTTCGCCGACCTGACGCTCGACACGTCGAGCAGCAAGGAGGGGCGGAGCGCGGCCATCCGCAGTACCAAGGTGTGGGGCACCATGTGCTTCGTCGGCGAAGGGGGCGAGGTGACGATCGACGTCAGCCCGCAGCTGCTGCGCCGCCAGCTGACCCTGATCGCGTCGTGGACCTTCTCGACCGTCATCCAGGCCGACTGCGCCGAGTTCTGCGTCGACCGCAAGATCGACGTCGACCGGCTGTTCACTCATCGCTGGTCGCTCGACCAGGCGGAGCAGGCGTACACCCTGTTCGACAAGCAGGCAGACGGGAAGGGTGTGTTCCTGATCTGAGCTGAGGCGAGATCATGAGGATTCTGCGCTGGGTGCCGGGCGTGAAGATGCTGGCCCAGTACAAGGCGTCATACCTGCCGCACGACCTCGCGGCGGGTCTTACCCTCGGCGCGGTGATGGTGCCGGTCGGCCTGGCCTATGGCGAGATGGCCGGGCTGCCGCTCGCCGGCCTGTACGGCAGCATGCTGCCGCTGCTCGCCTACGCGCTGTTTGGCAGTTCGCGCCAGATCGTCGTCGGGCCCGACACGGCGATGGCGGCGCTGGTCGCCGTCGTCCTGGTGCCGATGGCGCCGAACGATCCGGCGCGGCTGATGATGCTCGCCGCCGACCTCGGCGTGATGGTGGGCGCGCTGTGCCTGATCGCGGGCGTGCTGGGTCTGGGATTCGTCGCCAATTTTCTCTCCAAGCCAGTGATCGTGGGCTTCATGCATGGCCTTGCCGTGGTCATCATCGTCGCCCAGCTGCCCAGGGTGCTGGGCGTGAAATCCGAAGGCCAGACCACGCTCGACCAAGCGGTCAATCTCCTGCCGCGGCTCGCCGACACAAACCCGGTCAGCCTGGCGATTGGCGCTGTCACCTTCGCCTTGATCCTGCTCTGCCGCCGCTATGCGCCGCGCATTCCCGGCGCGGTCGTCGCCCTCGTGGCAGGCGGGCTGGCGGTGGTTCTCTTCGGCCTCGACAGGCATGGCGTGGCCATCGTCGGCCGGGATCCGACCGGACTTCCCGAGCTGGCGCTGCCGCCCTTCAGGCTCGCCGATTTCGATGACCTCCTGCCCGTGGCGTTGGTTGCCGCCCTGCTGTCGTTTTCCGACACGGTGGTGACGGCACGCGCCTTCGCGGCGCGCAATGGCTATCGCATCGACGCCAACCAGGAGCTGCTCGGCATCGGCATGTCGAACCTGGCGTCGGGGCTCAGCCAGGGCCTGCCGATCAGTGCCAGCGATTCGCGCACTGCTGTCTCGGAAGCCGCCGGCGGGCGCACCCAGGTGACCTCGATTGTCGCCGCCCTGGTCGTCGCCGCGGTGATGGTGTGGGCGGCCGGCCTGCTCCATTACCTGCCATCCGCGGTGCTGGGCGGCATTCTGATCGCCTCTGCCTGGAGCCTGTGCGATTTCGCCGAGTTCGCCCGCCTGTGGCGGTTTCGCGGCATCAGCCTCGCTGCGGCGCTGGTGACGCTGGCCGGCGTGATTACCCTGGGCGTGCTCGAAGGCATCCTGATCGGCGTCGTGTTTGCGATCGTCCTGCTGTTGCGCGCGCTCGCTTTTCCGCCGGATGCCACGCTCGGCCGAGCACCCGACGGCAACTGGCACGACACGGCCCATCGCCCTGATGCCGTGCCGGTTCCGGGGTTGCTGGTCTATCGCTTCTCCGCGCCGTTGTTCTTTGCCAACTGCGCCCTGTTTCGCGACCGCATCGAGGCCCTGATCGAGGCGTCGGCCCAGCCAATCACCGGCGTGGTGATCGATGGGGCGGCGATCCACGATGTCGACCTGTCCGGCTGCGAGACGTTGGGCGAGCTCGACAGGGAACTCGGCGAACGTGGCATCCGGCTCGTCTTCGGCAATCTGCGCGACCGCGTGAAGCGAGACATCGGGCGGGGCTTGCCAACCGTGACGGGCGGCGACGATCCGTCCTATCCGACCGTCGCCGCCGCCGCCGCAGCCCTTCTACGCCGGTGACGTTCTTCTGAGGGCCTGAGGAAGGGTCCCTCGCGGCGTTCTGGATGACGGATTCTGTCATCGCAATCGCTCACGGGCCCGACGGCGTCGTGCCTGGCCGTCTGACAGCGGTCATGCATGGCGCCCCCTGCACTTTGTTCATCTGCACGAGCTGAGCGGACGGCTTTTCGCCTGCTCTGTGCTACTTGACGCTAAACTAACTGACTGGTAAGTAATAACTATGAAACGAACCACCAAGCAGCGTCGCGCGCCCGCCGAACGGCCAGGCGAGATCCTGAGCGCCGCGCTGGCGCTGTTCGTGGAGAAGGGCTTCGCCGCCACTCGGCTCGACGACGTGGCGGAGCGGGCGGGGCTCAGCAAGGCGGCGATCTATCTCTATTTCGACGACAAGACGGCGCTGCTGCGGGGCGTGATCCGACAGACCGTCAGCGCCAACATCGGCACGGTCGAAGCGCTGGCGAAGGCGCACCGCGGGCCAATCGGGGCTTTGCTTCCCGCCATTCTTGACTTCATGGCGAGCCGACTCGAGGAGACGCCGATGGCCTCGATCGCCAAGCTGGTGATCGCCGAGTCGCGCGCCTTCCCGGAGATCGGCCGCTTCTACCTGACGGAGGTGATCGGCCGCGGTGTGCCACTGCTCGAGGGCCTGATTGCGCGGGGCATTGCTACGGGTGAATTCCGCCAAGTCGATCCAGGCTTCACCGTCCGCTCGCTGGTCTCGCCCATGCTGCTCGCGATGCTGTGGAAGACGGTGTTCGAGCCGCTCGGCGGCGAGAAGCTCGACGTCCGCGGTCTCGCGCGCCATCACGCCGACCTGATGCTGCACGCGCTGCGGCCGGTTGCGGACCCGCGAACATGAAGCGCCCGCCCGCCCGAGCGATCGTCGCGGTCCTGGTCGTGCTGTTGGCCGGCACGGTTTACGTAACGCGCGAGCAGTGGCAACCGCTGCTCGGGCTGTCGCCCGACGACAATCGATACCTTGGCTACGTCGAGGGCGAGACCAGCCTGATCGCGCCGCCCAGCGCCGGCCGGCTGATCGAGCGTCCGGTCAATCGCGGCGATCGGGTGAAGAAGGGCGACCGGCTGTTCGTCATCGATCCCGTCGTCGCCAAGGCCGAGGTGGCGCGCAGCGAGGCCGCGCTCGCCGAGGCCAAGGCGCGCTTCGAGAACCTGCTCACCGGCAAGCGGCAGGAGGAGCTCGATGTGATTCGCAGCCAGCAGCGCGAGACAGAGGCGGCACTGGTCATGGCGGAGACCGAGCTCAAGCGGCAGTCCGATCTGGTGGCGCGTGGCTACGGCACGCGCCAGGCATACGAGCAGGCCGAATCGCAGGCGCGCCAGCTGCGCTCGCGGCTGGCCTCGCTCTCCGCCCAGGAAAAGGTCGCCAACCTCGCTGCCCGTCCGGACGAGATCGACGCCGCCAAGGCGTTGATCGTGCAGAGCCAGGCCAACCTCGACCAGGCGCGCAAGAAGCTCGAGGATTTAATGCCGGTCGCGCCGGAGGATGCGCTGATCGAGAACACCTTCTTCAATGTCGGCGAATGGGTGCCGGCCGGCACACCCGTCCTGTCGCTGCTGCCGCCGCAACGCGTCAAGCTGCGCTTCTTCGTGCCGGAGGAGGACATCGCCAGAGCGAAGCCCGGCGACAAGGTGGGCTTCACCTGCGATACCTGCCCGGCCGGCCTCATGGCCAGCATCATCTACATCTCGCCGCGCGCCGAGTTCACGCCGCCGGTGATCTACTCGCAAAGTGCCCGTACCAAGCTCGTGTTCCTGGTCGAGGCGCAACCGGATTCATCTTCGACGGCGCTGCCTCCCGGCCTGCCGGTGAGTGTCGCTCCGCTGGTGAAGTGAGGCAGCCATGGCGCTCGCCATCGACGTCCACGACCTGGTCAAGCGCTTCGGCCCGCGCACCGTGGTCGACCACGTCAACCTGCAGATAGAGCAGGGCCGCATCTGCGGCTTTCTCGGTCCCAACGGCTCGGGCAAGACGACGACGCTGCGCATGATCTGCGGCCTGCTGACGCCGGACGGCGGCGGTGGCTCCTGCCTCGGCCACGACCTGGTGCGCGAGCGCGACGCCATTAAGCGCCAGGCGGGCTACATGACCCAGCGCTTCGGCCTCTACGAGGACCTCAGCATCCGCGAGAACCTCGAGTTCGTCGGCCGCGTCTATGGCCTCGACCGGCTGGGCGAGCGCATCGACAGGTCGCTCGATCAACTCGGCCTGGCGACGCGCCAGGGCCAGCTTGCCGGCTCGCTGTCCGGCGGCTGGAAGCAGCGGCTCGCGCTCGCCGCCTGCGTGCTGCACGAGCCCAAGCTCCTGCTGCTCGACGAGCCGACCGCCGGTGTCGATCCCAAGGCACGGCGCGCCTTCTGGGACGAGATCCATGCCTATGCCGCACAGGGCATCACCGTGCTCGTATCGACGCACTACATGGACGAAGCCGAGCGCTGTCACGAGATTGCCTACATCGCTTATGGCAAGCTGATGGCGCGCGGTACCGCCGACGAGGTGATTGCCGCATCGGGGTTGTCCTCGTTCATCGCCACCGGCGTCGGCGCCGACCGGCTGGCGCACGAGCTGCGCGACAAGCCCGGCGTCACGGCCGCCGCCGCCTTCGGCACCACGCTGCACGTCTCCGGCCCCGACCGCGACGCACTGCTCGCCGCCATCGCGCCGTTCCGGACCGACCATCTCGTCTGGATCGAAGCAAAGCCCACCCTCGAGGACGTCTTCATCCACCTGATGGGGCAGGCGACCGACAATGCGGTGGCGGCATGACCGGCAACTTCTGGCGACGCCTGATGGCGATCATCATCAAGGAGGTTCAGCAGCTCCGGCGTGACCGGCTGACCTTTGCCATGATGTTCGGCGTGCCGATCATGCAGCTGCTTCTGTTCGGCTACGCCATCGACACCGACCCGCATCACCTGCCGACTGCCGTCATCGCGGCGGATGACAGCACGGTCACGCGCACGGTGATCGCGACACTGCAGAGCACGGGCTACATGACCGTCACCCACCGGCCGGCTTCGGAGACGGAGGGGAGCAAGCTGCTGCAGAGCGGTGAGGTGCAATTCGTCGTCACCATTCCGTCCGACTTCACGCGCCGGCTGGTGCGCGGCGAGCGGGCGCAGATCCTGATCGACGCCGATGCGACTGACCCTCTGGCCGCCGCCAATCCGCTGGCGGCCGTGCAGCCCGCCCTCGATCAGGCGCTCGCCCGCGATCTGGTCGGTCCGCTGGCCGGGCTGAGGAGCAAGCCGGGCGGAATCGAGATCGTCATCCAGCGCCGCTACAACCCGGAAGGCAAGGCGCGGCTCAACATCGTGCCCGGTCTGCTGGCGGTCATCCTGACCATGACCATGGTGATGATGACGGCGCTCGCGGTGACCCGCGAGCGCGAGCGCGGCACTATGGAGAACCTGCTGGCCATGCCGGTTCGGCCGATCGAGGTCATGATCGGCAAGATCCTGCCCTACGTCGCCATTGGTGCGGTGCAGGTGATCGTCATCCTGGTGGTATCGCGTGCCCTGTTCGACGTCGCGATCGACGGCGATCCCGGGCTGCTGGGACTCGGCACGGCCCTGTTCATCACCGTCAACCTGGCGATCGGCTTCACCATCTCGACCGTGACGCAGAACCAGCTGCAGGCCATGCAGGCGTCGGTCTTCACCCTGCTGCCCTCGATCCTGCTGTCGGGCTTCATGTTCCCCTTCCGTGGCATGCCGCAATGGGCGCAGTGGCTGGGCGAAGCCCTACCGGCCACGCACTTCATGCGCATCGTGCGCGGCGTCATGCTGAAAGGCGCGGATGTTTCCGACGTCGTCACCGAGCTCGCGGCCCTGCTCCTGATGCTGGTCGCCGTCTCGGCGCTCGCCATCAGCCGCTACCGGGTCACGCTCGACTAGAGCGGCGATTTTCTGGATCGAAGCGCGAGCTTTCTGACGTGCTCCTGGCGATGAGATCCTTCGCTGCGCTCAGGATGACAGCAAGGATACCCGGCCTGCCCCCGCAAGAACCGATCATGCTGTAGCTTGGCACACTGCTTGCTGCCATAAGCGGCAAGGGCAACTACGGCTGGGAGGAGCCTGCGGTGCGAGGCAAGGTGTCGTTCATTCAGGCGGAGCCTTACGCCTTCGAGCTCGTGCCGGCGCGCTCGGCCCTGCTGATCATCGACATGCAGCGCGACTTCCTCGAGCCCGGCGGCTTTGGCGAGATGCTGGGCAACGATGTCTCGCAGCTGCGCCGCACGATCGAGCCCAACCGCCGCCTGCTGGCCGCGTGGCGCGCCGCGGGCCTCATGGTGATGCACACCCGCGAGGGCCATCGGCCCGACCTCAGCGATCTGCCGCCGTCGAAGAAGGTACGCGGGCGCGGCGCGACGACGATCGGCGACAGCGGCCCGATGGGACGCATCCTGGTGCGCGGCGAGGCCGGCCACGATATCATTCCCGAGCTCTACCCGGCACCGGGCGAGCCGGTGATCGACAAGCCGGGCAAGGGTGCCTTCTACGCCACCGACATCCATTCGATCCTGCAGCACCGCGCCATCAGCCAGCTGGTCGTGACCGGCGTCACGACCGAGGTCTGCGTCCATACCACCGTGCGGGAGGCCAACGACCGCGGTTACGACTGTCTGATCCCCGAGGACTGTGTCGGCTCGTATTTCCCCGAGTTCCAGGAAATGGGCCTCAGGATGATCAAGGCCCAGGGCGGAATCTTCGGCTGGGTGACGTGCTCGGCCGAGATCATCACGGCCATCGGCTGAGGCTGATCGCGCGTCAGGCCATCGTGCCCTTCTTTCGCCAGAAGCGGTAGAGCGCAGGGACGTCGCCATAGAACAGGTTTCTGTCGGCGTGGGTGACGCCGGCGACGGCTCGTGGCGTGCTGCCGTAGGCGGCATGGCTCGGGTCCTCGTCGGCGACGTATTGCCAGAGCTTCCAGCCCATGTTCGACCAGGCGTAGGGCACTTCCGGCTCCTCGCGATAGTCGGCCAGCCAGAGGTCGCAGCGCGCCAGGATCGATTGCGGGGTGATCGCTGCTTCCAGTCGAAGGCCGCGACGGCCGTATTTCTCGCCGTTGGCCCAGCGCGGATGCGTGTAGACCAGCGGCAGGCGCCCGGTCATCTGGTGGATCGTTCGCACGAACGCCTCGGCTTGGCCGAGCCGCATCGTGTTGCGTGGATTGGCATCGTTCGGCTCGACATCGAGAGCCATGACCGTGGACGGGCCCGGCCTGCAGGCCGACAGGAAGGCCCTGGCTTGCTCCTCGCCGGAATACTGGCGGGTGCCGAAATGGTAACCACCCCACAGCAGGCCGGCTGCCTCCGCCTGCAGGCGCCGCGTGGGATAGGACGGATCGAACCAGTCACCGCCTTCGCTGACCTTGTGGATGACGGCGAGGATGTTGCTCCGCTGGACCGCGGCGAAATCCGTGACCGTCACGTTGTGGCTGATGTCGATGACAGCATCGAGGCCGACAGCAGTCGGATGCGTGGGTGACGCCTGGAAGCTCAGGGCTTGCGTACCCTGCTGCTGCCTACTGCCGCATCCGGCCAGGGTGGGCGCCACTGTGGCGAGCAGCCCGCCAATTGCGCCTCTACGGGAGATCATTCAACCGGTCCCACAGAAACACATCCGACTACCCTCATCGTGGCGATCACCAGCAAGCTGTGAACGATAGATTACACGTCCGCGCGGTGGAAAGTGAAAAAAAGAACGCCAGAAATGCGTTGGCACGCTCGGGTTGTCGGGCTTGACTCGTCGTCCAGGAGGTTTGTGGCATGGCCTATGGCAGGACACGGACGGCACTCATCACCGGAGCCACCGATGGCGTCGGAGGCGTCGTGGCGCGCGCGCTGGGCATGGATGGCTGGCGCGTGCTGGTGCATGGTCGCGACCGGGCCAGGGGCGAGGCCGTTGTGCGCGAAATCGAGCAGGGCGGGGGCAGCGGGACTTTCCTTGCCGCCGATCTCGCGTCGCTGGCCGAGGTGCGTCGCCTCGCCGAATCCGTGCGCGCGACAACCGATCGGCTCGACCTGCTGATTAACAACGCCGGCATCGGCACCGCCGGCAATGCGCCCGGCCGCAAGACCAGCGCCGACGGGCACGAACTGCGCTTTGCCGTGAACTATCTGGCTGGCTTCCTGCTCACCCGATTGCTGCTGCCGCTGCTCAAGGCGAGCGCGCCGGCGCGCATCGTCAACGTCTCCTCGGCTGGCCAGCAGGCGATCGACTTCTCCGACGTTATGCTGACGCGCCAGTACAGCGGCGTCGCCGCCTACTGCCAGAGCAAGTTGGCGCAGATCCTGTTCACCATAGACCTCGCCCAGGAACTCGAGGGGTCGGGCGTGATCGCGAACGCCTTGCATCCCTCGACCTACATGAACACGACCATGGTCCGACAGGCCGGCGTGTCGCCGATGAGCCGGGTCGAGGACGGCGCCGAGGCGATTCTCCAGCTCGCCGTGTCGCCGGCGCTCGCCGGCCGCAGCGGCCTTTACTTCAATGTCCAGCGCGAGACGCGCGCCAATGCCCAGGCCTACGATGCCGAGGCACGGCGCAAGCTGCGCGCGCTGAGCCTGGAGCTGACCGGGCTGGCATCGTAGTCCATGGACCGCGGGCGTCTCGCCCGCTCATGCTCGGGATCATGATTATGAGCGGGGGAGAGGTCCGGAAGACTATGAGGTTACCTTGATCGTCACCGAGTTCCCTCGCCCCGTCCGCGTCATCGAGCACACGCTGATCCCGCTTCGTGACGGCACGAAGCTCGCCGCCCGAATCTGGCTGCCGGAGGACGCCGGGGAGAATCCGGTACCGGCCATTCTGGAGTATCTGCCCTATCGCAAGCGCGACGGCACCTATGAGCGCGACTCGCTCACTCATCCCTATCTCGCCGGTCACGGCTATGCCGGCGTACGGGTCGACATCCGCGGCAGCGGCGACTCGGACGGCCTGCTGACCGACGAGTACGCCCTGCAGGAACAGGACGATGCGCTGGAGGTCATTGCCTGGCTGGCCGAGCAGCCCTGGTGCACTGGCGCGGTCGGCATGATGGGAATCTCGTGGGGCGGCTTCAACGGGCTGCAGGTCGCGGCTCGTCGGCCGCCGGCGCTGAAGGCGATCGTGACGATCTGCTCTACCGACGATCGATACAGCGACGACGTGCACTACATGGGTGGTGCCAAGCTGACGGCCGGGTTCGGCTGGGCTTCGTTCTTCTTCGGCGCCATGTGCCTTCCGCCCGATCCGGCCCTGGTCGGTGCGCGCTGGCGGGAGATGTGGTTGGCCCGCCTGAGGAATGTGCCGCTCTTCCTCGAAACGTGGACGCGACATCAGCGGCGTGATGCCTATTGGCGTCACGGTTCGGTGTGCGAGGATTTCCGGGCCATCCAGTGTCCGGTCTACGCAGTCGGCGGCTGGACCGACGGCTACACAAACGCCATCCCGCGCCTGCTCGAGCACCTGTCGGTGCCGCGCAAAGGCCTCATCGGACCGTGGGCTCATGCCTATCCGCACTTTGCCTTGCCCGGCCCGCAGATCGGCTTCCTGCAGGAGATGCTGCGGTGGTGGGATCACTGGCTGAAGGGCATCGACACGGGCGTCATGGACGAGCCGATGCTGCGCGCCTGGATGACCGACAGTGTCAAGCCGGCTCCCTACAACCAGATCCTGCCCGGGCGATGGGTTGCCGAGCCGTCATGGCCGCCGGAGAACCGAAAGCCCCTTCGGCTGCATCTCCGCGACGATGGTCTGCGGCCCGAGCGTGCGCCGCTGGTGCCACGCCAGGTCTGCTCGTCACAGACGGTCGGCAAGCGTGCCGGCAGCTGGTGTCCGTTCGGGCGTACCGCCGACCAGGCCGGGGACCAGCGCGAGGACGACGCGCGCTCGCTGGTGTTCGAGACCGGCCCGCTCGCCGCGTCGATCGAGATCCTGGGCGCGCCGTTGCTTACGCTCGAGCTTGCGGCCGCCCGACCGGCCGCCAACCTCGCGGTCCGGTTGTGCGACGTCCATCCGTCGGGCGACTCGTTGAGGGTGAGCTTCGGCATTCTCAACCTCACGCACCGCGATGGGCACGAGACGCCGGTGCCGCTGGTGCCGGGCGAACGCTACCGCGTGCGCATCCAGCTTAACGACACCGGGGCGACGTTCCCGGCCGGCCACAGGATCCGGCTGGCGCTCTCGACGGCCTACTGGCCGATGATCTGGCCCAGCCCGGAAGCGCCGACCGTAACCGTGCTCGAAGGTGCGCTCGATCTGCCGCAGCGCCCGCCCCGGACTGCGGATGAGACGCTGGCACCGCTGCCGCAGCCCGAGACCGCGGTGCCTGAGCGGCCTACCCCTGTCGGCCCTGGCATCGTGCGAATCGACCGGATCGGTCTCGAGCAGGGAACCGAAGGCCGGTTCAAGTTCGACATCTCGGACGACGATCCGCTGAGCGCCGTCGCCGAAATGCTACGCTCCCAGACTCTCGCCCGCGACGACTGGCAGGTCCGCATCGAGACCTCGATGCGATTGTCGTGCACGCGCGAGGCGTTCCGGCTCGAGGCATCCCTGCGCGCCCTCGAAGGGCCGGATGAAGTTTGCCGCCGATCTTGGGACTGCACCATCCCGCGCGATCATTCGTGACACTCGGGTCCTCCTCCCCAGCTTCGCTGGGGAGGTGTCCGCGTCTTCGCGGACCTGCCTTCGCCGAAGCGAAGCCGCTTCGGCTTCGCGCAAGCAGGCGGAGGGGTCATGAGTCGTGAACCTTGACCCCTCCGCCCCGTATGACTGGGCACCTCCCCAGCAAAGCTGGGAGGGGTGTGTATGAGCACCACGAAGTGGCAAGACCGCCTCAGGTCATCCCCGTCGCGCGCGCCTCGCCGATCCCGGCGGCCAAGGCCTGCATCAGCTCCAGCTCGTGGCCGATGCCGCCGAGGCCGCGCCGGCGGTGATGCGACTCGCGATACTCGTAGGTGATCGCCACGAGGTTGCGGAATCGCGGCGCCCACGTGCTGGCCCATTGCCAAGCCTCGTCCAGCATCGGACGAGAAAGCGAATCGGCCCGAGGGTCGATCGACTGATCGCCGCCGGCGAGATGGATCTCGACGACGATGTCGGGGTCGAGCTGGGCAAGGTAGTCATCGGCGGCAATGCCGCGATCTCGGGTATTGACGTGGAGATTGTGCAGATCGAGCAGCATGCCGCAGCCGGTCAGGCGATAGAGGCGGTTGAAGAATTCCGGCTCGCTCATGTCGTGGTGGAGAGGAGCGGAGAACATTGCGCTGTTCTCCAGGAGAACCCGTGTGCCCAGTGCTGCGCCCAGACGTCGCACCTTGCCGCCGATCAAATCCAGCGTCTCGTCGTCGAGTGCGAGCGGCAGCCCCATGCCGGGCCGGGCGTCGACAATCCCCCTATCCGGCGCCAGCAACATGCCGAGGTGCTCACTATACCATCGATACCTCAGGGTTCGATGCGAGGCCACGACCTCGTCGAGCAACTGCTCGTCGAGCGGCATTGTGCTGGACAGTGACATGCCTACCCCATGACCGACGAGGGGCCGACCCTGAGCGTAGCGCCGCAATTCCTCGACCGCGGACCTGGAGCGGCGAAATCGATGACGCGCGCGGATGCCGAGATCGTGCCAGAGCCGATCAGGGACGATCTCGATGAAGTCGACACGCTCGCCGATGGCGTCGAGCACGATGGGGACGGTGGGGTTGTAGAGCAATCCCACCAGCGGCCGACGAGACATTGTCGCGTCTGCCGAGCAGCTATCCTTCGAACACCTCGCCGGGCCACACTGCGAAGGCACGCGTGATCTTGACGGCAGAAGCTTGAGCGACAGACATGGCCCTTACTCCTTGCAAGAGTGCACAGCAGTCCAGAGTGACGGATAGTGGATCGGGAAGTGCATTCCCGATGGCCGTTCCCGTACGAACGCTTCCGTACGTTGGCTGACTCCTATAATGGCGCGGACGAGTATTGTTCAATCTGCGCCTGCGCATAGCTCGGATTCACAAAGGACACGACTCCGGCTTTATTGCATTCGCGACCGCAGCACTTGCTTTTTCAGCGTGGACGCAGACCGGCAAGGCGATCGATCTGCCGCCAGAAGCTCGCGATCGTGTCGTCGACGATCTGCTGAACCGACTTGATCTCGTGGATCAATCCCGCACTTTCACCGGCGGCGCCCGAGGTGTTGTGGACATCACCCTGGACGTACAGCATGTCCAGCGTGGCGTTGCGTGGCAGACGCTCGCGTCTGCCTTCGCTGACCTCGACAGAGTAGGGCGTGCGCAAGCCACGTGAGCGGGCGCGCGGTGGATTGTCGGTCATGATCGTGCCGGTGATCGGCGCGGCGACGATGGCGTTCTTGTAATTGAGGTGAACGGGGCTCTCGAACGAGGCGACGAAGCGCGTTCCCATGGTGACGCCTTCGGCGCCGAGCGCGAATGCTGCCGCCATGCCGCGGCCGTCGACAATACCGCCGGCGGCTACGATCGGGACGTCGACCTTCTCTCGCACGGCCTGCAGCAGGGCGAAGGTATGGACCTCCTCGGGGTTGCGGATGCCGGCGCTTTCGGCGCCCTCGACGATGAGCCCGTCGACGCCCGCATCGACGGCCTTGATAGCGCCGCGCAGCGTTGCCGTCGCATGGTAGACGATCACGCCAGCGTCCTTGAGACGGCGCGTGTAGCGAGTCGGATCGCCCGCCGAAGTTGTGGCGAAGTGGATGCCCTGGCCGAGCAGCCAGTCTATGATGGCGCCTTCCTCCCTGGGATCCATCTGCAGGTAGCGGATGGGCAGGTTGACGCCGAACGGCTGGTTGGTGGCGGTGCGAATGGCGGCGAACTCACGCTTGGTGACAGCAAGGTCGCGGATCGAATTCTCCAGCAGGCCCATCGCGCCCGCCTTCGACACGGCGCTCACCAGCGGCGCCCGCGCGATCCAGGTCATCGGTGATTGGAAGATCGGATAGCGCGATCGTGTGTGCGCCGTGACGCGATTGCCGTCGAACATGCTTCCCCTGTGGTCGTGATGCCTTCGTATCACAGCGAAGCGCTTCGTTCTCCTCCCCAGCTCGGCTGTCAGCGAAGCTGGGGAGGTGCCGCCGTCTTACGGCGACGGAGGGGTCATGAATATTCCCGACCGCGGGCGTCCCACCCGCTCATGACAAAGAGCGGGCGGGACGCCCGCGGTCCATATGAGCATGCCCCCTCCGTCCGCGAAGACGGGGACACCTCCCCAGCGAAGCTGGGGAGGAGAATGAGGTGAAGCCGTTTGCAGGGCGAACGGCGGAGTCATCGAGTCCATGACCTGACAGCGGCCTCCCTCCATCATAGGCTTCGTTCGGAACGAACCAAGGGGAGACGCCATGGCGATGCCGGCCGAGACCGATACGACAAGCCCGAAATATTTGCGCGACAAGTACGCCATCGTCGGCGTCGGCGAGACGACTTACATGCGTGGCTCGGGCATCACGACGCGCGCACTCGGGACCTGGGCGGTGCGCAATGCGATCGAGGATGCCGGGCTGAAGCCTTCCGACGTCGACGGCATGCTGTCCTACCAGTCGGGCGATTCGACCTTCTCGACCTTCATCGCCGGAGATCTCGGCATCCGGCCGAACTTCTACATGGACGTGTTCGGCGGCGGTTCGTCGACCGAGGCGCTGATCGGCATGGCAATGGGCCTGATGGAAGCCGGCATGTGCAAGGCTGTGGTGATCTTCCGCGCTATGAACGGCTTCTCCCAGGTGCGCATCGGCGGAACCGGCGCGCGCGCGGCGGCACCTGTGTCGGGCGACGCGCTGCATGGCCGCGCCTACGGCTGGCAGAGCGCCGGGCAGATGTTCAGCCCGACCTTCATGCGCCACATGCACGATTACGGCACGCGGCCCGAGCAGGTTGCCGCCGTCAAGGCGATCCACAGCGAACACGCCTCGAACAATCCCAAGGCGTTCTACAAGAAACGCTTTACTGTGGACGAGGTCGTGTCGAGTCGCATCATCTGCAAGCCGCTGCACCTGCTCGATTGCTGCGTCGAGACCGACAACGGCACGGCGATCGTGGTGACCAGCGCGGAGCGGGCGCGCGACTGTCGCCACCCGCGCGTGCTGATCCGTGGCGTGGTCGGCCGTTGCAACAAGCCGCGCACCGACATGCACTACCAGCACGGCCCGATTTCGACCGTTGCCGGCCACTATGCGCGCGACATCCTGTGGCCGAACTCGGGCGTCGGGCCGGAGGATATCGACGCCACGGGCTCGTACGATGCCTTCACCTTCACCACCATGCTGCAGCTCGAGGATTACGGATTCTGCAAGAAGGGCGAGGGCGGTGCCTATGTCAGCGACGGCACGATCCGGCTGGGCGGCCGGCGACCCAACAACACCAGCGGCGGCCATCTCTGCGAGGGCTACACGCACGGCCAGAACATGGTGATCGAGAACGTCCGCCAGCTGCGCCACGACGCCGACGATTCCTGCCCCATCGGACCCGACGGGAAGCGCCGGCACACCTATGACTACCGCGAGGGTGGCTGCCGCCAGGTCAAGCGGTGCGAGCTGACAGCCAATCTCGGCTGGGCCAACCCGGGCACCGGGTCGGCTATGGTCATGCGGAACGACTGAGCGAGCGGAAAGGGAGAACGACAATGGCGATCCAGGCCACCTATCTCGGCATGCCGCTCGACATCAACGACCTCGACGTCGAGAACCTTGCCTACTTCAAGCACTGCGCGGCGCACAATTTCCATCTGCAGAAATGCAGCGCCTGCGGGCTGCTGCGCTATCCGCCGACCACCGCCTGTCCGTGGTGCGCCAGCCCGAAGTCGGAATGGATGGCGGTCGAAGGGCGCGGCGCGGTGCATTCCTACACGGAGGTGCATCACGCCATCCAGCCTGCCTTTCGCAGTCACACGCCGTATCTCATCCTGCTGGTCGATCTCGACACGCAGAAGGGCAAGCCCACCGAGCACGAGGCGCTGCGGGTGGTCGGCAACCTGGTGACGCCGGACGGCAAGCTCGCGCCACCCGACCAGGTGGGCAAGGTCGGCATCGGCTCTCGCGTGCGCATGGTCTACGCCGACGTGACGGAAGGCCTGTCGCTGCCGCACTGGACGATCGACGAGGCGGCGACGCAACCTGACAAGCCGTGGCGGTATCCGGAATGAGACTCCTCCCCAGCGTCTTCGCTGGGGAGGTGCCCCGTCATACGGGGCGGAGGGGTCATGGCTGGGAGCGCGCCACTCCGATGGCGCTCATGGGGTGTGTCACCGGGCAAGAAGAGCGCCATCGGAGTGGCGCGCTCCCAGCGAAGCGTCATGGCCCCTCCGTCGCCATATGACGGCGACACCTCCCCAGCGGGGACGCTGGGGAGGATAGACATCAGTCAAACAAATGGCACGCGATCTGGCGGCCTTCGACCGGCCTCAGCCGTGGTGCCTCCTGGGCGCAGCGCGCCGTGGCGTGCGGGCAGCGGGGATGGAAGTGGCAGCCGGCAGGGGGCGCCAGCGGGCTCGGCACCTCGCCCTGCAGCACCGGCTCGTCGCGCCGCTCGTCGGGATGGCTGGGCAGGGCGGCCGCGAACAGGGCCTTGGTGTAGGGGTGCTTCGGGTCGAGAGCGAGCGCGCGCGCCTCGCCGCTCTCGACGATCCTGCCGAGATACATCACCACGATCTCGTGGCTCATGTGGGCAACCGCCGCGAGGTCATGGGCGATGAACAGGTAGGAGAGCCCGAGCCGAGTCTGCAGGTTGCGCAAGAGGTTGAGAATCTGTGCGCGGATCGAGACGTCGAGCGCCGACACCGGCTCGTCCAGCACGACCAGCTGCGGCGACAGCACGAGCGAGCGGGCGATGGCGATGCGCTGGCGCTGGCCGCCCGAGAATTCGTGCGGGAAGAGATCGGCCGAGCGCTCCGGCAGGCCGACCAGATCGAGCAGCTCGAGCACGCGCTGGCGGACCTCGGCGGCGGTGGTCTTTTCGTTGGTGACCAGCGGCTCGGCGATAATAGCGCTGATCCGCATGCGCGGATTGAGCGAGGCATAGGGGTCCTGGAACACCGCCTGCACGGACTTGCGATAGCGCCGCTGGCCCGACGCGTCGAGGGTCGCGAGATCGCGGCCTTCGAACTGGATCGAGCCGCCGCTCGGCGTCTCGAGCCCCAGCACCAGCTTGGCCGTCGTCGTCTTGCCGCAGCCCGACTCGCCCACCACACCCAGGGTGTGGCCGGGCTCGATGGCGAAGGAGATCTCGTCGACCGCGCGCACCACGCCGCGGCTGCCGCCGAACAGCCCGCGACGCGCCTGGAAATGCTTGCTCAGGTCCTTGGCTTCCATCACGGCGGTCATGACGCGGCACTCCGCGAAAGCGGGATCGTCTGGTCCATCGAGGCCTGCGCGCCGGGTGCGGCAAGCCAGCAGCGGGCGCTGCGTCCGGGCTCGACGGTAAAGCTGGGGGGCGCCTCGACTTGGCAGCGCGCGAACGCCGCCGGGCAGCGCGCGGCGAAGGAGCAACCGGCCGGCAGGTTGGCGAGATCGGGCGGCTGGCCGTCGATGGCGGTGAGTTGCTCGCGGTCCTCGGTCATGCGTGGGATCGAGCCCAGCAGCGCCTTCGTGTAGGGGTGCAGCGGGTGCGAGAAGACGCGCGACACTGTCCCCTGCTCGACCACCCGTCCGGCATACATGACGGCGAGCTGGTCGCACATCTTGGCGACGATACCGAGATTGTGGGTGATGAAGATCAGCGCCAGGCCGTGGGCGCGCTGCAGCTCGCGCAGGAGGTCGAGGTACTGCGCCTGGATGGTGAGGTCGAGGCTGGTGGTCGGCTCGTCGGCGATCAGCAGGCGCGGCTCGCACGACATGCCGATGGCGCCGACGATGCGCTGGCGCATGCCGCCCGACATCTCGTGCGGGAACTGCGTGACGCGGGTCTGCGGCGAGGCGATGCGGACGGACTTGATCAAATCGATGGCGCGCTGCCAAGCGCTGGAGCGGCTGGCGCCCTCGTGCACGCGCAGCGGCTCGCCGACCTGGTCGCCGATGCTGAACAGTGGATTGAGCGAGGCCATCGGATCCTGCAGGATCATGGCGATGCGCTTGCCGCGCACGCGCCGCATCTCGGACTCCGGCTTGTCGACCAGGTTCTCGCCCTCGAACATGATGCGCCCGCCGACGATGCGGGCGGCCTTCGGCAGAAGGCGCAGGATGGTGAGCGCAAGCGTGCTCTTGCCCGAGCCCGATTCCCCGACGATGCCCAGGGTCTCGCCGGCATCGAGGCTCAGCGTCACCTCGTCGACCGCACGCACCACGCGCGTGCCCTGCTGCGAGACGTAGTGAGCGGACAGACTCTCCAGCGACAGAAGCTTGTTGGCCATGTCGCGGCTCACAGCTGGCGCAGTTGCGGGTCGAGCTTCACGCGCAGCCAATCGCCCAGCAGATTGGCCGACAGCACCATCAGCATGATGCAGATCCCGGGGAACACGGTCAGCCACCAGTAGCCGACCATCAACCCCTTCTTGCCGTCGGCCATCATCAGGCCCCAGGCCGGCTTGGGCGGAGGCACGCCGACGCCGAGGAAGGACAGCGACGCTTCGGTGACGATCACCACGCCCAGCATCAGGGTGGCGAGCACGACCGCCGAGTTGATCACGTTGGGCAGGATGTGGCGGCGCATGATGAGCGTCTTGGAGCAGCCGGCCACCACGGCGAGGCGAACGAACTCCCGTTGCTTCAGCGACAGCACCTCGCCGCGCACGACCCTGGCATAGCGTGTCCAGTAGACGCCGCCCAGGATGACGATGATGTTGAGCTCGCTCGGGCCGACAATGGCGGCGAGGAAGATCGCGAAGGTGAGGGCAGGCAGCGCGAGCCAGGTGTCGGTGATGCGCATGATCACCTGATCCACCCAGCCACCGAGATAGCCCGACAGGATGCCGAGCACCGTGCCGATAGTGCCGGCCACCAGTACCGCCGTGAGGCCGACGATCATCGACACACGGGCGCCGAAGATCAGGCGGGACAGCACGTCCCGGCCGACATGGTCGGTGCCGAGCAGGTGCGCCATGCTGCCGCCCGCTTCCCAGGCCGGCGGGCGGAAGCGGCGCGCGAGGCTCCCTATCTGCGGATCGTAGGGCGCCAGCACGTCGGCGAAGACGGCGACGAGGGCGATGAACAGCAGGATCAGCACCGGGATCAGCGGGAAGCCTTCGAGGCGCCACAGCTTCAGGCTGCGTGCCGCGGGTGCCGCGGCGGTGCCGGCGGCGAGGGGAGGCGTTGTGACGGTCATTTGCGTCAGCTCTCCAGACGAATGCGGGGATCGATGATGGCGTAGAGGACGTCGACCAGCAGGTTGACCAGGATGATCATGCTGCCGCCGATCACCACCACGGCCTGGACGACGGGAAAATCGCGGAAGGTGATGCCCTCGTAGAGCAGCCGGCCGATGCCGGGCCAGGCGAACACCGTCTCGACCACGACAGCCACGTTGATCATCACCACGAGGTTGATGCCGGCCAGCGTGATCACCGGAATGAGCGCGTTCTTCAGCGCGTGCTTGCCGATCACCAGCGACTCGGGCAGGCCCTTGAGCCGAGCCAGCTTGACGTACTCGGAGTCCAGCACCTCGAGCATGGAGGAACGCGTGAGCCTCATGTGGGCGGCCGCGAAGTACCAGCCGAGCGTGAAGGCGGGCATCAGCAGGTGGGCGATGCCGCCGGAGCCGGACGAGGGCAGCCATCCGAGATACACCGAGAACACCAGGATCAGCACTAGGCCGACCCAGAAGGATGGCAGCGACAGGCCGAGCAGGGCAAAGGTTTTGCCGGCGCTGTCCCAGAAGCCGCCGACGCGCACCGCCGCGAGGATGCCGCTCGGGATGCCGATCAGCAGCGACAATGCCATCGCGACCACGGCCAGCATCAGCGAGTTGGGCAGGCGCTGGAAGTAGAGCTCGAGCACCGGCGTTCGATAGTAGAAGGACTGGCCGAGATCGCCGGTCACGAAGCTCGAGACGAACAGCCAGTACTGCGTCCACAGCGGCTGATCGAGGCCGAACTGCTGGCGCATGGTCTCGATGTCCTCCGGGCTGGCGCCGGGCTCGACCAGCAGGGTCGTCGGATCGCCGGTCACGCGAACGAACAGGAAGATCGTGATCGACAGCAGGAACAGCGACAGCAGGGAATAGCCGATGCGGCGAACAATGAACTGTTTCATGTGCTAGCCTTGGCCTTTCAGCGTGAGATCCTCATAGGGTGCGGTATAGGCAAAGCCCGCGATCAGCCCGAAGCCGGACTGGCCGACGCGCGGTCCGACGCCGGAAAGGAAGGCGAGCTGCCAGATCGGTGCGTACATCGCCTTCTCGTGCACGAGCTGCTGCAGCCGGTGCAGGATCTCCGTGCGCTTGGTGCGGTCCATCTGGACTGCCTGCTCGGCGAACAGCGTGTCGATGTCGGGGTAGCTGCCGTAGGCATAGGTGCCGCCCTTGGCGACAAAGGCCTCGGCGCGCGTCGCGCAATTGCCTAACGCCCCGGACGCACCCTGCACGATGTTCTTGAACTTCTTCTCGGAGTAGGCCTTGAAGAAGGCGGCGCGCTCGAGCGGCCGCAGCTTCACGCGAATACCGACCTCGCGCAGGTTGTTGAGGACGACCTCGCCGATGTTGGCATAGGACGCGTCACAGAAGTACTCGCCGGCGTCGAAGCCACGCTGATGGCCAGCCTCGGCAAGGAGCTTGCGCGCCATCTCGGGATTGTAGGCCGGCTTGGGCGGCTGCCAGTAGAACTCGAAATTCTCCGGAAACACGCTGCCGGTCAGGTGCGAATGGCCCATGGTCAGCGCCTGGTTGATGGTCGTGCGGTCGAGCGCAAGGGAAGCCGCCTGGCGCACCCGTTTGTCGTGCCATGGTGATTGAGCGTCCCATTGCTCGGGGAAGTAGAGCCAGAAAGGCGCGGAGCTGACGGCCGGATTCAGCGTCAGGCCGGGTGTGCGCAGGAGCTCGTCGGCCAGTTCGCCGCGGATCGAGTAGGCGATGTCGACTTCCTTGCGCTGCAGCGCAGCCAGTCGTGTCGCCTCGTCGGGAATCACCTTGAAGACCAGCCGCCGGATCGACGGCTTTTTGCGCCAGTAGCCCTCGAAAGCCTCGCACACCAGCTCCACGCCGGGCGTGAAGGAGACGAACTTGTACGGCCCAGCACCAATCGGCGCCTTCTTGAATCCGTCCTCGCCGACTTTCTCGACATACTTCTTCGGCACGATCCAGCCGGCGCCGGTTGCACCGGCGTAGTAGGTGAGAAAGTCCGGCCACGGATTGTGCAGGTGGATCGTCAGGCGATGCGAATCGTGGATGTCGACGCGGGCGACGCGCTCCTTCAGAGACTTCGACGCGGCGCCGCGATAGCGCTCGAGCGAGAACTTCACGTCCTCGGCCGTCATCTCCTCACCGTTGTGGAACCGGACGCCCTTGCGCAAGGCGAAGGTGTAGCTCCGTCCGTCCGGCGCCGTGGTATAGCTCTCCGCCAGGCAGGGCGCCGCAGGATTGCCCGGCATGCCCTTCATCAGCGCGTCGTGCAATGCATAGAGCAGCATGAAAGGCGTGATGATCCCCGGCGTCTCCGCCGGATCGAACCAGGTCGGCGCCAACGACACGTGGGAGGCGACGCGCAGCTCGTCCTGCGGTGCGGCGCCCGCGGCACGCACGGCAAGGCCGGTCAAGGCCGCCGCGGAAAGAGCGAGAACGCCGCGTCGTGTCGTACGAACGGAAACGCGGCCGGCTACGCCTTCACGTTGGTCACTGCGAGAGGAGAGCATGCGGTCACTCCCTGTTGCCGGCGGTTGGTCCGCTCGTTGGTGCTGTCGTGTCAGGTCTGCTTGATCGTCACGTCCTCGTAGGGGGCGGAGTAGGCATGGCCGCGGACCAGGCCCAGCCCGGACTCGCCGACGCGCTTGCCCTGGCCGTTGAGGAAGGCGAGCTGCCAGATCGGCGCGTAGACGCTGCGCTCGTGAATGATCTGCTGGATGCGGTGCAGCTTCTCGGTGCGCTTGGTCTGGTCGAGCTCGATCGCCTGCTCGGCGAACAGTGTGTCGATCTCGGGATAGCTGCCGTAGGAATAGGCGCCGCCCTTGACGGCGAAGGTCTCGAGCCGCGTCGCGGCATTGCCGAACGCGCCGGACGAGCCCTGGATGATGTTCTTCAGCTTCTTCTCGGAGTAGCTCTTGAAAAAGGCGGCGCGTTCGAGCGGCCTCAGCTTGACGCGGATGCCGACCTCCTGAAGGCTGTTGATCACGGCTTCGCCGAGATTGGCGTAGGAGGCGTCACAGTAGTAGTCGCCGGCGTCGAAGCCGCTGCGCAGCCCGGCATCGGCCAGGAGCTTCTTGGCCTTGGCTGCGTCGTACACCGCCGCCGGCGCCTTCCAATAGTAATCGAAACCGTCGGGGATGATGTTGTTGGTGATCGGCGAATGGCCGAGGGTCAGCGCCTCGGAGATCGACTTGTAGTCGATGGCGAACCGCGCCGCGTCACGCACGCGCTGGTCGTGCCAGGGCGACTTGGCATCCCACTGGTCGGGGAAGTAGAGCCAGAAGGTCCCCTGGATCACCACCGGCTTCAGCGTGAGACCGGGCGTGCGCTTCAGCTCCTCGGCGAGCTCGCCGCGGATCGAGTAGGCGAGATCGACCTCGCCACGCTTGAGAGCGGCCAGCCGCGTGGCCTCCTCGGGCACCACCTTGAAGACCAGCCGCTTCACGGCCGGCGGCTTGCGCCAGTAGCCGTCGAACGCCTCGAGCACCAGCTCGACCCCGGGCGTGAAAGAAACGAAGCGGTAGGGACCGGCGCCGACCGGCGCCTTCTTGAATCCGTCCTCGCCGACCTGCTCGACATACTTCTTGGGCACGATCCAGCCGGCGCCCGTCGCCGAGCTGTAGAAAGTGAGGAAGTCGGGCCACGGCTTCTTCAGCACGAAGCGCACCGTTCGTGCGTCGGGGGTCTCGATTGCCGCGACCCGTTCCTTCATCAGCGTCGCTGCGGTGCCGCGATAGCGCTCGAAGGAGAACTTCACGTCCTCGGGGGTCACCGGCTCGCCATTGTGGAACTTCGCCCCGGCCCGCAGGGTGAACTGGTAGGCCAGGCCGTCCGGGGACGCCTTCCAGGCCTCGGCCAGGCAGGGCGCCGCGGCACTGCCGGGCATGGGTTTCACCACGGCGTCATGCAGCGCATACATCAAGAGGAACGGCGTGATCATGGCCGGCGTCTCGGCCGGGTCGAACCAGGTCGGCGCCAGCGAGAAGTGCACGGCCCAGGTGAGCTGCCCCTGCGGCGGTCCCGACCAGGCGACGTTCGGCGCGGTCGCCAGCCCCAGAGCTGCGAGCGCCAGTAGTCGGCGACGGCCCATGCCGTTGTCCGGCGCTGTTGCGAAGGATCCGGCGATATCGTCCTGGACTGCCATGCCTGCCTCCCGTTCGGCCCGCACACCCGGGCACTGGACTCGATGGGCAGGGGCCGCGGGCGGTGCCGGTCGGCGCTCGACGTCCTGCGTCGGCGCCGGTCGGTCGGCGCGCGGAACCTCCTGCGGAAAGCCTCGATTTACGCCGCCGCCCAACCGGCTTGTCGTGGACCACCGCCTTGACGGTGGGCCGGAGTCGCCGCGCCGGGCGGCCTTACGCTAGGCTCGTACGCCCGTTCCGCGCGCCGCTTCGACCGCGGGAAGATCGTGGATGCCGTTACTCAGAAGACGACGCGGTACGCTAATCGACTTCATCGTTGCCTCCCTGGAAGGCCAGTCCCGCTCGGGGTGGAACTGCGATCCTCTACGGGACCATTGACGGCGACGTTAAGGGCAAGCCGTGGATCGGGCAACGGAATTCCGCAACCGGGACTTCGAACCGTCCTGTACAGCCATGGGCGTCGCGCCTAGGGTGATGCACCGAAATTCGAGGGAGAGATCATGTACAGCCTGCTGCGGAACAAACCTCTGCGCAATGAGCTCGCCAGCCAGGCACGACCGCTGCTGGCCAGCCAGGCGCTGAGCCTGCTGCCGGCCCTGGTGATCACCAATTTCTTCTATCACTGGAAGAGCTTCCTGCTCGAGTTCGGCGGCTTCCTGGTCACCTGGCTCGTCATCGACTTGATCGTCACCACGGTCCGCGATCTCGTGCGCGGTCGTGCCGGCGCCCGAGACTGACGGAACCAGGGGCGCTCTCCCGTATGATTCCTTCGCCGGTTCGCCGGCGATAGGCACCTTCCTGATCTCGCTCGGGCCGTCGCAGATCTGGAAGCCCCTCTGCCGCGATGGAATTTCTCGACGGGATAGTCGTCGAGGATGCGTGGCCGCTCGACCGTCGTCGAGGCGCGGCCGACTTGAGAGGAAGCGGCATGACGCGAAAGCACGCAGGCGAACCATGCGTCGTGTCGCGCGAGCGATCTTTTGATCTGGATCAAGGAATCCGGCCGATGCCCTCGGTCAAGTAACCATAAGAAGAGTATGGATTTCCGCCGTGCGGCTGGTCCCCGAACTCTTCTTTTCGGGGGCCATCGCATGGCGACGACGACCAGCATCTCGAATCAGCACGACCACCACGGCCACGACACGCCGCACGGCGTCAAGCGCTGGCTCGACAGCACCAATCACAAGGACGTCGGCACGATGTACCTGGTGTTTGCGATCGCCGTGTCGTTCATCGGCGCCATCTTCTCGGTGGCGATGTGCCTCGAGCCGCTACAGCCCGGCGTGCAGTACTTCAACGCCGCGGACGGCGACCTGTGGAACACCGTCGTCACCGCGCACGGCAATCGCCGTGCCGACCGGCGTGAAGATCTTCAGCTGGATCGCCACCATGTGGGGCGGCTCGATCCGACTCGAGGTGCCGATGCTGTGGGCGATCGGCTTCATCTTCCTGTTCACGGTGGGCGGCGTCCACCGGCGTGGTGCTGGCCAATGCCGGCGTCGACTACGCCCTGCACAACAGCTGCTACGTGACCACGCACTTCCACTACGTGCTGTCGCTCGGCGCCGTGTTCGGGATGTTCGCCGGCTACTACTACGGGATCGGCAAGATGAGCGGCCGGCAGTATCCGGAACGGGCCAGCCAGATCCATTTCTGGACGACCTTCTTCGGCGTCAATCTGACTTTCTTCCCGATGCACTTCAGCGGGCTGGCGGGCATGCCGCGCCACTATCGTCGACTACGCCGACGCCATGCGGCACTGGAACTACCTGTCCTCGCTCGGCGCATTCATCTCCTTCGCCTCGGGCCATCCGTGAGTCGCTGCTGGTCGACGAGACGGCCCTTGCCGTCGGGGGGCGAACGTTGAACGATGAAGCCAACAAGTCAGGAGGAACGTCATGAAGGTCGGCATTGCGTTGAACATGCTGCACGAGGCCGGCCGGCCCGACGCCGCCGTCGTGCACGAGCACCTGGCCCTCGGCGATCTCGCCGAGCCGCTGGGCTTCGACTCGCTTTGGGCGCTGGAGCACCATTTCACGGGCTACGCCATGTCGCCCGCGCCGACCCAGCTGCTCGCCTACTTCGCCGGCCGCACCAGGCGCGTCGCCCTGGGCACGGCGGTGATCGTGCTGCCCTGGCACGATCCGATTCGCGTCGCCGAGCAGATCGCGCTTCTCGATATCATGTGCGGCGGGCGCTGCCTGTTCGGCTTCGGCCGCGGCGCGGCGTCGGCGGAGTATGAGGGCTTCGGCATCGCCATGGGCGAGGCCCGCCCGCGCTTCGCCGAGGCCGCCCAGATCATCGTCAAGGCGTTGCGCGACGAGACCTTCGAGCACCAGGGCGAGTTCTACAAAATTCCCCGCACGGCGATCCGGCCGCGGCCGATCTCGCATCCCGAGCGCCGGTTCTATGCCAGCTCCGTGAGCCCCGAATCGGCCGACATGATCGCCAGGCTGGGCTTCGGCATGCTGCTGATCATGCAGAACGAATGGGCCAAGTGCCGCGAGGACATCGTCAAGTTCCACACCACGGCGGCCGCCGCCGGGTTCGCGCCGAAGCCGCCCATCATCCTGACCAACGTCTCGGTGGCGGAGAGCCGCGAGGAGGCGCGCGAACGGGCGATCCGCCATCTCGGACGCAAGTGGCAGTCGATCGACGACCACTACCATTTCTCGGACGGCCATCTCGGCTCGGTGAAGGGCTACGAATCGTACGGCAAGATGGCCAAGACCTACGCCAAGCTGCGCGACCCCGAGAATCTCAGGAAGTCGACCGAGTTCTACGTCTCCATCCAGATCGTCGGCACGCCCGACGACTGCCTGCAGCAGATCGGCGAGCTGCAGAAGGTGACCGGGCTCGGCCATCTCGTCACCGAGTTCGCCTTCGGCAACCTGCCGCATCACGAAGCCGAGCAGAATATGCGCCTGTTCGCCGAACGCGTCGTGCCGACACTGCGGCACGACCCGGCCTTTGCCGTCGGCTCCGGTGCGAGCGGACCGGCATCGCGCGCGCGGGCCGGCCACGAGGACCTGTTTGCGCCGGCGTAGCGGCCCGCGAGGACGGGTCCCTCACACCACCTTGTCGCGGTGCAGCTTCGCGATCTGCTCGGCGCCGTAGCCCAGGCCGGCAAGCACCTCGTCGGTGTGCTCCCCGAGCAGCGGGGCGCCGGTGATGTCGGGCTTGAAGGACGAGAACTTCACCGGGCTGCCGATGGTCAGGTACTTGCCGCGCTTTTCCTGGTCGACCTCGACGATCGAGCCGGAGGCGCGCAGCGCCGGATCGTAGGCGATCTCCTTCATCGACAGCACCGGCGCGCACGGCACCTCGTACTTGCGCAGGATCTCGACCACCTCGAACTTGGTCTTGTCGGCCAGCCACTGCTCGATCTCGGCGAAGATGTCGAAGATGTGCGGCTGGCGCGCCTTGGCGGTCGCGTAGGCGGGATCCTTGGCCAACTCGGGATGGCCGATCGCCTCGGCGGTGCGCGGGCAGTTCTGCTCCTGGATGGTGAAGTAGATGTAGGCGTTGGGGTCGCTTTCCCAGCCCTTGCACTTCAGCACCCAGCCCGGTTGGGCGCCGCCGCCGGCGTTGCCGCCGCGCGGCACTGCCTCGCCGAACGGCGTCTTGGGATACTGCGGATACTCCTCGAGATAGCCGACATGCTCGAGCCCTTCGTGGCATTGCCATCGACCGGCACGCGATGGAGCGTGAGCAGCGGCGTGTAGACGTCGGGACGCCGCCGTGATAGCGCGGCCGCGCGCGCCGTGTCAGCCTCCGTCGGCACGATCTCTGTGCTGAACACGCCGTTGAGGCCCGGCGGCAGCACCTCCGGAGGCACGATCGGCGCCTGCACCAGCTTGCGGCTGGCTGGCGACCAGATGCTGGAACCGCCGTTGTAGTAGAGCTTGCCGCCGGTGATCGGGTTGGTCTCGATGCCACTGCGCGTCGCGCCGATCACCCAGACGCCATTCTGCGCGCTCATGTACTGGACGTTGGCGAGCGTCGAATGGTTGCCCGTCGCCTGGGCCGGCGGCGTGCCTGGCATCACGCGATCCGACACCGAATGCCAGGCGATGATCTGCGCGCCCCGCAAGGCGGCAAGCCGGGCGTACTGCCAGTAGGTATCGTCGTATGGGGCTCGGGGCTGCTGGTTGCCTTGGGCGCCCTGGCCATGGCCGTGGTCCTCGGTTTCTTCCCGTGGACCACCGCTGTCGCCGAGCCGTGGTCGTTCGCGGTCATCGTGGTCTTCGTCGTCGGCAGCTGGGTGACGCAGATCGTCCTGATCCGGCCGCCGGCCTGACGGGCACCGTGCGGGCGAGGCCTGCAACAATGGGCTGGCGTCGCCCGCCGGCCGCTGCCACGCTTGGCGCCTGCTCTGGGACGAACGCGACGGGAGGACGGCATGAAGGCGCTGACGGCGGCGCAGGTCGCGAGCTATCGCCACGACGGCTTCCTGTTTCCCTTCCCGGCGCTCGACGAGGGCGAGCGGCTCGCCTGCCTGGCCGGGCTCGAGCGCTACGAGCGCTGGCTCGGCATGCCGGTGCCCGAGGCGGAGAACAGATGGCGCACCCAGCCGCATGCCCTGATGCCGTGGTACGCCGACCTGGTGCGCCACCCGCGCATCCTCGACGTCGTCGAGGATCTGATCGGTCCCGACATCCTGATATGGACCGGCACCTTCTTCATCAAGGAGGCGCAGTCGCCGACCTTCGCGGCGTGGCACCAGGACTCGACCTATTTCGGACTCGAGCCCGACGAGCAGGTCACCGCCTGGGTGGCACTGACCGATGCCAGCCGCGAGGCCGGCTGCATGGAGGTTCTGTCAGCGCACGGCGCACCGCGGCAGATGCATCACCGGGCGCTGCGGCTCGAGAACAGCATCAACCGCGCCGGTCAGACCATCGCCGAGTCGATCGATGAGCGGGGCGCCGTCACCATGCAGCTCGATGCCGGCTGGTTCTCGCTGCATCATACGCTCTGCGTGCACCGCTCGGCGCCCAACCGCGCCGCGCACCGCCGCATCGGCTGCGGCATCAACTACATCCCGGCCCATGTCCGGCCGACGGGACCAGTGCGCATGGCGGCGATGCTGGTGCGCGGGGATGACCGGTGGGGCCATTTCGACCTCTTTGACCCTCCGACCGTCGAGTTCGACACGGCGCGCCATGCCGATGTCTTCGAGCGCTATTCGGAGAACTATCGCGTGCAGGTCGAGCGCCATGAGCGGCAATTCGCGCCGGAGCGAACCTAGGTTAGGGATTCAGGACTGCTCGACCTTGCGCTTGATCTCGGTCCAGCGGTCGATGATCGGCATCAGCTTGTCTTCCTTCTCGGCCGGCAGGGTGAAGGTGACGCGGTCGATGCCGATCTGCTGGCAGAAACGCAGGCCGTCCATCGCCTCGGGCACGCGGAAGATGGTGATCGGGAGCGAGGCGGGATCGCGGCCGGCCTCGCTCGCCATCTTGCGGAACTTGTCGATCACCACGCCGACGCCGGCCGCCTCGAGCCGGTCGGCGCGCGGGATCCAGCCGTCGCCGTAGCGGATGGCGCGCCGCGCCGCATAGGGGAAGGCGCCACCGACGATGACCGGCGGGTGCGGCTTCTGGAACGGCTTGGGCCACTGCTTCATCTTGTCGAACCTGACGAGCTCGCCGTGATACTCCGGCTCGTCCTCGGTCCAGATCGTCTTCATCGCCTCCATGCGCTCGCGCGCGAGCTTGTGGCGGCTCTCGAAGGCCGTGCCGTGATTCTCGATCTCGTCCTGGTTCCAGCCGTTGCCGACGCCGAACAGGAAGCGGCCCTGGCTCAGCTGGTCGATCGTCGACACGACCTTGGCGGTGACGATCGGATCGCGCTGGGTGAGGAGCGCGATGCCGGTGCCGACCTTGAGCTTCGTCGTCACGGTGGCCGCCGTGTTGAGCGCCAGGAACGGATCCATGATGTCGTAGTAAGGCCGGATCAGCGGTCCACCTGCCGGATAGGGCGTCTTGCGCGACGAGGGGATATGGGTGTGCTCGGGCACCCACAGCGATTCGAAGCCGCGCTCCTCGAGCACGCGCGCCAACGGGGCGGGCTGCATGGAATCCGTGGTGAAGAACATCACCGCGCCGATTTTCATCACGCTTTCCTCTTCGTGCTCGACTTCGTTCTCGACTTCGTGCCCGGCCGTTTCGTCGCCCTGCCCGGGGCTCTGCGCGCCAGCCGGCCGACCGGCGCCGCGCCAACCAGGATCGCGGCGACGATGCACGGCTTGTTGCCGCGCACGCTCCACGAATGGTTGGTTCCCCTCTGGACCAGGATATCGCCGCGCTTCAGCAGCGTCTCGCCCTTGTCGAGGACGGCCCAGATCTCGCCCTCGAGCACGATGATGTAGTCGACACTCGCCGTCGCATGCATCATCGCGTCGTCCGAGCTGTGGTCGGGCGCGCCTTGCGCGCCGATCGAGGCGAAGGCCTTCCTGGCGTCGGCCGACTTGCGCCACATCCTGTCGGGCGGGAACTCGACGATGCGCAGGATGGTGCCGTCGGCCGGCGGCTCGAGCTTGATCTTGCCGGCTGCCGCGTCCTTGTTGCCGGCATTCGACGCCGGGGCCGAGCCGGTGCGCCACAGGTCGGTGAGCGCGACGCCCGGCATCGAGGCCATTTCGAGCACGTTGGGCGCCAGGCCGTCGGCGATGAAGACGGATTTGCCGTCCTTGTCGTGCCCGGTGACGACGCGGCGGAAGCGCTTGGCCATGGCGGCTCTCCCCTGCGGCCTACGGGTTCACGAACTTGGCGAGCGGCTGCCACTTGGCGTAGTCGGCCTCGATGCGGGCGCGGAACTGGGCGGGCGTGCTCGCCCGCGCATCGTTGCCCATGCCCTGCAGGCGCTCCTTCACGTCGCTCCGCGCCACCGCGACCTTGACCGCGTCGGCGAGCTTGTTGGCGATCGGGCCCGGCAGGCCGGCCGGCCCGGCGAGGCCAAGCCACGATACCACCTCGTAGCCCGGCACGACGCGCGCGATGGGCGGCACCTCGGGCTGCAGCGGCCAGACGTCCTTCGAAGTGACGCCGATCGCGCGCACCTGGCGGTTGGCGAGCGCGCCGTGGTAGCCGGTGAAGGTGCTGATCGCTACGTCGAGCCGTCCGGTGACGACATCGTTGATCTGCTGGCCGGTGTCCTTGTAGGCGATCGCCTCCATCTTCATGTCGGTCAGCCCCTTCAGGTACTCGACCGCGAGATGCAGCGTATTGCCGACGCCGCTGTGGCCGTAGTTGAGCTTGCCCGGCCGGGCGAGGGCCGCGGCGCGCAGGTCCGTGAAGCTCTTCAGCGGTGAGTTGGCGGCGACGAACAACGCGAACGGGAACAGCGTGATGGTCGAGACATAGGCGAAATCCTTCAGCGTGTTGAACGGCGTCTGCGGATCGGTGGCGCTGATCACGTTGGCGCCGCCGGTGATCAGGTAGAGCGTGTAGCCGTCGGCCGGCTGAGTCATCAGGTACTGCGCGGCGATACGCTCGCCGGCGCCCGGCTTGGGCTCGACGATGACGCTCTGGCCCAGCGTCTCGATCATGCTGGGCGCGATCACGCGGGCAATCGTGTCGGGGTTCGAGGCGGCGCTGTAGCCGTGCACGATGCGGATCGGCTTGACTGGAAAGGCGGCCTGCGCCGCGGCCAGCCGCGGCACGGCGGCGGACGCGCCGGCGCCCGCCAGGAAGGCCCGGCGTCCCCATTTGCTCTTCATTGTTTCCTCCCTTCGGCCCGGCGGCTTGGTTGCCGCTTTCGGGCCGCACACACTTTCCTCGAAGACGGCGGATTACACCGAGCGCCGAAATCGCCGGCAAGGGCTTTCTCCAATCGATGCCGGCCTGCGGCCGGTCCCTCTCCGGCCGACGGCCTCGAAAATAAAAGCAAAACGGGCCCCGATTCTTGCGGTCGGTGCGGTCGCTTGCGGTCGCACCCTTTCGAATCAAGGGGTTGGCCCGAGGTCAGGCGTTGTGCGAGACGTCGCGTCGGCAACGGGCGCGCCAGCGCCCAGCGTGCCCGTGGGTGGCTGGAACTGGCCCCGGTATTACCGCTTCCGACCCACTATATTCATGGCCCATGGCAACGACGCCAACCCGAACCTTCGCCGATCTCGCGCGTGCCGGCCTCGCGATCGAGGTGACGTGCCAGAAGTGCGGCCATCGCGCGGAGATCGACGGTTTGGTGCCCGCGCTGCGCGACAAGCCGATCGCCGGCCGGCGCTTCCGATGCACGCAGCCTGGCTGTGGCGGCGTCGGGCTGCCGGAGATCGGCAGGCAGCGGGGTTGGCCCCAGCGGCTCGCCGAGCACGTCCGCTCGCTGCGCCCGCCAGGCGGGCTCCCGCAGACGCGCAAAAAGTAATCAGCCGCTCCGTTGCGACCCGCGATCACGGGATCGTCGCCGTGCTCGTCTCGCGGGACGCGCGGCGCCGTCAGACCCCATACGTCATGACTGCGGTGGGCATGCTGCTTATCCTTCATGGGACGCGGTCGAACCAGCGATCGGCGCGAACGACCAGGCCGGTGCCGCTGCGGTGTACCGTCGACGTCGCCGCGAGGCCTCAGGTCGTGCCGGGTCGAGGCAACGTGACGGGCGACGATCACCAGCATCGCCATGGCCGTCATCTGCCAGAAGTAGCAGCGGTCGGTGACGAAGGCTTCCATCGCCTGCGGCAGGAAAGCGCCAGCAGCACCAGCGTGGTGTTGAAGGCGGCCTGCTCGGGCTGCCAGCGTGCGAATCGGGCGCGATGAGGCCCGTCAGCCCGGCGGCGAGCAGGTTCGAGACGATCCGGCCCTGGGGCGATCGAGCCAATGCCGAGCGCACCGAGCAGCGTCGCCCACGCGTTGAAGATCGGCGGATGCGTATCGCGCAGCCAGCCGTCGCGCATCAGGGCGGGCAGGCCGTTGCTGTTGTCCGAGAAATGCAAGGTCCAGAGTTCGTCGAGCCAGGACCCGCGCAGCGCCGCATTGACGACGAGAATTGCCGGGATCGCGACGACCGAAGCGGCCGTATGCCGAGGGCTGAGATCTCCAGCCGAAGAGGACCGGAAAGCACCCTTGTCGGCGCTCGTGCATCGACCTGATCGGTGCTCAGCGGGCTCGCGGCTCCGCCGGCTCAACCGGTACGGCCCAACAGCGGAGCGCCGGGCCCGAAGTTGCGATAGCCCTTGCGCTCGGTCCGCAACCGAGCGCGGGCGACGATCAGGTCCCCCTGCTTGGGTCGACTTGGCCCCTAACCTGCCGGCGGGTGCGGTGGGCCGAGATACGGGAACACGGCGAGGACGTCGTCGTGCGGCTTGAGCCCGTCGGGCGGGATGTCTCCCTTGGACAGGAAGGACAGGCGATGGTTGATGACGTCGTCCGTGAAGACACGGCCGTTGGGGTATTGCGCGGGCCGGGACGGGTCGAAGCTCAGCATGTCGGGCAAGAGGGCGTGCGCGTCGATTGCCGCGATCGCCTCCTCGCGCGTGTAGTTGCCGGTATGCCCCATCAGGTGGATGAACATCTCGAGCCAGCGTGTGCGGTCGTTGACCGGCTCGCTGGCATTGTATTCCTCCTTGGTGTCGTCCGTGTTGAAGAAGCTGCTGACCGACGGATGGCCGGCACGGTCGACATGGACGAGCTTGCCGTCGCGGCGCACGCTGCAGCGCCCCCAGATGCGGATCGCAGGCTTGCCACCGAGAGCGGCGGTCGGCATCTCGATGGCCGTCGACAGCACATTGGCCTCGGTGTTCGAATCCTTGCCGGTCCACGGCGACTTGCCGCCGAGGTGCGGCGCCGTGAAATTCCGGCCGCCCCTGGTGTCGAACAGGTTCTTGATTCCATCGTAGTCGAAGAAGAAGGCATCGCTGCGGCTGCCGGCGAAGAAGGTGTAGATGCCGGATTTGACGATGTTCGGCGTCGCGCCGAGCGAGACCTCGGCATCGGCGATGATCTTCGTGCCGACAGCCTCGACGGAACGGGATTCCTGGCCCTTGGCCAGGAAGACGCTTGCCGTCTGCCGGCCGTTCCTCTTCGGGGAGAACACGTAGGTGAAGGCCATGTCGGTCAGGCAATCGCCGTCGTTGTCGATGTTGAGGCGATAGAGGGCGTCGGGATGGAATTCGTCGGCCGACGGGTTGGCGTTGAGGATGATCACCGTTCTCGTCGGGTCCGCCGGCGATTGGAAGGCGTAGAGATCGCAGAGGTCGAGCCTCTGATCGCCGAGCGGCGGGCCGAGGCTCAAGCCGGTGAAGTGGTTCGACATTCCCATTCTCCCTTCGAGAGGACGCATCACCCAGCGCGCAGGCTAGGCGGCCCCCGCATCGCGTTCAAGGCTGCCGAAGCAGGCAGCGAGATGTGCTCAATTGGGAGTTGCGCGCGGCTCATCGCATTCCTGATAAGAAACTGGACCACCAGTTTCACGAAACGGCGGGTCGGCCCTCGGGCCGGTGGGGAACTCCCGTGAAAATAGGGGCGGGTTACCGCCTCTATTTTCTCACTATCGTGGTGCGCGCCGGGCGTGCTGGGTGCCTCCCCCGCAATCGACCCGTAATCGGGGGAGGTGCCCCGCCCTACGGGCCTTCGCCGCGCCGAAGCGGCTTCGGCCGCGCAGGCGGGTCGGAGGGGGAAATCCACACCCGAGGTGTCTCTGATCCCGACGTCGGCAAGTCATGGAACTCGACTGCGGCTTCCCCCCCGCCCCCTTTCGGGGGCACCTCCCCCGTAAGACGTGGGAGGGTTGGAGATGTGCCGCATGAAGCGGCGACTTCACGCCCTGAGAGCTGCCGTGCGTGCCGCGTCGATGCCGCGGCCGTCGGCCGTGATCGCCACGCCGTAGTCGCGCTCGGCCGCAGCCGCGCTCACCACGCCGTCGCGGACGTCGCGCAGCACGCGTGCGGGATCGCGCGTGCGCGGATCACCGTAGCCGCCGCCGCCCGGCGAGAGGGCGTGGTAGATGCCGGGGCCGTGGCGCTGCACGCCGTATTTCGGCGCCTGGATCTCGCTGCCGTCAGCCAGGGTGAGGGTCACCGCGCCACCGACGCCGGCGCGGCCGCCGGCGGCGCCGTAGCTCGAGGGCGCGCCGACGCCTTCGCCGCGGAAGGCGTAGTCGGCAGCGGTGAACATCTCGACCTCGTAGTCGCAGCCGGCGCCGCCGCGGAAGCGGCCGGGGCCGGCGCTGTCGCAGCGCAGCTCCTGGCGCCGGAAGCGCACCGGGTAGAGCTGCTCGTAGGTTTCAAGGTTGGGCAGGGTGAGGCCGCCCAGGGTGATCAGGTGCCCGATCAGGTGGAAGCCGTCGCGGCCCTCGACGCCGCCGCCGGCCGGCGCGCCCGCCCACTGGTACATCACGTAGCGGCTGCCGTCGTCCTTCAGGCCGGCGGTGACGGAGTGCACCGCCTTCGACCAGCCGGCCGAGGCCCGCTCGGGCAGCGCCTGGCCCAGCGCCTTCCACATCACGTGAACGATCTCGTGCGCCACGAATACCGTGTTCATGGTCATCGGCGCGGGCGGCCGCGCGTTGACCAGCGTGCCCTCGGGCAGGCGGATCTCGACGCTGCGGAAGGCGCCCTCGTTGCGTGGCAGGTCGGGCTCGAAGAACGACGACAGCGCCATGAACACCGCCGAGGTCGAGTTGGCGATGGAGCTGTTCTTGAAGCCTTTCACCTGCGGTGAGGTGCCGGCGAAATCGACGACGAGACGCGAATTCCTGACCGTCAGCGCAACCACGATGCGGCCGTCGATCGGCTCGAAGCAGTCGTTGTCGACGCTCTCCTCGGCGCGCCACACGCCCTCGGCCAGGCGGTCGATGCAGCTCCTGAAGCGGCGGTCGGCATGGGCCAGCACGCCCTCGAAGAAATCGCCGGCGCGGTCGGTGCCGAGCTCCTCGACCAGCGCGGCGAGCCGGTCGGCGCCGATGCGGGTCGAGCCGATCATGGCACGCAGGTCGCCGTCGAGCGCCTCGGGCAGGCGGGTGTTGAGCATCAGCAGGCGCCACAGGTCGTCGCGCGTGCGGCCGCGCTCGATCAGCTTCAGCACCGGCAGCCGGATGCCTTCGTGGAAGATCTCGGTCGCCGCCGAGTTGTAGGTGCCGGCGGCACCGCCGCCGATGTCGGCCTGGTGGGCTCGATTGCAGGCGAAGGCGACCAGGGCACCGGTGACGAACACCGGTCGCGCGATCACCCAGTCGGGCAGGTGGTTGCCGCCGGCCGTGTAGGGATCGTTGAGCAGGAACACGTCCTCCGGCTCGATCGCGCCGCCGAAGTCGCGCAGGATGGCGCGCACCGCGAAGCCGCCGCCGCCGGTGTGGATGGGAATGCCGTCGGCCTGGCTGATCAGGGTGCCGCGCGAATCGGCGATGAAGCAGGAGAAATCGTGGCTCTGGCTGAAGATCGGCGAACGAGCGGTGCGCGTCATTACCCAGCCCATCTGGTGCGAAATGTGGTCGAGCCGGTTCTGCACCAGGGCGAGCGTCACGGGATCCAGGGGCGGGCTCGTGGTTGCCGTCATGGGAGACCTCCAGCGCGCGGGCGCGCGGCACAGCACTGCGAAAATGATGATGGTGAGTCGAAGCGGCTCATCGCGGGGACGTGCCACTCATAGGCGCCAACTTTTCGGTTCTCCTCCCCAGCTTTGCCGGGGAGGCGTCCGAGTCATCGCGGACGGAGGGGTCATGAGCCGCGAGTCTCGAGCCCATGACCCCTCCGTCGCCGTAAGACGGCGACCTCCCCAGCGAAGCTGGGGAGGAGAACGGAAACGTCAGCGCCTATCGGGGTGTCACTCCAGTGGCGCATCTTCATTGGCGGGACGCTCCGACATGGACCAGGAAATCGTCGCGCGCGTCGACCTCGAGCGCGTCGCCCGGTCCGATGAAGGCGGTGGTGGTGCGTTCCTCGACCAGCAGTGGACCGTCGAGCCGGCAGCCGGGCGCCAGATCGGCGCCGTCGTAGACCGGCACGTCGCGCCAGCCGCTCGCCGGGTCTATCCACACCTTGCGTATCTCGCGTGGCTTGGGCGATGCGGCCTGCGGGGCGCGCGCGGCGGGCGGCGTCCAGTCGAGCAGGCCGCGGCCGACGACGCGCAGCGCCGTGATGTCGATGCGGCCGGGCTGGATGTGGCCGAACAGGCGCTGATGCTCGGCCTCGAAGGCCTTTCGTGCGAGGACGGGGTCGAAGCCCTGCGCGCCGATCGCGACCCGCACCGGCCATTGCTGGCCGTCGTAGCGCAGATCCATCTCCCGTTCGAGCACGGCGCTCTTGCCGCTGAAGCCTTCGCGGGCCAACGCGTCGCCGGCGCGTGCCTCGAGCTGCGCGAAGGCGGCATCGAAACCGGCGCGATCGACCTTGTCGAGATCGGCGAGATAGACCTGCAGATAATCCTGCCGTACGTCCGACTGCAGCATGCCCATGGCGCAGAAGGCGCCGGCGGCACGCGGCAGCAGCGCCCGCGTGGCGCCCAGCGCGCGGGCGACGTTGGCGCCGTGCATCGGCCCGGCGCCGCCGGCGGCGACCAGGGTGAAGGTCGCAGGATTGTGGCCGCGCTCGATGCTGAGCCGCTCGACGGCGTGCAGCAGGTTCTGCTCGAGCAGGCGGATCACGCCGGCGGCGGCGGCTTCGATCGAGAGGCCGAGCGGCAGGGCGAGCTTCGTCTCGATGGCGTGGCGCGCCAGCGCGCCATCCAGGGTCACCGCACCGCCGGCCAGCGGGCCGGGATGCAGGCGGCCAAGCACCAGCTGGGCGTCGGTCACGGTCGGCTCCTCACCGCCCAGCCCATAGGCGGCAGGTCCCGGCCGCGCGCCGGCGCCGCGTGGCCCGACATGCAGCAGGCCGGCATCATCGACCCAGGCGATGGCGCCGCCGCCGGCGCCGACCGTATGGATCTCGACCGACGGCGTGGTCAGGTGGTAGCCGTCGATGGTGAGCGCGTCGGCGACCGACACCTCGCCCCTGGCCATCACCATGACGTCGCAGCTCGTGCCGCCGATCTCCATCGAGATCAGGTTCGCCGCTTCGCGCGGGCCGGCGCACCCCTTCAGCGCGCCGACACCGGCAGCCGGGCCGGACAGCACCAGCATTACCGGCCGGTCGGCGACCTGGCCGACCGACACCGCGCCGCCGTTGCTCTGCAGGAGCAGCAGCGAGCGCGGCAGGCCGAGCTGGCGCAGCTGCTCGTCGAGTGCGCGCAGGTAGCTCGTCACCTTGGGGGCGATGTAGGCGTTGACCACGGCGGTCGAGCCGCGCTCGTACTCGCCCATGGTGGGCATGACCTCGCTCGACAGCGACACCCACTGGCCGGCCCAGCTTTGCGCCAGGCGCTTGCCGCTCGCGCGCTCGTGGCCGCCGTCGAGAAAGCTGTTGAACAGGCAGACGGCGACCGATTCGACGCCCTCCTCGGTGAAGAGACGACCCGCTGCGTCGACATCCTCGATGGAGAGCGGGATGAGCTCGCTGGCGTCGGCGGCGATGCGCCCGCGTACCGGCCGGCGCAGGAAGCGCGGCGCCAGCACCTCGGGAAAGGGCGCGCGATGGTCCCACTGGTTTTCGCGAATGCCCCGGCGGATCTCCAGCGAATCGCGAAACCCCGCGGTCGTCAGCATGCCGACCCTGGCGCCCTTCTTCTCGAGGATGGTGTTGGTCGCCACGGTCGATCCGTGTACGAACAACGCGCAGTCGCGCAGGAGCGCGGTGAGCGGCAGGTCGAGCTGGCGCGCCGCCAGCCTGAGTACGCCCAGCACGCCCTCGCTGGGATCGGCCGGCACGGACGGTGACTTGAAGATGCGTACGGTACCCGCGCCGTCGCGCAACACCATGTCGGTAAAGGTGCCCCCGACATCGACGCCGATGCGCCAGGGAGCGACAAGAGAAGCGGAAGTCATTACCGGCCAACCTTAGTACGCGGCCTGTCCGGGTTCCAAGAGCGCATGATTTCTTCATGCGGACCGTGGGCGCTTGCCCGCTCAGCCCTCCTCCCCAGCTTCGCCGGGGAGGTGTCCGCGTCATCGCGGACCTGCCTTCGCCGAAGCGAAGCCGCTTCGGCTTCGCGCAGGCAGGCGGAGGGGTCATGGTCTTCTGGGCCGCGGGCGTCTCGCCCGCCCATGAGAAGAGCGGGCGAGACGCCCGCGGTCCGCATGACTCATGACTCCTTGTTTCGCTGTAAGCCGGCGACTCCTCCCCAGCGGAGCTGACTGCGGAGCTGGGGAGGAGATGATCATCGCGCGTCTAGCCGGCGATCGCCCGCAGCACGCGTTCGGGTGTCGCCGGCATATCGAGATCCTTGACCCCGAGCGGTGCCAGGGCGTCCAGCACCGCGTTCATGATCGCCGGCGGCGCGCCGATCGTGCCGGCCTCGCCGCAGCCCTTGGCGCCCAGTGGATTGTGCGCACACAAGGTCGTGTTGGTCTCGAGGGTGAACGGGACGAAGTTGTCGGCGCGCGGCATGCAGTAGTCCATGAACGAGCCGGTTTGCAGCTGGCCGCTCGCGGGGTCGTAGACGGTGTTCTCGTAGAGCGCCTGGCCGATGCCCTGGACCAGCGCGCCGTGCACCTGGCCCTCGACGATCATCGGGTTGACGATGCGCCCGAAATCGTCGGCGCCGGTGAACCGGACGAGCGCCACGGCGCCGGTCTCGCGGTCGACCTCGACCTCGGCGACATAGGCGCCGGCGGGATAGGTGAAATTCGTCGGATCGTAGAAGGCAGTCTCCTCGAGGCCGGGCTCCAGGGTCTCGATCGGGAAGTTATGCGGCACGTAGGCCGAGAAGGCGACCTGCGCGAAGGTCGCCGCGCGGTCGGTTCCGGCCACCGTGAACTTGCCGTCGGTGAACTCGATGTCCGCCTCGGCGGCCTCGAGGAGGTGGGCGGCGATCTTCTTGCCCTTGTTGACGATCTTGTCCATCGCCTTGACCAGCGCGGTGCCGCCGACGGCCAGCGAGCGCGAGGCGTAGGTCCCCATGCCGAACGGGATCCTGCTGGTGTCGCCGTGCACGATGTCGACCTGGTCGAAGGCGAGGCCGAGGCGGTCGGCCACGAGCTGGGCGAAGGTCGTCTCGTGGCCCTGGCCGTGGCTGTGTGCGCCGGTGAACACGGTTATGCCGCCGGTCGGGTGCACGCGCACCTGCGCGCTCTCGTAGAAGCCGGCGCGCGCGCCGAGCTGGCCGGCCAGCACCGAGGGCGCCATGGCGCAGGCCTCGATGTAGGTGGCGATGCCGATGCCGCGCAGCTTGCCGTGCGCCGCCGACTCCTGGCGGCGCCGCTCGAAGCCGGCGTAGTCCGCCGCCTTCACCGCCATGTCGAGTGTCTTGAAGTAGTCGCCGCTGTCGTAGGTGAGCGCCACTGGCGTGGTGTAGGGAAAGGCGTCGTTGGCGATGAAGTTGCGCCGCCGCAGCTCGGCCGGGTCGATCTTCATCTCGCGCGCCGCCCGATCGACCAGGCGCTCGACGACGTAGCAGGCCTCCGGGCGTCCGGCGCCGCGATAGGCGTCGACCGGCGCGGTGTTGGTGAAGATGCCCTTGACCTCGACATGGATCGCCGGCGTCGCGTAGTTGCCGGCGAGCAGGGTGCCGTAGCACCAGGTCGGGATGGCCGGCGCAAAGCTGCCGAGATATGCCCCGAGATTGGCGAGCGTCGCCACGCGCATGGCGAGGAACCTGCCGTCCCTGTCGAGCGCGAGCTCGGCCTTCGTGAGATGGTCGCGCGCCTGGTTGTCGGTGAGGAAGATCTCGCCGCGGCTGGCTGTCCACTTGACCGGTCGGCCGAGCCTGGCGGCAAGCCACAGGACCAGCGCCTGCTCGTTGTAGAGCGAGCCCTTGGTGCCGAAGCCGCCGCCGACATCGGGCGCCACGACGCGCAGCTTGTGCTCGGGCAGCTGCAGCACGAAGGCGGCGATCAGCAGCCGGTGCACGTGCGGCGCCTGGCTGGTCGTGTAGAGCGTGTAGTCGCCGGTGGCGCGGTCATGCTCGCCGATGGCGGCGCGCGGCTCCATCGGGTTGGAGACCAGCCGGTTGTTCACGAGCTCGAGGCGGGTCACGTGGTGGGCCCGCGCGAAGGCGGCATCGACCGCCGCCTTGTCGCCGAGATGCCAGTCGAAGCAGAGATTGCCGGGTGCGGCCTCGAACAGCTGCGGCTTGCCGGGCTCGAGCGCTTCGTCGGCGCCGACCACCGCCGGCAGTTCCCGGTAGCTGATCTCGATCAGCTCGGCCGCGGCTTCCGCTTCTGCGTGCGTCTCGGCGACGACCACTGCCACGGGGTCGCCGACATGGCGCACCTTGCCCTGGGCGAGCAGCGGGCGCATCGGCTCGACCATCGGCGAGCCGTCATTCGAGGTGACCAGCCAGCCGCAGGGCAGGCCGCCCACGGGCACCTGCAGAGCGGGCGCCTGCAGATCGGCGCCGGTGAAGACCGCCGCGACGCCCGGCGCTGCCTCGGCCCGGGAGGTGTCGATGCCGGCGATCTCGGCATGGGCGTGCGGGCTGCGCAGCACGTACGCCTGGAGCTGACCGGGGCGGTTGATGTCGTCGGTGTAGGTGCCCTTGCCCGTGAGGAAGCGCAGGTCTTCCTTGCGCCGGACTGCTGACCCAATGCCAAAGCTGCCCATGGCCGATCCCTCCGGTGTGAGGCCACCTCGGCCGGGAGCTCATGTCTCCGGATATCGAGGCGGCACGGGAATAGTCCTGGTTCGTCTCGAAGTTCGTTGCGATTGGCGTGCCAAGTCTAGAGCACAACCCGTTCGGCCGGAACAGCCGAACGGAATGTGCCTGCCGCAACAGGTGATCTGGGTCTGGAAGGTCGTGATGGTGAGTTCGCGCTGCTCATGATGTGCCTCCGTGTGGCGTGCCGCGCCTCAGTCGCGCTTGACCTTAGTGCGGTCGAGCGCCTGGCGGATGCTGCGCGCCAGCGTGGCGGCATCGGCATTGGCCCAGAAATGCATGAAGAAGAGGCGCGGCTCTTCCTTGATCATGTGGCTGTGCAGCGCCGTGATCTCGATCCCTTTGCTCACCAGATCGCGCTGGACCAGATTCACCTCGTCTGCCAGCAGGACGAAGTCGCCGGTGACGGCGGCCCTACCGTCGCCGGTCGGCTGGAAATTGACGACGTGGGCCGAGCCGAGGGCCGGCGGCACGACCATGCCGGCGTCCTTCAGTGGCTCGGCACGCGCAAGGGCGTACTGGTAGACGCCGTCATTGGCGGTTCCCTTGGCGCCGATGATCGCATCGAGGGCCTCGGTGTCGAGCGCGATCCTCTCGGCGGCCGGCGGGCCGGCCGGTGGCAATCGGCTGAGCTTCAGGGCGTCGTGAAGCGTCGAGGCGAGGCGCTGCGGATTGCCGAACGCGCTGACATGCATGTAGATCGGCGCCGGCTCGGCGCGCAGCAGATGATTGTGGATTGCGCTGATCGCCACGCCGCCGTCGAGCAATCGCTTCATGACTGGGCCGATTTCGTCCTGGGCGAGCACGAGATCGCCCATCATCATGGTGCCGCCGCTCATCGGCATGAAGGCGAGCCAGCCGCCCAGCGCCAGGGCCGGCTTGATCGCGACGCCGTCGACGACGACCTCGAGATCGGGGCGCGGCAGGCTGAAGCGATAGATCCCGTCGGGCGATGGTGCAGGGAGCGGCCGGCCCAGTGTGCTCGCGACCTGCGGCCAGTCGGTATCGGCAGCCGAGGCGGGCGAGGCTGCGAGGGCGCCGACAGCGAGCAGGATGGTGATGCGGTGAGCCGGGCGAGTCATGGTGCCTCCTTGATGGCCGGTTGGCGGTCAACTCCCCACTTCAGTACGCATCGAGTCGAAGATTCTCCCTTACAGCTCCAGGCGCGTGCCAACGCCGGCGGCAACGGCGCGACGATAGACCGCGGCCGCGGCGGCGATGTCCTGCAGGCCCATGCCGGTGCTGTCGAACAGCGTGATCTCCCGGTCGCCGCGGCGGCCCGGCTTGCGGCCGGCGACGAGCTCGCCCAGCCTGGCGTGCACGCGATCGAGCGTGAGGGCACCCACCGCGAGGGCATGATGCAGGTCGCCGATCTCGGCTGCCTGCTCGAGCGAATCGACGACCGCGCAACTCGCCGCGTACAGCGCAGGATCGATCTCCTGCTTGTCCGAATTGTCAGCACCGACCGCGGCGATGAACGTGCCGGGCGCGACCAGGTCCCTGGTGAGATAGGCTTCGCGCGCCGACGTGCAGGTCACGACGACGTCGCTGTCGCGGGCCGTCTCAAGGGTTGCAGTTGCGGTGACATCGAGGCCGAGTTCGGCGCCGAGCGAACGCGCGAGCCGCGCTGCCACCTCGGGCCGGCAGTCCCAGACATGGATGTGTTGCAGAGGCAGCGCAGCAGCGATGGCGTGCGCCTGGATGCGGCCCTGCACGCCGGCGCCGCAGATCGTGGCGACACGCGAGTCTGGTCGGGCAAGATGGCGTGCTGCCAAGGTCGTCGCCGCTCCGGTTCGATTGATCGTGATCTCGATCGAGTCCATCAACGCAAGCGGACGCCCGTTGGCTGCATCGGCGAGGTAGATGACGCCTTGCACGGTTGGCAGGCCACAACGCGCGGGATTCTCCGGGAAGTTGCCGTTGAGCTTGATGGCGACCACGGCCGGGTCTCCCAGCAGGGCTGCCCCCTTGGCATGAAAGGATCCGTCCGGCACGTGCAGTGCCGACGCAGGCGGCGCGACGGCGCAGCCGTCGGCGGCAAGGCGGAAGGCCGCTTCGACCGCGTCGACATAGTCGGCGTAGCCCATCAATCCGGCGATGTCGGCGCGCGACAGGACGAGCAGGCGGCCGGCCTGCCCTGAGTGAACCCGAAGGGTCATGAGACTTCACCCCACCGTTGACGACCGGCTGCGCGTGTCGCCGGCCAGGCTGCGGCACCAGGCGTAGAGCGCGTCGTACATCACTATGCCGTGGCGCAGCATCTCGTGGTCGTCGGCAAAAAGGTGGCCGAGGCCCTGCGAGATGGCGAGCAGGCCTGGCGATTGCGGCGTCAGGTCGAGCCGCGATGTGTCGGCGCCGCGCACGATGTCGGCGAGCCGATCGAGCCCGGGCGCATCGAGCCTGTACTCGGCGATGAAGGCGTCGAAGCTGCACTTCTCGCCGACGTGGCCGAACTTCGCGCCCGGGATGTCGTAGGGAGTGGCTCCGGTCTTCTCCGCCGTCGCCATCACCTGGTCGGCCGGCACGTAGAGGAATTCCGGCTCCTTCTCGATGAAGCGCTGGATCAGCCACGGGCAGGCGATGCGGTCGATCTTGGGACGCTCTCTCGTTACCCACTTCATGTCGGTTCTCCTTCGTTGATCTGTTCGGTGGGAAGGCCGTCGGCGCGCCACGCGCCGATGCCGCCGGCGAGCGCCACGGCATCGATGCCGTGCTCGCGCAGCCTTGCAGCGCACTCGCCGCCGATCTCGAAGCCCCAGGCGCAGTAAACCAGCACCTTGCTGCCCTTCGGCAACGTGGCCGCGACGGCCTCGACCCGGTCGGGCGGCGCGCGGCGCGCGCTCCGCAGGCGGACCGGGACGGCGGCGGCATCGTCGGCCAGGCGCGCGTCGATGACGACGAGGCCCGGCTCGTCCTGGAGCAGGCGGCGCGCCGTCTCGTTGTCGACCATGTTCGGCCGTGGCGCGACGGGCACGCCGGCGAAGCGGGCGGCGACGTGACTCCAGGCGATGTTGCTCATGAAGGCGTCGACATAGCCGCCGGCGTTGGCGCCGAAGTCGAGATGATAGGAATGCTCGTACATGTCGAGCGCCAGCACCGGCGTGCCGCCGGCCAGGGCGTGGGTGTGGTCGGCCGCCCAGACATTGGCCAGCGAACCGTCGGGGGCCGAGCGGGTGAGCAGTACCCAGCCCGAGCCGCCGCCCAGCGCCTTGCCCATGGCGACGAACTCGCTGCGCCATCGGGCGAGCGATCCGAAGTCGCGGGTGATCGCTTCGGCCAGAGGGCCTTCGGGATCCCCGCCGCCGGCCTCGCCCAGCGAGTCGAAATAGGCCTCGTGCAGCAGCATCGAGTTGGTGGCGATCAGCTCCTCGCGCTTCAGGCCGTTCAGCCGGAAGCCGGGCACGGCCGCCGGATCGAGCTGGGCGAGCTCGCCGCGGATCGCATTCAGGCGACGGACGGCGCCGCCGTAGTTGTTCTCGTAGTGGCTGGCGATCAGCCGGGCACTCAGCCCTTTGAGGCGCGGCGGCTTGAAGGCGATGGGCCGGGCTTGAAAGGCCATCTGGACATTCTCCGTGATACGACTGTTTCCAAAGATATAAATGTATCTCGACATGCACAAGTCAAAAGATACAGATGTTGCAAAGTCGGAAGTTGTATGGTACAGGTGAAGCATGAACGATGGTGGAACCCCGACCCGCGCGCCCTGGCTGCTGTTGATCCATCAGCTTCCGGCCAAGCCTGCCTATGCGCGGGTCAAGGTGTGGCGGCGCCTGCAGGCGCTGGGCGCAGTAACGGTGAAGAACGCCGTCTATGCCCTGCCGAGCAACGAGGAGATGCAGGAAGACTTTGCCTGGCTCGCCCGCGAGATCGTCGAGCTGGGTGGCGAGGCGCTGGTCTGCGAATCGCATCTCGTCGAGGGGCTGGCCGACGAGGAGCTGCGCGAGATGTTCCGTGCCCAGCGCAACGAGGACTACGCGAAGCTCGTCGGTGAAGCGCGTGCGCTCGAAGCGCGGCTCGACGGCGAGGCCTCGGACGGGACGGCGCCTGCCGGGCTGCTGGCCGAGATCACGGGCGCCGCGGGCCGGCTGCGCAAGCAGCTCGGCGAGGCGGCTTCCATCGATTTCTTCGGCGCGTCCGAGCGTGCGACGGCGGAACGGCTGATCGCAAATCTCGAACGCCGACTGCAGGAAGGGAGTGACAGCATGAGCACGCCACAGAGCCCGCCGACGGCGTCGGCGCTCGGCGGCAAGGTCTGGGTGACGCGCGAGCATGTGCAGGTCGATCGCATTGCTTCGGCCTGGCTGATCCGCCGCTTCATCGACGGCGGTGCACGCTTCAAGTTCGTGCCCGGACGCAGCTACGCACCGCGCGCCGGCGAGGTGCGCTTCGACATGTTCGACGGCGAGTACACCCATGAGGGCGACCGCTGCACCTTCGAGGTGCTGCTGAAGCACGCCGGCCTCGACGATCCCGCGCTCGCCGCCATCGCCGAGATCATCCACGACATCGATCTCAAGGACGGCAAGTTCGGCCGCGAGGAGACCGCCGGCATCCGCACCCTGATGGCAGGCATCGCCGCCGGGCAGCGTGACGACGAGCAGCGCCTGGCGCGCGGCGGCGCCGTGCTCGACGACCTCTACGACTATTTCAGCGCGCCGGGAGCGGGAGTATGAGCAACACACATCTCCCATCCTCCCCCGTCATTGGGCAGGCCATTCGCAGATGGCAGGAAACACCGTCATCCCGACCGAAGCCGAGCGAAGCGAGGCGGAGTGGAGGGGCGTTTCTTGTTTCAGCACCGACAAGAAATGTCCCTCGACTGCGCCGCCCTTCGGGCGGCTCCGCTCGGGATGACGGATTTTGTTGCCATGACGCCGGCGGGCGGAGGGGTCATGGCTGGGAGCTCGCCACTCCGATGGCGCTCATGGGATGTGTGATCGACAAGAAGGGCGCCATCGGAGTGGCGCGCTCCCAGCAATGAGTCATGACCTCTCCGTCCGCGCAGACGCGGACTCCCCCCCAGCTTCGCTGGGGAGGAGTACAGCCCACGGCGAGCCGTTCGGCGAGGCGATGAAGGTGTGGACGCGCGTCGCCGCGCTGTCGTTCGGCGGACCGGCCGGCCAGATCGCCGTCATGCACCGCATCATCGTCGAGGAGAAGAAGTGGATCGGCGAGAACCGATTCCTGCAGGCGCTCAACTACTGCACCTTGCTGCCCGGTCCCGAGGCCCAGCAGCTTGCGACCTACATCGGCTGGTTGATGCATCGCACCAGGGGCGGCCTGTTCGCCGGCACGCTATTCGTGTTGCCCGGGCTGCTCTCGATCATGGCGCTGTCCTGGATCTACGTGCTGCTGGGCAAGCTCACCATCGTCGAGGGCCTGTTCTTCGGGCTCAAGGCCGCCGTGCTGGTGATCGTGATCGAGGCGGTGCTGCGCGTCGGCAAGCGGGCGCTCCGGAACAACGTGTTGGTGGCCCTGGCGGCGCTGTCGTTCATCGCCATCTTCTTCTACGACGTGCCGTTCCCGATCATCGTGCTCGGCGCCGGGTTGATCGGCTACGCTGGCGGCGTTGCCGGCTACAGGCCGCTGCTGGCGGGCGGCGGCCATGGCAAGGTCGGCGCCCGGCAGGTTGTCGACCGCGACTCGCTGCTGGGCGAGGAAACGCCGGAGCATGCACGGCCCAATCTCCGCTGGTCCCTGTCGATCGCCGCGGTGTTCCTCGCCTTGTGGCTGGTGCCGGTCGCGCTGCTCTACGTCGGGCTGGGCGGCGGCAACGTGTTCTCCCAGATCGCGGTGTTCTTCAGCAAGATGGCGATCGTCACTTTCGGCGGCGCCTATGCCGTGCTGGCCTACGTCGCCCAGCAGGCGGTCGAGCACTATCACTGGGTCACTCCGAGTGAGATGCTGGACGGGCTCGGCCTGGCCGAGACGACGCCCGGCCCCCTGATCATGGTGACGCAATTCGTGGGTTTCCTCGCCGCCTGGCGCGAGCCCGGCAGTCTGCCGCCGCTGCTGGCGGCGACCCTGGGCGGGCTGCTCACGACCTGGGTGACTTTCGTGCCGTGCTTCCTCTGGATCTTCTTCGGCGCGCCGTTCGTCGAGGCGCTGCGCGCCAACAGGGCGCTTGGCGCGGCGCTGGGCGCGATCACTGCCGCCGTCGTCGGCGTGATCCTGAACCTCGCCGTGTGGTTCGCGCTCCACGTCCTGTTTGCCAAGCTGGTGCCCACGCCGTTCCTCGGCGCCAGCGTGCTGGTGCCCTTCCTGGCGTCGGTCGATTGGCCGTCGCTGATCCTCGCCGCCGCCGCCGCGGTCGCCATCTTCCGCTTCAGGCTGGGCATGATCCCGGTGCTTCTGGCCAGCGCGCTGGCCGGCATGGCCTACCATCTCGCCATCGGTCTCGTGTGATGTCCGGCCGGCGCCGGCTCCGCATCCCGTACAGCTGAGCGACCTTGCGTGCGCCTGCGTCTGTTCCCCGAGACCGCCGATGCCAACGCCCGTCGGGTGATTTACGCCCGCGGCCTGCGCGCCACGGCCGATGGCTACGTCTCGATCCTTCTGCCCGCCTACCTGCTAGCCCTCGGTTTCGATGCTTTCGAGGTCGGCGTGATGACGGCGGCGACTCTGCTGGGCTCGGCCAGCCTGACGCTGTGCGTCGGTTTCATCACCAACCGCTTCGGTCATCGCCGGCCGTTGCTCGCTGCCGCTTGCCTGATGGCCACGACAGGCCTCGGCTTCGCCGGCCTGCAGGAATTCTGGCCGATGTTGCTGGTGGCCTTCGTCGGCACGCTCAATCCATCGTCCGGCGATGTCAGCGTCTTCCTGCCGCTCGAGCAGTCGCTGTTGGCACAGTCGGCGAGTGATCGCGACCGAACCGCGTTGTTCGTGCGCTACAGCCTCGCCGGCTCGCTGATGGGGGCGGCAGGAGCGCTGCTGGCGGCGTTGCCCGATCTTGCCGGGCGCCAGGTGGGCGTCGCGCCGCTGCCCGCGATGCAGGGCATGTTCGTGCTCTATGCCGCGACCGGTCTCGCCAGCGCCGCCTTCTATCGGCGGCTCGACGAGCCACGGATGACGCACGGACCGCAGCGCAGCGAGCCGCTCGGCCCGTCGCGGGCGATCGTCTATCGCATGGCGTCGCTGTTCAGCGTCGACGCCTTCTCAGGTGGCCTGATCGCGCAGTCGATCCTGGTGCTGTGGCTGTTCCAGACCTTCGATCTGTCGGTGACGGCGGCGGCGAGCCTGTTCTTCTGGACCAACCTCCTGTCAGCGGCGTCGATGTTCGCCGCCGTGCCGCTCGCCAATCGCATCGGGCTGGTGCGCACCATGGTGTTCACGCACCTGCCGTCGAGCCTTTGCCTGATCGCGGTTCCCTTCGTGCCGAGCCTCACCGTCGTGGTCGGCCTGCTGCTGCTGCGCAGCCTGCTGTCGCAGATGGACGTGCCGACGCGAAACTCCTACGTCATGGCCGTCGTGACGCCGCGCGAGCGCGCGGCCGCGGCGAGCCTGACCTCGGTGCCGCGCAGCCTCGCCTCGGGCATCGGGCCGCTGATCTCCGGTTATCTCCTGTTGCTGTCAGGTTTCGGCTGGCCGGTGCTGCTGGCCGGCGTGCTGAAGACCAGCTACGACCTGGCGCTGCTGGCGATGTTCAGCCACGTGCGCCCGCCCGAGGAGCAGCGGCCGCGGGAGATGGAACGGAGCGCGCTCCCAGCAATCCCACCTCGCTCGCCTTGATCTGCAGCGCGAGGTACTTCGAGTTGATGCGGCACTGTGCCAAGCTGCCGGCGATGAACCACAGGCCCGGCTGCGCCGTGCGAGTGTACATGTTGCGCAGCTCCTGGCCGTCGCCGAAACCCCAGATCGGGCCGACGCGCCGGGCGATCACCTCGCCGAACAGCTTGCCGACCAGGTGCTCCTGGCCCTTGTAGCCGGTCGCCAGCACCACGAGGTCGGCGGGCAACACGGTGCCATCGTGCATCCGCGCTCCTTCCGGCACGAAGCGCTCGATGTCGGCGAACTGCCTGAGCGCGATCGCGCCCTCGGCGACCAGGTCGGAGCAGCCGACGTTGAAGTAGTAGCCGCCGCCGCGCGTCAGGTACTTGAACTGCCAGCCCGTGCCATCCTCGCCGTCGTCGAGCTTGAAGCCGACGCGCTGCAGCCGGTCGAGCAGCTTCTTGTCCATCGCCTTGGCCTGCTGCGTAAACCGGACATGGCTCTGCTTCGACAGCACGGTCGGGATCGAGGTGGTGATGAGATCGCAATCCTCGAGCGATGGACCCTCGTCGTAGAGCGCATAGGGCAGCTGGGCGCTGGGCTCGATGTTGACGATCAGGGTCGGGCTGCGCTGGACCAGGGTGACCCTGGCACCGCCCGAGTGGAGGTCCTGGGCGATGTCATGGCCGCTGTTGCCGGTGCCGATGATGATGGCGCGCTTGCCCGCCCACGCCTCGCCGTCCTCGTAGCGGCTGGAATGGACGACCTTGCCGGCGAAGTCTTTCAGGCCCGGGATGTCGGGCAGGCTCGGGATGCCGCTCACCCCGGTGGCGAGCACGACATGGCGCGGCTGCATCTGCCGGCGCGTGCCGTCGGCGCGGCGGAGCGTGACGGTCCAGCGGCCATGCCGCTCGTCGTAGTTGCCGCCCTCGAACTCGGTCTCCGTCCAGTAGTTGAGCTCGAGGCTGTCGACATAGGCTTCGAACCAGCCGGCGAGCTTGTCCTTGGGAATGTAGGTCGGCCAGCTCGGCGGGAACGGCATGTAGGGCAGGTGATTGACCTGCACCTGGTTGTGCAGGGTGAGGGCGTGGTAGCGGTTGCGCCAGTTGTCGCCGATGCGCCGCTCGCGGTCGACGATCAGCGTGTCGACCCCGAGCTGGCCCAGGCGGGCGGCGATCGAAAGACCCGCCTGGCCGCCGCCGACCACGATCACCGCCGGATCGCGGTCCTCGTAGCGCGCTGCCTTCCTGCGCAGGTCGAGCCAGTTGGGTCCGCGGAAGTCGCGCGCATGCGCTTTGCCCGGGATGCGCTCCCGCCCGGACTGCTCCTCGTATCCCTTGAGCTCGTCGAGCGCCGTCAGCAGGGTCCACGCCCTGGGCTCGGCACCGCCGTCGGCCGGGGTGAGGCGCAGCACGCCGCTGCCGCGGCCGGACGCGGTCTCGAACCGGAAGATCGCCTCGATCGCCTGGACGCCGGAGCGCATCACCACGCGCGGCCGCGTGCGCCCCGGGCTCAGGGCGAAATGGTGCGGCCGACTCTTCCCGGCATCGGCGCCAAGCGAGGCGAGAAAGCCGTCGCGGCCGCTCAGGGTCTTGATGTCCCAGGAGAGCGCCAGCACGTCGCGCCAATGGCTGTCGCGATGGAACAGCGGTTCGAGGAGGCCGGCATCACCGCGCGTCAGCGCCTGCTCGAAGCGCAGCAGCCAGCGCTCGGCGAGCGCGTCGATGGATTCGGTTTCAGCCAGCATTGACATGGACATGCCTTTCAATTGCCTCCCCCGTCATGCGCATGGGGGCGGACGCATAATTCATTTACCTCCCCCGTAGTCGGGGAGGTGGCCCGTAGGCCGGAGGGGGAAAGCCTCACGCGAGGTTCATGAAGTTCCGTCGTCGGAATCTCGGCAATCTCTACTGAGGCCTTACCCTTCCGCCTCCTGCGGGCGCACCTCCCCCGTATCACGGGGAAGGCGAATAGGTGCCCGCCTCGAGCCCGCGCACCGTAAAGCCGGCCTCGCACAGCCGATAGAGCTGGTAGAGGCCCGACATGCCGGCGCCGATGACCAGCACATCGAAGGCCTGGAGATCCTGCGGCGTGGTCATGACCTTCTCCTCGATACTACTTCTCTGTCTTCAGTCGCACAGCCTTCCAACGCCCTGCGCGTCTGTCCACGGGGTTTCTTGTCGCCTGCGAAACGCCCGCGCGGCGGAACGCGACACTATTGCGTTAGCGTTTCTCGAAGCGCATCTATCGGAGGTTGCATCCGCTCCTGTCCATCCATAAACTGGCCGTGGGGAGTGGGACCTTGGGACAGCGATGATCAGGTTGACGGCCCTGGATGGCCAGGAAATCGCAATCGATGCGGCGCTGATCGTGCGCATCCGGCGCACCCTGGCGGACGAGAGCGCGGCCGGGAACCGCGGCGCGCAAACCCGCATCGACTGGGCTCGCCTCGACGGGCAAGGGGTGTCCCTGGTGCGCGAGGCGCTCGACCAGGTCATCGCGCTGGTCAAGCCTGCGTTGCCGTCGCTGACCGTGGCCACCGCGCCCGATGGGACGAAGATCTGGTTCGACGCGCTGCGGGTGATCGGCCCGGTCGCGCTCCCGCCCAGGGACATGGTCGGCGGCGCGCGATCGACCATCGAGCTCGGCGGCCACACGCAGCGTCTGTTCGAGACCGCCGAGCAGGTGCGCGTGATCATCAGGGACGCCGGCGGCCAGCCGCTGTAGGGTGCGGCGAGGAGACGGCATTCCGCGGTGTCGACGCGGCCAGATAACGATGAAGGTGACGACACGGTGATCGAGCGATCGTTCGTGCCCATCCGCAGCGGCGTCGTCCATGTCGCGGCCTGCGGCAGCGGCCATCCGGTCCTGCTGCTGCACCAGACGCCGCGCTCGTGGGACGAATTCCGCGACGTGCTGCCGCTGCTCGGCAGGCGCTGGCGTGCGATCGCCATGGATACTGTTGGCTTCGGCGACTCGACGCCGCTGCCGGCTGGACAGGATTCGATCGAGGCGTGGGCCGATGCCGCCCACCAGCTGCTGGCAGCGCTGGGGCACGATACGGCGATCGTGGTCGGCCATCACACCGGCGCGGCGATCGCCGTCGAGATGGCCGCGGCGCAGCCGGAACGGGTCGCGGCCCTGGTGCTGTCGGCCTCGCCCTATGTCGACGCGGCGCGTCGTGCAGGGGCGGCCGGAAAAAAGGTGGTCGACGACGTGACCGCGTCGGCCGATGGTCGCCACCTCATGGAGCTGTGGGCGATGCGCCGGGCCTTCTATCCCGAGGGTCGCGGTGATCTGCTGGAGCGCTTCGTGATCGACGCGCTGCGCGCCGGCCCGCGCGCCGCCGAGGGCCATCGCGTGGTCGGCCGCTACGTCATGGAACCGCGCCTCGCCGTGGTCCGCTGCCCGACCCTGGTGATCGCACCCACCGCCGACCCGCACGCCTATCCGCATGCCGCCCGCGTCGCCCGCGACATCCCCGGCAGCACCCTGGTCGAGATCGAGAACGGGATGGTCCCGCTGCCCGACCACATGCCGGAGCAGTTCGCCGCCGTCGTCGACCGGTTCCTGTCGGGGCTGAGGCCGGCGGGTTGAGTCGTTTGCTGCAAGAATGGTGATGTTGCCGGAGGCGGCTCATGGCTGGGAGCGCGGCGCTTATGCTCTTCGTCCGGACCGGAGGTGTTCGCCCGTGGACCGCATGAGCGCCACGGAGTGGCGCGCTCCCGGCGCGTGACGCAAGTTTTGTTTGGGGTACAAACAAATTACGCCTAGGATCGCGACTGGGAAGCGGAGCACGACGTGGCGACACAGCAACGGACACAGGTCGGCATCATAGGCGCGGGGCCAGCGGGACTGCTGCTGGCGCGGCTGCTCAAGGTGCACGGCATCGAGAGCGTGATCCTCGAGGCGCGCTCGCGGGCCTATGTCGAGGCGCGCATCCGGGCCGGCGTGCTGGAGCAGGGCACCGTGTCGCTGATGGAGGAGGCCGGTGTCGCGGGCCGCCTGCATCGCGACGGCCTGGTGCACGACGGAGTCGAGATCACCGTCGCCGGCCGGCGCTTTCGCGTCGATTTCTGCGAGCTCGTCGGCAAGACCGTCACCGTCTACGGCCAGACCGAGATGACCAAGGACTTGATCGCGGCGCGACTGGCCGGCGACGGCCCGATCGTCTGGGAGGCGGCCGACGTCGCCCTGCACGATATCGACTCCGGGCGACCTGGATTGAGCTATCGGCTGGCGGGTGTCGAGCACACGCTCGCCTGCGACTTCATTGCCGGTTGCGACGGCTTCCATGGCGCGAGCCGGCCGTCGCTGCCGGCGGCGAAATCCCGGAGCTTCGAGCGGACCTATCCGTTCGGCTGGATCGGCATCCTGGCCGACGTGCCGCCCTGCTCGGACGAGCTGATCTATGCCAGCCACGCGCGCGGCTTTTCGCTCGCCTCGATGCGCTCGCCGACGCGCAGCCGCTACTACATCCAATGCGCCCTCGACGAGAGGATCGAGGACTGGCCCGACGCGCGCATCTGGGACGAGCTCGAGCTCAGGCTCGCGTCGAACCCGCCGCCGCGCATCACGCGCGGGCCGTCGATCGAGAAGAGCGTGGCGCCACTGCGCAGCTTCGTGTCGACGCCGATGCAGCACGGCCGGCTGTTCCTGGCTGGTGACGCCGCCCATATCGTGCCGCCGACCGGCGCCAAGGGGCTGAACCTCGCGGCGTCGGATGTCCACTATCTCTGCCGCGCGCTGATCGCCCACTACCGGACGGGCAACGACGACCTGCTGGGCGCCTACAGCGACACCGCGTTGGCGCGCGTATGGAAGGCCGAGCGCTTCTCGTGGTGGATGACCATGCTGCTGCACAAGCTGTATGATGAGACGAGCTTCGAGGCGCAAATGCAGCGCGCCGAGCTCGATTATCTCGCCGGCTCGCGAGCGGCCCAGACCGCGCTAGCGGAGAACTACGTAGGGTTGCCGTTTTGAGTCTTCGTTGGGAGCGCGCCACTCCGATGGCGCTCTTTTCATATGCCTCCCCTGTCTTACGGGGGAGGTGCCCCGTCATACGGGGCGAAGGGGGAAGGCCCCGGTCGAGATGATTCTGAGTCCGACGTCGGAATCGGAGAGGCCTCGACTGGGGCTCTCCCCCTCCGGCCCTTCGGGCCACCTCCCCCGATTACGGGGAGGCAAGACTAAGGAGGGGCTACTCCGCCGCGAACAGAATGCAGCGCTCGGGCTGAAGGACGATCCAGGCGCGGTCGCCGGGTTGGGCGGCGAGCGAAGGATGGACGACGCTGCGCAGCGCGGTCGAGCCCAGCCTGAGGCTGCGTCGCCGGGCTGGAGGAGCCGGACAGCGGGCTCGCCAGCAGCGATGGCGCCTGCCCTGCGGTGCGTAGTCGTCATGCTCTTGCGGACCGCGGGCGTCCCGCCCGCTCATGAGCTTGAGCGGGCGGGATTCCCTCGGTCCGCAGGAGCATCACCCCCTGTGTCGCCGGTCGTCCCTATTCGGCAGCCTGGGCCCGCTGCAGGAAATCCATCGGGCTCTGCGCCCTGGTGAGCTCGGCGTAGTAGGCGTCGAGCCAATCGACCTTGTCGGAGGCGATGAACGAGCCGCCGCGGGCGCCGCGCGCGAGCTCCGGACGATCGACCGTGGCTGGCAGCGAGCCATCCTTCTGATGCGCCTGGGCGGCGGCGATGAGGCGCCGGCGGGTGATGGCGATCATGCGGTCGCTGACGGCGAGATGCTCGAAGCTTCGATCGACGATGCCTTCCTCGGGGCCTTCCATGCTTTCGACCATCGCCTGGTCCTGCTGGCCGATGCCCTTGATGCCCGAGTACGACCGGCCCGCACTCTGCTCCTCGCGGTCGATCAGGTAGTCGTTGCCGCGATTGGCCTTGAGGCGCCAGCGGCCGAGCCAGTCGGTGGTGGTCGGCAGGAAGTCGCGTGCCAGCGAGGCGCCCGGGATCGGCGAGCCGTCCTTCAGGGTGCGCAGCGCCTGCTCGCGCTTCGTCCAGGCGAGGTTGTAGGTCATGGTGTGGCTGTCATCGAGCGGCACCGACAGCGTCGCCTGGATCATGTTGCTGAAGGTGCCGTCCGGCACCAGCGCGAAGAATGGGAACATGAAGTGGGCGAAGCGATAGAAGTAGTTGCCCGGATCGGCTGGCCGGTAGGCCGTGTACATCGTGCCCCAGTCGGTCTCCTTGACGTGGTAGCGCGGCGTGCGGTTGATCAGGCCCCAGCGATGCATGGTGTCGGGATCGACGTCCTCGGTCTTCACCGAGCCGACATGCAGGAATCCGAAATGCGAGGTGTCGATGTCGCCTTCGAGCGACTGCAGCCAGTTGCAATCGCGCTGATGGCACAGGACCATGCGTTCGTCGGCGGGCAGGCTCAAACACTCGAGCGCCGGCAGCGGCGGCGCCACCTTGCGCTTGCCCATGTAGACCCAGACGATGCCGCCCAGCTCGGCCACCTTGTAGGCCTTGGCCTTGACTCGGTCCGGAAAGCGCGCGTCCTCGGGCAGGTTCGGCTGGTCGAGGCAGTTGCCGTCGACGTCGAACTTCCAGCCGTGATAGGCGCAGCGGATGCCGCCTTCCTCGTTGCGACCGAAGAACATCGAGGCGCAGCGATGCGGGCAGCGGTGATCCATGATGCCGATGCGGCCCGCGCTGTCGCGGAAGGCGATCAGCTTCTCGCCCAGGAGCTTAATGCGCATCGGCGTGGCGTCGGGCGCCAGCTCCTGCGGCAGGCAGGCTGGAATCCAGTACTCCCGCATCAGCTCGCCCATCGGCGTTCCCGAACCAACTCGCGTGAGGATGTCGTTGCTGTCCATCGTGAGCATGCGCTGATCCCTCCTGGTCGATATGTACGTTGTTCGTACGTTAGTACGATTATAGAATCCGAGGCAGCGAAGGTGAAGGCATCATGCGCGCACGAGTGCGTTGCCGAAATGACGAGCGGACGCCGCTGTGAGTCGGGAATGGCGACTCGGACCCGCGACCGATTCGCAGAGCGTACGAAATGCCCGTGAGCTCTCGGTAGCGGCGTCCGTCAGGCGCGTCGAACACTTCCAACCTCTGCTGTCGAACCAACCTCATCCTGAGGAGCCGAACCCAGCGCGACGTCTCGAAGGATGGAGATCAGACGCGGTGCACGTTGCCCATCCTTCGAGACGCGCGCTCCTCAGCATGAGGCGGTTGGGTTGCTCGGCGGTCAGAGGCTAGAGCAGCTGCTGGCTCAGCGTATCGACCTGCTCGCGCAGGGTCTTGAGATAGGTGTCGAGAAGATCCGGATTGGCAGCAACACGTTCGGCAAGCGCCGGGATGCTGATGGCGCCGACAGCCGTGCCGTCGATGCGACGCAGCGGCACGGCGACGGCGCAGAAGCCCATCGCGACCTCGCGCTGGGTAATGCAGTAACCGTCGGCGCGGCCCTTCAGGATGATCGACCGGAGCCTCGCCTTGTCGGTGATGGCGAACTTGGTCTTGGCTTCGAGCTTCGCCGCCTTGAGGCGCCGGTCGAGCTCGTCGTCGGGCAGTAGACCGAGCAGAACGCGTCCGGCGGCCGTAAGGAACGCGGGCATGCGCATGCCTGCCGACGTGGCGAGGCCAAACGGGAAGCGCGTCGAAGCATGGGCGATCATTACCATCTCTTGCCCGTCCAGCACGCCGACGAAGCAGGCCTCGCCGGTGGCCTTGCTGACGCGCTGGCAGACCGGCTGCAGCACGGTGGCCACCAGGTCGGTACCGAGATAGGCGGCAGCGAGATTGAGCACTGCCGGCGTGAGCTGGAACAGCCGGCCGTCGGTTTCGGCGTAGCCGAGGTCGACCAGCGTGAGCAGCACGCGCCGCACCGTGGGCTTGGGCAGGTTGGCCGCGCGCGCCATGTCGCTCAAGGTCATCGACGAGCGGTCGCGGCCGAAAGCGCGAATGATCGCCAGGCCGCGGGCCACCGCCTCGACGTAATAGGAAGCCTGCCCGGTGGCGCGTCGCCTGGCAGCATCCTTCGCATTCAATCGAGGCATTTGCGCGTGGCTTATCGCGCCTGCCAAGTCGATGCAAGGTTGAAGGCAAGAGGACGATAGCGGCGGGCAGGTGATCCGCGAAAAGCTGGATGGCCGCGCTGGTGCCTAAATCGTTGTCGTGCTCATGAGCCCATGATGCAGCATGCAGCACGGGATTCGATGATGCAGCCAGTTGAAGTCGTTCGTGCCCTGCGCCTCGAGTCCCGTCTCGCCTTTCTTGCGTACGATGGGCGGGGCGTCCGTCGGCCGAACGATCTTGAAATCCCGGTGCAGCCGCCAGCGTGACAGCGCAAGCGGAACCACGGACGGATTTCCCCCCATGGTCCGGGCGAGGAACTGCTGATCCGTTTCCGGTCCTCTGTTGTTTTGAGGTGAGGTCCGCCCCATGTACCGGAACGTCTGCGCGCCTTTGACACTGAGAGTGATGCCCTCGGAGCCGATGCGGTGCGAGCCGTCGAAATCGTAGACGGCCTTGATGCGGGCGCGCAGCAGCGGGCATTTCTTCAGAAACCCGTCCAGCAGGAAGATGCTGTCGCTGTTGCAGGCTCCGAGCAGCGGCAGGTTCGCCACGCCTCCCAGAAGGGAATTCTCGATCTCGCGAATGCATTGCGCAATCAGCGCCTGGTCCTGGGCAAAGCCTCTTATGTCACCAAGCCCGACGGGGATGATGACGCCAACCGATTTTCCCGATGCCGTGATCTGGTGGCACGCCTGCATGCGTCCGATCAGATAGTCGCCACCGCCCATCTCGAGCAGATTGTTGGTGAAGTCTTTCTTCTGCGCGGTATGGCGAAAATAGAGGATCCAGGCCTTCGGCTTGCCCGAGGCGGGCAGGGCGCCGGCAATGAAGGGGACGACACCTCCGGCGCGCACCTCGAAGGCAAACGTGTGCATGTCCGTCGGGACGCTGGCGCGAAAGTCGATCAGGTAGTTGGTCTTGAGCAGGGCAGGATCAACCAGCATCGGCTGGCCTGTTTCGCGTGTCTGCCAGACCGGGGTCTTCAGGCGATTGAGGATGCGAGCCGGCGGTTTCGGCGCGGAGGGATCGGGTCGGTCGAACTCGGGTCGTTCCAGATCGAGACCGTCTCTGGCCATCGCTCAACTCCCGAAAGAAGCCTGGAAGCTCATCCTAGCCGAGGGTGGCCGGCCCGACCAGTGATCGGGAGCGGCAGGCAAGAAGTGCGTGCGCGCATTCCCGACCCAGGAGCACGCCGGCTGGTTCGGCTACACGGTCTACCCGATGATCCTGGTCTGCGTGCTGACCGTGTTCTTCCCGGTGATGATCAATGTCTGGGGTCGGTGCGTGCGCTCGATCCCGACATCGTGCGGCTCGCCAGGTCCTTCACCGCGAGCCGCCTGCAGATCTTCTGGAAGATCGAGTTCCCGCCGCCGTGGCGCCCCTGTTCGCCGGCCTCCGCATCGCCTCGACGCTTGCGGTGATCGGCGCGCTGGTGGGCGAGCTGGTCGGCGGCAAGGCCTTCGAGAGATCGACGTCGAGATCTGGGACAAGGTCATGGCGGTCAATGTCCGCGGCACCTGGCTGATGACCAGGGCGATGACGGACCCCCGGCACGCCCCGGCGCGCACCCCGATGCTGAGAAGATCGGGGCGGTACCCGCCCCGATCTTCATAGGAAGGGATGGGAATGCGTCCATGCCCAAGCAGCGAAGTCCTTCCTTTTTTCGCGCGTCTAAATCACAACTCTCGCATCAAGGGAGTCCTGCATGATCTTCAAGCGCGCTCGGTCCACTACGGCATTGCTGATTGCCGTTGTCGCCCCACTTGCTCTGGCAGCCGGTCCGGGCTTCGCCCAGGTGACCGAGTACGGTCGCGGCAAGCCCGTGCTTTCGGTGCGCGGCAAGTTCATCGACCAGCGCATCGCCGAGTTCATGGAACGTCACGATGTTCCCGGCATGTCGATGGCGATCGTCCAGGCGCCGTACATTCCGCGCTCGGCCGGCTACGGCCGCGCCAGCCTGTCGCACGACGAGCTCGCCTCGACACGGACGATGTGGAGCATCGGCCCGATCACCCAGGCCTTCACCGCCGTCGCCGTCTTCCAGTTGCGCGAGGCGGGCAAGCTCGACATTGGCGATGCCATCGACAAGCACCTGCCAGACGTGCCGGCGGCGTGGGCCAGGACGACGATCCTCGAGCTCCTGCAGCATGCCTCCGGCATCGCCGATTTCCGCGCCAGCCCGGGCTACGACGCGACCCGCGCCTACCGGCCGGCCGAACTGGTCGCGCTGGTCGCGGGGGCGCCACTCAGATTCAAGCCGGGTACCCAGGCGCGCATGAGCGCGACCGACTTCATCCTGCTCGGGCTGATCATCGAGCGCGCCAGCGGCATGTCCTATCGCGACTACGTCACGCGCCACCAGATCGAGCCCCTCGGCCTGCGCGGCACCATGTTCGTCGAGGACTTCGCCGCCAGGTCGTTCGCCGACCGGCCAGCAGGCGGCGGTGCCGGCAAGCAGCATTCGCGTTTCAAGGCCGAGGTTCCCTTCCTCAATCCGATCGAGCCCGCCACCGGCTACAGACTGGCGGGGGGCGCGCTGGCCGCGGTCGAGGCCAGGGCATCGGCCAATCTCTTCGCCTTCGGCGGCCTTTGGTCGACTGCCGAGGACATCAGCGCCTGGGACATTGCCCTGGCAGGCGGCATCCTGGTCAAGAAGGAGGAAAACAGGGCGCTGATCTACCAACCGACGAAGCTCGCCAATGGCACGATCGTAGCGGCAATGTCGGGATGGGAGTTCACGCGTCATCCCGGCTTCATGGAGATCAAGGGGTCGGCGCCCGGCTTCAGTGCCTACTTGAGCCGCTTCACCGCGCCGGCCGACCTCGTCTGCGTGACCCTGCTGGCCAACCGTGAAGGTCTGGATCTCACCGTCCTCGCCCGTGAGATCGCCGAGTCCTACAAGCCGGGATTGGGCGCCGGCGCCACGTCCGACGACATCGTCACTCTGGAGAGCAAGTTCTCCGTCGACGAGACGGTGGCCCGACTGGAGACGCGGCTCGCCGCACTCGGCGTGCCGGTGTTCGCGCAGTTCGATCATGCCGAGAACGCCCGCCGGGCGGGGATGCAACTCCGGCCGACCAGGGTCCTCGTGTTCGGCAATCCCAAGGTCGGCACCCGGCTGATGCAGGACAACCAAGCCATCGCGCTCGACCTGCCGCTGCGCCTGTCGGTGTGGGAGGACGAACGCGGCCGCGTGTGGGTGAACTATCACGCCCTGGGGCGCCTGGCGGCCGATGCCGGCATCACCGACAAGGCCACGGTCCTGGCAATGGAGAGCGCGCTGGCGACACTCGTGGCGCGCGCAACCAACGTCTACGAGGACTGAGCATTCTCTCCTGAGATAGTCGCATGGCGAATTTGCTGCCTTCCGGCAAGCGCCTCTCGGCATCGCCGCCGACGTCGCATGCCACGAACAATTTTCATTGCCTTGAGAGGCCCGCACATCAATTTCCGGTGCGTGCGTTGGCTTGGCCAAGGAAGCGGTTCCCAAATTCAGGTGGGACGGCACGTTTACAGCTTGAATAAGCAATTCACGCGTTGAGCCGCGACGGCGGGGGCCGTCCGGGAGAAACGGTGACGACATGAGCGAAGCGCCTTGGCTGCGCGCCGGGCCGCGCCGACAGGCTGTTTCAATATCTTGGGATCGGCTGCGTCCGCCTTTGACCTGGATCATGTCCAGCACCGGGCCATCATGAAAAATAATGCAAGCCTTAAGGGAGTGTGGGATGGCTACGTCGCTCATCAATGGCTTGGGTGGAACTTCGGGATTCGGCGAGAATGCGCTGCCGCGTGCAGACGATTCTCCGTCGCTCGAGATTGACTTCACGTCGGTCGTACCGGGTGGCATCGATTTCTTCGGTCAGACGTACACAAGCCTGTTTCTCAACTACAACGGCAGTGTGACCTTCGGGAGTGAGCTCGGGGCGTTCAGCCCGACGGCGATCACGGCGGCGACCACCATTCCCATCCTCGCCCCCTTCTGGGGCGACGTCGATACGCGCGGCGGGACGGTCACGGCGACGTCGGGCGGGACATCCACCGGCTCCAATCTCGTCTGGTACGACCTCGATACCGTCAACCGCGTCTTCACGGCGACATGGGACGACGTCGCCTACTACAACCAGCATTCGGACAAGCTGAACGCCTTCCAGCTCCGCATCATCGCGGTGGGCACGACCGGGGACTTCGACATCCAGTTCCGCTACGAGGCGATCAACTGGACGACCGGCGACGCCTCGGGCGGTTCCGGAGGCCTGGGCGGCGACGTTGCCGTCGCCGGGTACTCGGCCGGCGATGGGGTAAACTTCTTCCAGCTGCCGCAGAGCGGCAACCAGGCCGGCATGCTCGGGCTGCCGAGCGCCAGCAACGTGGCGACGCCCGGCCTGTTCACCTTCAGCGTTCGCAACGGCATCCCGGTCGTTGCCCTGTTCTCGGTTTCCGCGGCGAGCGCCGACAAGGCTGAAGGCAACGGCGGCAGCACGTCGTTCACCTTCACGGTGACCCTGGCAGGCGACACTTCGACGGCGCGCAGCGTTGCCTACGTGGTTGCCGGCTCGGGCGCCAACGCGGCCAGCGCCGCCGACTTCGCTGGCGGCGTGCTGCCGGCCGGGACGGTTTCGTTTGCCATCGGCGAGACTTCCAAGGTCATCACGGTGAACGTGCAGGGCGACACCGCGGTGGAAGCCGACGAAACTTTCACGGTATCCCTGTCGGCGCCGACCGGCGGCGCGACGCTGGGCACTGACACGGCAAGCGGCACGATTCGCAATGACGACGTACCGGTCGCCGCGCAGGTCAGCATCGCCGCGGCGAGCGCCGATCGGGCGGAGGGCAACGTTGGCCCGACGCCCTTCACCTTCACGCTGACGCGCACGGGCGACACGTCGGGCACTCACTCGGTGAACTGGGTGGTGACAGGCAGCGGCGCGGCGCCGACCAACGGGACCGACTTTGTCGGCGGCGCCTTGCCCTCCGGCTCCGTCACCTTTGCGCCCGGCGAGACGTCCAAGGCGCTGACGGTGAACATCCAGGGCGACCTGGTCGTGGAGGCCGACGAGACCTTCACGGTGACCATCTCGGCGCCCGCGCAATCGACCGGCGATCAGACGACGTCGAACATCGGCACGATCCCGTCGACCGGCCAGACGTTGGGGATCAGCCTGACGGCGCCGGATGCCTCGTCGGGCACGAGCGAGGCGGTGAGCGGGCTGGTGAGCCGGTCGGGCGGCAGCGGGACGGGGCAGTACAACATCGCCTTCGTGATCGACCGCTCGGGCAGCACGGGCGACACCTTCGTCGGCGCACAGTCGATTGCCGATCTCAATGGCGACGGCTTCGCCAACACCATCCTGGATGCCGAGATCGCCGGCTTCGAATCGCTGCTGGCGTCGATCAACGCACTTGGGCTGGGCAGCGCCAGCATCGCGGTGATCTCGTTCGAGAGCGCGGCGGCGACCAACACCGTGACCACCGCGGGGGCCGACGCCAACAAGAACGGCGTGCTCGACGTGGTCGAGGCGCTGCGCAGCCTGAAGACGGGCGGCGGGACCAATTACGAGGCAGGCCTTCAGCAGGCCGAGACGTTCTTCGCCGGAGCGCCGGCGGGCAACGACGTACTGTTCTTCCTGTCGGACGGGTTCCCGACATCGCAGAACTACGGCGACGAGGTGAGCCGGCTGCTGGCGGTCCAGACCGATATCCGGGCATTCGGCGTGGGTTCCCAGGCATCGGCACCGGCGCTGGACCTGGTGGACGACGGGCTTGCGAACAACACGGCGACGATCGTGCTGGATCCGAGCCAGCTGTCGTCGGGGCTGCTGGGCAGTGGGGTGAAGCTTGCCGAGATCGCGCGGGTCGAGCTGCTTGTGAACGGCGTGGTGGTGCAGACGATCCAGCCGAACCAGTTGGTTCAGACGCCGCTCGGGTTGCAATACACCGGGACGGTGACCGGCCTGTCGACCTCGTCGTCCGAGCAGATCACGGCGCGGGTTGTGGCGACGGACGCGGCAACGACGACCGTCTCGACCACGCAGACGCTCGAAGTCGAAGGTGTCAGCATCGGCACTTCCACTGCGACCGGGGTGGTGCGCAACGATGACGGGACAGTCGAAATCTGCATCGAGGCGGCGGCCTCGACGCTGAAGGAGGGCCACGTTGGGGCGACGCCGTTCACCTTCACGGTGACGCGCGAAGGCGATTTGTCGGGCTCGCACAGCGTGAAGTGGGCCGTGAGCAGCACCGGCGGGGCGCCGGCGAACGCGGTGGACTTCGTCGGTGGCGTGCTGCCGTCGGGCACGGTGACGTTCGCGCCGGGCGAGTCGGCCAAAACGGTCACGGTGAACGTGCAGGGCGATACCGGGGTCGAGGCGGACGAGACCTTCGTGGTGTCGCTGTCGTCGCCGG
>NZ_JBFWZI010000010.1:5909-6799 GCF_050185545.1 Reyranella sp. | reverse complement strand
GGCGTGCTGCCGTCGGGCACGGTGACGTTCGCGCCGGGCGAGTCGGCCAAAACGGTCACGGTGAACGTGCAGGGCGATACCGGGGTCGAGGCGGACGAGACCTTCGTGGTGTCGCTGTCGTCGCCGGCGACGGTCGGCGGCGGTGGCGACCAGACGACGTCGAACATCGGGACGATCCCGTCGACCAGCCAGACGCTGGGGATCAGCCTGACGGCGCCGGACGCCTCGTCGGGCACGAGCGAGGCGGTAAACGGGCTGGTGAGCCGGTCGGGCGGCAGTGGCACGGGGCAGTACAACATCGCCTTCGTGATCGACCGCTCGGGCAGCACGGGAGGCACCTTCTCGGGGGCGCAGACGATCGGCGACCTGAACGGGGACGGCACGGCGAACACCATCCTCGATGCCGAGATCGCCGGCTTCGAGGCGCTGCTGGCGTCGATCAACGGGCTCGGCCTGGGCGGCGCCAACATCGCGGTGATCTCGTTCGAGAGCGGGGCGACGACGCATCTCAGCACGACGGTGGCGGCCGACGCCAACAAGAACGGCACGCTGGACGTGGTCGAGACGCTGCGCAGCCTGAAGGCGACGGGGACGACCAACTACGAGGCGGGGCTGCAGCAGGCGGAGACGTTCTTTGCCGGCACGCCGGCGGGCAACGATGTTGTGTTCTTCCTGTCGGACGGCTTCCCCGATTCGCAGACGGCGTTTGCCGACGAGGTGAGCCGGCTGCTGGCGGCGAAGACGGACATCCGGGCATTCGGCGTGGGATCGGGCGCCTCGTCGACGGCGCTCGATCTGGTCGATGACGGGCTTGCGAACAACACGGCGACGATCGTGCTGGATCCGAGCCAGCTGTCGTCGGGTCTGCTGGGCGGCGGGGTGAAGCTCGC
>NZ_JBFWZI010000010.1:0-5899 GCF_050185545.1 Reyranella sp. | reverse complement strand
GGACGCTCCGGGCTTCCAGTTCTGGGTCAACGAATTCCACGCCAACCTGCCGACGCAGGGTCCGGCCGCGCTGTTCGCAAACATCGCCAGCTCCTTCGGCATCAGCAATGAGGCGAAGGCGCTATATCCCTTCCTCACCAACCCGTTCGGAGCGAGCGACGCCGAGATCGGCAGCTTTCTCGACAGCGTCTACAACAACCTGTTCAACCGCTCCTCGGATACGGCCGGTCTGAACTACTGGACCGGCCAGATCCGTCAGACGCTGGCATCCGGCAAGTTCGTGGGGTCGGTTCTGGTCGACATCATGAGCGGCGCCCAGGACACCGTGGCGGGCAAGGACATAACCACCCTCATGGGGAAGGTGGCGGTGAACATGGAATACGTGCAGGAGCAACAGCGCCTCGGCTCGGTCTGGACGGCCGCGGACGACGGGGCGGAAGCGCGGACGTTGCTGCAGACGGTTACAGCGGATCCGCTGTCGGTGTTGGTCGGCGTCGCCCAGGCGCACGATCTCGTCGTCGCCGACCTGTTGCCCTGACCGTCTTTCTCCCCGGCTTCGCTGCTGCGAAGTGGACACATCTCATTTCCTCCTATGAAAATCGGGGAGGGTACCGCCCCGATTTTCTCATCATCGTGGTGCGCGCCGGGCGTGCCGGGTGTCTCCCCCGCAATTGGGGGAGGTGCCCCGTCGTACGGGGCGAAGGGGGAGAGCCGCAGTCGAGATGCTTCAGATTCCGACGTCAGAATCGGAGGGATTTCGACTGGGGCTCTCCCCTCCGGCCCTCCGGGCCACCTCCCCCGAAGACGCCCGAAGACGGGGGAGGTGAATGAGGATCACGCCGCCTTGATGTTGGAGCGCTTGATGCGGTCGAGGTTGGCGCCTTCGATGCGGATCAGCTTGGTGAGCGTGTCGCGCTTGGGCGAATGCACGACGCCGACATCGTAGAAGTGGGCGTCGCCGGGCTTCATGACGTAGCTCTTCTCCGGCACGACCAGGGATGGCTGCTCGCCCGTGCCCGGCTGGACGATGCGCCAGTCGGTCATCTCGGTATCGCCGACCGCCACGCCGTAGATCGCCCAGCTCGAGCCGTGATCGTGCGGCGAACCGTGCGCCGGCTTTTCGTAGACATGGCCGCACACGCAGAAGCCCAGCTCGGGATCCTCGTACAGCACCTTGCGCGGCTTGCACTGCTCGGCCGTCAGGTGTTGGGCGACGAACGCCTCGTCGCGCAATGCCTTGGACACCAAGCCGCACACCGCCTGCTTGCCGCCTTGGCCGGGGTCGGCCTTCAGCGCTGCGCGGATGTCGCTGCTCAGTTGCTCCAGCGTATAGGCCATCTTTGCCTCCAGTCTTCGACACTCGATAATCAGGCTCAGCCGACCCGGCGCCAGATCGGCGGGCGGGCGCGTACCGGGTCGAGCAGCGACCAATCTCCCTGCTCGACGACGTGACCCTTGGGAAAGGGCGGGCGGGGTTCCTGGCCGAGTGACTGCATCACCCGATCGTCCCGGTAATAGCAGAGCAGAACGACACGCACGAGAGCGGCCAGCGCGCTGCCGCCCTCGGAGCGCAGTGCGGAAGCGACCTCGGTGCGACGCCCAGGAAGGAGATCGGCGAAGCTGCCGCGGGACAGCGCCGCCAGGCGGCCGAGAGCCGTGCGGATATCGTCGCGGTCGCGGCCGAGGCTCGCCAGGATGTCGGCAAAGATCTTCTCGTCGTCGGCACCCGGCACGCCGTACGCGGCGCTGGCGGGGATGATGGCGGCGGCAAGGGCGCGCAGGTCGCGTGCTTCGACGGCTGAGAGAGCGGGGGCGGTCATGGGAGCCTCAGTCGAACAGGGTGGCGAGGCGCTGCTTGATGCTGTCGGCGATGTAGAGCGCCAGCGCCTGGATGGTGGAGGTCGGGTTCACCCCACCCGAGGTGACCCAGATGCTGCCGTCGACGATGAACATGTTCTTCACGTCGTGGCAGCGGCCCCATTCGTTGACCACCGATCGCTCGGGATCGAGCCCCATGCGTGCGGTTCCCAGCAGGTGCCATCCACCATTCAGGATCGGGCATTCGACGGCAATGTCGCGGGCGCCGGCCGCCTCGAGGATCTCGCGCGCCCGGGCGAGACCGTGCGCGATCATGCGCCGGCTGTTCTCGCCGATCGTGTAGTCGATGCGTGGCGCGGGGATGCCGCTGCCGTCCTTCAGTACCGGGTCGAGGGTGACCCGGTTGTGCTCCTCCGGCAGGTCCTCGCAGATCGCCGACAGGCCGATGCGGTGGTTGAGCAGGCGGCGATAGACGCGATGATGATCGTCGCCCCATGGCAGGCGGCCGGCAGCGGTGCTGGTGATCGCCTCGAGGATGGCGCCATAGCCGCGGCTGAACTGGAAGGTGTAGCCGCGCACGAAGTCGCGCTTGGGATCGGTCTCGTAGAATTCCTGGCTCCACAGGCAGAGCGGCGGGCCGTGATTGCCGTCGAGCGGCTCGTCGACGTAGCCGTAGCTGTAGGCATAGGGATGGAACATCAGGTTCTTGCCGACGAGGCCGCTCGAATTGGCGAGGCCGTTGGGAAACTTTCGGGACACGGAGTTCAGCAGCAGGCGCGGCGTGCCGACGCCGTTGCAGGCGACGATCACGACCTCGGCCGGCTGGAACTGTTCCTGGCCCTTGGCGTCGTAGTAGACGACGCCCGACGCCATGCCGTCCGGGCCCACGGTGATCTCGCGCACCCGGCAGAGCGTGCGCAGTTCGACTCCGGCGCGCAGCGCCAGCGGCCAGTAGGTGATATCGGTGCTGGCCTTGGCGCCCTGCGCGCAGCCCGGCGTGCAATGACCGAGATTGATGCAGCGTGCGCGACCTTCGTAGTCGACGGTGGCGATCGAGCTGTCGGACGGCCACCAGTGCCAGCCGAGCTTGTTCATCGCCTTGCCGAAGCGCGCGCCGGACTTGCCGAGTGGCAACGGCGGCATCGGCGGCTGCTTGGGTGGATAGGCCGGGTCGCCGGCCAGTCCCGAGACGCCCGTCATGCGGTCGTTTTCGGCGAAGAACGGTTCCAGCGTCGCGTAATCGACCGGCCAGTCGTCGGCGACGCCGTCGAGCGTGCGCACCTTGAAGTCGGATGGATGCAGGCGCGGATAGTGCGCCGTGTACATGATCGTGCTGCCGCCGACGCCGTTGAAGTTCACCACCTTGATCGGCGAGTTGTCGTCGTTGATCGGATAGTCGGTCGGCCGCGCGCGGCGATTGGGGCTGGTGGCGAAGTCGCCGAACAGCCGCGCCTCCCAGTCGCGGCCGTTGCTTGGATAGTCGGTCGGCTTCACCCAGTCGCCCTGCTCGAGGCAAAGGATGCGCATCCTCGTCTCGGCCAGGCTCCACGCCACCGCCGCTCCGGAAGCGCCCGAGCCGATGATCAGGACGTCGACTTTGTCGTTCATTGCATCGTCTCCCCATGTTCCATTTCCCCTCCCCCGATGACGGCCGATGACGGGGGAGGAATGAGCGTTGTCCTCATCTAGGCGGCAGCAGCTTCTTCGCCTGCATTGCGGCGAAGGCCCTGGCGAACATCGTCTCGGTGTCCATGACTTCGTGGAAGCCGGCCTGCATGAGCTTGATGGTCGAGACCAGCGCCGGTGGGCCGGGCACGGTACGGCCATGGCCCATCGTGTAGTCCGCATACTCGAACGAGAGCCCGACGAAGTCGCGCAGGTTTGCGCTCTTCAGGCCGTATTGGGCCTGGATCTCGGCCCACTCGACCTCGCGCGGGCGGATTTCGCGGTCGAGCGACAGGGGTACCGCATCGCCCGCCTCGAAGCCCAGCGCCGCGGCGATCGCCGGCCACACGTTGGGCCACACGAACACGTCGCCGTTGGTGACGTTGAAGATCTCGTTGCGCGCCGTCGCCGCCTCGCCCGACCAGGCGATGGCGCGGGCCAGCAGGTCGGCGTCGACTGCCTGGGCGACGCGGCCGACGCCGCCGGGATAGTCGAGCCGCCTCTTGCCGGCGCGGCGCATCAGGGCGGCGTAGACGCCCAGCGCCGGGATCACGTTCATGGCACTGCCCACCGAATCGCCCACGATCAACACGGGCCGCAGGATCGACCAGCTCCAGGCCTTGCCGCGCTGCAGCGCACGCAGGTAGCGCTCCTGGTTCCAGTAGAAATTGGGCTGCTCATGCATCTCCGATCGATTCTCGCGCGCAGGCACCAACATCGGCCGGACATGCACGCCATAGGCCTTTGTGCCCTGCAGCAAAGCAACATGCCTGAGCTGTGGCGAGGCCTGCTCGAGCGGTCCCAGCAGGTTGCGCAGCATGCGGTCGTTGGTCTCGATCTGCTCCGCTTCCCGCCAGCCGGCGACCAACCCCGGCCGCTCGTAGAGTGCGGCATAGACCAGGTGGGTGACGCCGGAGAACTCGGGCGCCAGCGCCGCCGCCGCCGCGGGGTCGGTAAGATCGAGAGGCCGCCAGCGGGCGCCAAAGGTCTCGTCGGGGCGCCGGCGCGACAGCGCCACGACCTCGCAGTCCGACTGCGAGCCGAAATGCTTCATTACTGCATAGCCGACCAGACCGGTCGCACCGGCGACGACAACTTTCCTGGGCATGATATTCTTGCTCTTCCCTCCGCCTAATATGACGGAGCAAGCTGGGGTTTGCAGTCGCCGAACGCGCTGCCCGAGGAGGACCGATGGAATTCGGCATGTTCCACGAGTTTCAGGCGCTGCCTGGCGAAAGCTCGGCGCAATCCTTTGCCAACTCGTTCGCCCAGGTCGATGCGGCGGAGCGCTGGGGCCTCGATGCGATGTGGCTCGCCGAGCTGCATTTCGCGCCCGAGCGCTCGGTGCTGTCCTCGCCGCTGATCCTGGCATCGGCCATCGCCACGCGCACCAAGCGCATGAAGATCGGCACCGCGGTGCAGGTGCTGCCGCTCTGCCATCCGCTGCGGTTGGCGGAAGAGGTCGCCACGGTCGATCAGCTGAGCGAGGGCCGGCTGATCTTCGGCGTCGGCCGCAGCGGTTTTGCCCACACCTACAGGACCTACGGCGTCGACTACGCCGAAAGCCGCGAGCGCTTCGCCGAGACGCTGCAGATCGTCAAGCTCGCCTTTACCGAGGAGCGCTTCTCGTGGAGTGGAAAGTACTTCACCTACGAGAACGTGCGGCTGGCCCCCAAGCCGTGGCGCACGCCGTGGCCGGAGATCCGCGTCGCCGCGGCGAGCCCCGACACCTATGTCGAGGTCGCGACGCTGGGCCATCCGATCTTCATCGCCGCCCGCACCGGCAACCTCTCCGAGCTGGCGCCGCTGGTGAAGACCTATCGCGACGCCTGGAAGGAGGCGGGCCATCCAGGCAAGGGCGAGGTCTTTCTTCGCGTGCCGGTGTACGTCGCCGACACCGAGGAGAAGGCCCGCGAGGAGCCGCGCGAGAGCATCATGCATCTGCTGCGCTACATCGGCGATCGCCTCGCCGCCTCGGCGACGGCGAGCGGCGCGCGGGCGATCGAGAACCGCGCCGAGCGCGGGCAGAAGATGCTGTCGATCGACTACGACGAGGTGCTGCGCGAGCGCATGATCGTCGGCACCCCGGCCAGCGTCACCGACCGCCTCGTCGAGCTGCGCGAGGTGCTGGGCCTCGACGGCATCCTGGCCGAACTCAACCCCGGCAGCCTGATCCCCCACGACCGTGTCATGACGGCGCTGCGGCTGCTCTGCCAGGAGGTCATGCCGAAGTTCAAGTGAGGATCTTCGTTGGGACCGCGCCACTCCAGTGGCGCCTTCTTCGTCGACCACGCAGCCCATGAGCGCCACTGGAGCGGCGCGGTCCCAGCCCTGAGCTTCATGCTCTTCTGGACCGCGGGCGTGTCGCCCGCCCATGTAATCAATGGCGGGCGTGCAGCGCGCGGTACAAAATAAG
>NZ_JBFWZI010000009.1:4625-88910 GCF_050185545.1 Reyranella sp. | reverse complement strand
AATCCGTCACGCCCGGGGATACGCTCGAGCCTGAGCCCGAGGTCACGGAACTGACCCTCCACCTTGTCGACCATGACGTTGACCGCCTTGCCGTCGTGGCTCGGGCTTTCGATGCTGATCCATTCGACGATGCCTTCGAGCACTTCCTGGGGGTCGATCTTCGGTTCATTCTCGCGTTGTGTTGGCATCGTCCAGGGAACTCCGGTGTATGTTTGGGGGTGAGTTGCGCCACGATTTGACACGGCTGCCCAGTCTCGTCGAGGGCCGAGCGAAGAAGCAGTCGAGGGTTGGACGAAGAAGATTGATCGAATGAATCGCGAGAAAGAGCCAGCTCACGCCGGGCCGCCGCCCTCGCCCGATCGCGCCCCCGCGAGCCTGCTCGACCAAGCCCTGGCGCATCATCGGGCAGGACGAATGGCGGAGGCGGAGAACCTGTATCGACGGATCCTGGCGCGCGATCCGCGTCACGCCGACGCGCTTCACCTGCTGGGCATGCTGGCCGGCCAGGCAGGCCGTCACGACACCGCGGCGGAGCTGATCCGCCAGGCCATCGCCGTCAACGGCAGGCAACCCTATTACCTTCTGCATCGCGGTCTGGCGGCGCGACAACTCGGCCGGCTCGACGAGGGGGGCGAGCTAGCGGCACGCGCTAGATCTCAGCCGACCTCGTCGAGGCCCATCATGGTCTCGCCATGGTGATGCAGGGCCGCGGCCGCCACGCCGAGGCCATCGCGGGCTAGAATCGCGCCTTGGCCCTCAACCCGGGCCTGCCCGAGACCTTCGTCAGACGCGGCAGCGCCCTGATGGCGTTGGGCAGGCCGGACGAGGCCCTGGCGAGCTATGATCGCGCGCTGGCCCTTCGACCGGACTTCCCGGAAGCCCATGCCTGCCGGGCGACCGCACTGCATGTTTGCGGCCGGTTGGACGAGGCGTTGGCAGACTGTAACCGCGCCCTGGCTCTCAATCCCGCCCTCGCTCTGGCCTGCAGCGACCGCGGCATCATCCTGGCACGAGCGAGAACCGAGGATGCGCTCGCGAGCTTCGACCACGCCATTGCCCCGATGCCGGATCTCGCAGAGGCCACAACAATCAAGGAAATGCCTTGCACGAGCTGGGCAGGTACGGGGAGGCGATCGAGAGCTTCGACCGTGCCATCGCCCTCAAGCCCGGATTCGTCGAGGCCTACTGCGGGCGCGGCAACGTCCATCATGCCCACGGCAACCACGATGCCGCCCTGGCCGACCGCGATCGCGCTCTGGCTCTCGACCCGAACCACGCTCCGGCGCACGCCAACCGGGCCACGACACTCAGGAACCAGGCCAGGTTCGAGGAAGCCGTGCTGAGCTTCGATCGTGCGCTCGCGCTCGAGCCCGGCAACGCCGTGACACACCGCAATCGCGGCATAACCCTGCGCAACCGCGGCCTGCTGGCCGAGGCAATGGCGAGCTTCGAGCGCGCCGCGACGCTCCCCCGCGTTCATTCGAGCATGCCTGCCTGGCGCGACTTTCCTTGCCGGTCATCCTGCCCTCCGCCGAGGGGATTGCCGACCAGCGGCAGCGCTATCGAGCCGGCATCGAAGAGTTGATGCGTCATCCCGGTGCGCTCCATCAGCCGAGCACCGTCGATGCCGGCCTCTCGTTCTATCTCGCCTATCATGGCGTCGACGATCGCGCGACGATGGAAGCGATGGCTCGCTTGTACCGCGCCAAGTGTCCCGCGCTCACTTTCGCGGCACCTCACGTCAGGGCCTGGACTGCTCCGGAGCGTCGCCGCATCCGCCTCGGTCTCGCCTCCAGCTATTTCCGCAACCACACGATCGGCAAGCTCTATCGCAGCCTGCCTGGCGCTCTCGACCGAACGCGATTCGACATCACGCTGATCCACACCTCTCCGACTGGAAAAGATCCGGTTGCCGACGAGATGGATGCCCTCACGGACAGGTCCCTGAGGCTGCGCCCGTCCCTCGCCTCGTGCTCGAGATAGGCCAGGTCGGAATTGCCGTGGAGACGGTGCTGATCGAGCACGAAGGACAGCTCGTCGACTTCCATCGCGCGAGCCATCCCTAGCGGGAGTGAGGCAGGTCATGGCCGGGAGCGCGCCACTCCGTGGCGCTCTTCTTGTCGATCAAAGATCCCATGAGCGCCACGGAGTGGCGCGCTCCCAGCCCATGACTCCTCCGTCCGCGAAGAGCGGACACCTCCCCAACGAAGTTGGGGAGGCGCAAGAGCATCACACCGGATCCCAGGTGAAGTACTCGGGCGAGCGCTTCATGTCGGTGAAGTAGGGCTTCATCGACGGCACGGCGTGCTCGGCAATCGATTCGAGAGTCCAGCCCTCCGAATTGTGCACCGAGCGCACCGGACGGTTGGCGTTGAACAGCATGATCTCGTTCATGCGCACGCCGAAGATCTGCGAGGTGATGCCATCGGCCGCGTCGCTCAGCAGGAACACCGCCATCGGCGCGATCTTGGCCGGCGTCATCCGCTTGGAACGTTCCAGTCGCGCTTTCTGCGCATCGGTATCGGCGGGGATGGTGCCTATCATGCGCGTCCAGGCGAACGGCGAAATGCAGTTCGAGCGGACGTTGAAGGCCGCCATGTCGAGCGCGATCGAGCGCGACAGGCCGACGATGCCCATCTTGGCCGCCGAGTAGTTGGCCTGGCCGAAATTGCCGACCAGCCCCGAGGTCGAGGTGAAATGCACGAAGGCGCCCGACTTCTGTTCCTTGAAATGGTTGGCGGCGGCGCGGCTGACGTTGAAGGCGCCGTTCAGATGCACGTCGATCACCATCTTCCAGTCGACATGGCTCATGCGGTGAAAAATGCGGTCGCGCAGGATGCCGGCATTGTTGATGACACCGTCGATGCGGCCGAAATTCTCGATCGCCGTCTTGATCATGCGCTCGGCGCCGGCCGGATCGGTCACGCTGTCGGCATTGGGCACGGCCTTGCCGCCCGCCGCCTTGATCTCCTCGCACACCTTCTGCGCCGGCGTGGCGCTGCCCGAGCCCTCGCCGTCGACGGCGCCACCGAGATCGTTGACCACCACGCTGGCCCCCTCCTTGGCGGCCAGCAGCGCCATCTCGCGGCCGATGCCGCCACCCGCACCGGTCACCAATACGACCTTACCCTTCAGCATGTCGGCCATGTCCGCTTCTCCCGTCGTGATGTTCTGACCTGCATGTAGCCCAGGTCCATCGCCGGCGGGAAGCCTCGTCGCGGTCCCCATCGCCGCCGCGCTTTGCGCGGCGAAACCGGCTCAGTCGTGCGGCTCGATCGCCGTCGGGCGCGGGGCGCGCAGCAGGCGCGCGCTGAGCACCGTGAGCAGCGCGAACGGCAGCAGGCCGACCACCAGGGGCATGGCGATGTAGCGGCTGCCGGCCATCGTCAGCACGGCGACGGCGATCGTGCCCAGAGCGCCCATCCCCATCTGGGCCAGCCCGACCCACGAGGCCGCGGTTCCGGCGAGCCTCGGGAACATGCCGACCGCGCCCGCGCTGCTGGTCGGCACGAGAAAGCCCGAGCCGAAGCTCAGCACCATGTGCGGTCCGATGATGGTCCACCATGTCTCGAAGCCCGCCAGCGACAGCGTCCCCATCGCCACCAGGGCGGCGACATGGAACCAGCCGCCCCACAGCATGATGGACGTCGGCGCGACGCGACCGATCAGCCGGTTGTTGACGAAGGTCCCCGCCGTGAAGCCGCCGACCGATATGAGAACGATCAGCCCGAACTCCTGCGGCGTGAAGCCCAACCGTTCCTGCAGGATGAAGGGAGTGCCCGCGAGCATGCCGAAGTTGATGGCGAAGGCGAAGCCCATCGGCAGCACGTAGCCGAGGAAATGCCGGTCGCGCAGCATCTCACCAGAGCCACGCAGCAGGCTCCTGAAGTCGATCGTCGCGCTGCGATGGCAATTGGTCTCGCCGAGGCCGAGCGCTGCCACAATCAACAGGACCAGGGCGAAGCCACCGACGAACCAGAAGGTCGAGCGCCAACCGAAGGTCTCGCCCAGGAAGCCGCCGAGGGTCGGCGCGAGCGAGGGGGCGATGTTCATGGCAAGCGAGATCCAGCTCATCACCATCGGCATCTCGCGGAAGCTGTAGGCATCGCGCGTCAGCGCCCGGCTGAGGACCGACCCGGACGCCGCGCCCAAGCCCTGCAGGATACGCAGGCCGATCAGGCCGCCGATCGACGGCGCGACGGAGCAGGCGAAGGTCGCCAGGGTGAAGAACAGCACGCCCACCATGAGAATAGGCCGCCGTCCGTAACGATCGCTCAGGGGACCGTAGAAGAGCTGGCCGACGGCGAAGCCCAGCATGTAGGTGGTGAGCGTGAGCTTCACGCTGTCCGAGCCGGCGCCGAACGCGACGCCGACGGACGGCATGACCGGCGTATAGATGCTCATGGTCAACGGGCCGAAGCTGCCCAACGCCACCAGCAGGGCGACGTAGCCGGCCGAACGCGGAACGATGATCACTTCCTGGAAGCTTCCAACGCCCCTTCGGCGCCGAAATCGCCGCCCAGCGGCATCGCCTCCTGCGCCCGGCTCATCCTCGGATAGTAGTGGCGGAAGGCGTCGCGGATCTCGTCGAACGGGATGTCGGCGAACACGCCGCGATAGGCGAGATACTCCATGTGACGGCGGCCGCCGAGGTCGAACGGGTGGTAGATCGAATCGCTGATCCCGTCCCATTCCAGCGGCTTCAGGTCGAAGCGCTCCGTCAGCTCCTTGTTGAATGCCGGGGTGGCCTTCACCCAATGGCCATCGAGCCAGACTTCGGTGTAGCCATGGTAGTAGAAGATGTCGCTGCCCATCAGGTCGGAGAGCCGCTTGGTGGTCATGTGATTACGCACGTCGGCGTAGCCGACCCGAGCCGCGATGCCGACGGCCCGGCACAGCGCCGCCATCAGGCCCGCCTTGTTGACGCAATAACCGTGCCCTGCGGCGAGGGTGGCGCTCGCGCGATAGGCATCGCGCTTCATCGGCGTGTTGTAGGGATCGTAGCGCAACCCGTCGCGCACCGCGTAGTACAGGCGCAGCGCCTTCTCGCGGTCGCTGCCCTGCGCGGCGACCTGCGTGGCGTGGGCCGCGACCGCCGGATGCCCGGAGTCGATCAGGTCGCCTGGACGGCGATAATCTTCGAAGCGCGCACCATCTCGTACGGCGTCGTCGCGCGAGGTGCGCTGGGAGTTGAAATCCATGACGGGGTTCTTAGCCGAACGTCCACCGAAATGCAGCCGACGACATGAACGACCATTGTCGTGCACCTCGACGTGATGGAGTCTGGGTGGATGCGCGTTTGCGTTTCGACAAGCGAGAGCCGGTCATGCGGTCAGGTCTTCGCCCCATCGCCGCCGTTGCCGGATTTGAGGTATTTCATCGCAACAAGTTCCTGAACTATCAGCTGAACCGCTGGCGCGCGCTTGGTGACCTCGCTGTGGCGGATGTCCGGGAGGTCGCACGCAGGACTCGTGACACCGCGTCGTGTGCCGCCGCCTTCGCCGGGCTGGCGCAGCGGCTGGAGAGCGAGAACGACCCCTACCGCGCCGCCTTTTGTCATCGCGCCGTCGAGTTCTCGACATCGCCAAACGATCCGGAGAAGGATCGCCGATACCGGCGCTTTCGCGAGCTTTTCTATGCTTCGGAGGCTGGGCAGCAGGTCGAGGCGAGCTGGGTCCCGTACGGCGGCGGTGCCCTGGCGATGCTGCGCGTACGGATGCGAACGACGCGTCCTCGAGGCCAAGTGGTCGCGTTCGGCGGGTTCGACTCCTGCATCGAGGATTTCCACCTGGTGTGGACGCTGCTCGCGCAGGCGGGATACGAGGTGATCGCCTTCGATGGTCCGGGCCAGGGTGCGGCACTTCGGCTGCGGGGACAGCTGTTCGAACATGACCGGGAGCGTCCCACCGCCGCGGTACTCGATGCCGTCGACGCCCGTTCGGTTACCCTTCTCGGACTTTCCATGGGCGGATACTGGGCGGTGCGGACGTGCTGCCGTTGGGAGGAGCGGCCGACGCGTTTCAGCCGGCCTCACCCGTCGCCCGTCAGGCCGAGGCGATGGTCGGGGCGAGATCGGTGACATGCCGCGTGTTCACCGCGGCCGAAGGCGCCGACCAGCACTGCCAGATCGGCAACCTGCCATTGGCCTGCGATGTCATGGCGGGCTGGCCCGATCGCACGTCGTGACGCACCATCGGTTTAGAGGGAAGGCGGCGCGTCGTCGGAGGACGTGACGAGGAAGTGGGCATTCGCCGTGGCGACCGGCTTGGAGCGGTCATCCTGCCAGGCTTCGGCAAACACGTTGACCATGCGCCGGCCCTGCTTGGTCACCTTGGCCGCGGCGATGACGTCGGCCGGCCGGGCCGAGCGCAGATAGTCGACGGTTATGTTGACGATCTTGGGCACCGTCTCGGTCTCGGTCTCCCACAGGAGATGGAAGATCGCCGTCATCTCGAGCATGGCGCCCAGCGTGCCGCCATGGATCGCGGGCAGGAAGGTGTTGCCGATCAGGTCGTCGTGAAAGCGCATGCGAGTCAAGAGCTCGCCGGTGCCGTTCTCCGGGGCGATCCGCATCCAGCGCGCATAGGGGATGGCCTCGGCGAGGCGGCCGACCTCGCCGGACTTTCTCACCTCGGCGAGGCGCTCGAGCAGCGAGCTCATGTCCTGGTCTCCGTGCCAATGGTCTGCGCCTGCGTGACCTCACCCTTGGTGTTCAGCATGAAAGTGCCGGTGGCGGCGGCGATCGGGTCCTTGGCATCGCCATGGTGCGCGAAGGCGCGCGTGAAGGCGACCGAGTGGGTGACGCGGTAGCATTCGGCCTCGGCGATCACCGCCTGGCCCGGCGTCGCCGGCTTTACGTAGTCGATGCGCAGGTCGAGGGTCGCGAACGGCTTGGGCGCCTTCAGCATGGTGGCCACCGCCATGCCGCAACACCCGTCGAGAAGCGCCGTCAGCGGCCCGCCCGCGAGCACGCCGGTCTCCGGATTGCCGACCAGCTCCGGACGCCACTCGAGGCGCATGGCGGCGAAGCCGCGGCGGGCATCGACGATCCTGATTCCCAGGGCGCGGCTGTGCGGAATGGTGTCGGAGAACCATTGCTGGAATAAGGCGAGGCGTTCCTCGCGGGTGGTGAGGGGCGGTTTCATGGCACCGTTCTAGAGGCCCAATTGCCGCGCCGCGAGATCCTTCATGATCTCGACCGAGCCGCCGCCGATCGACATCACCTTGGTCTCGCGATAGATGCGCTCGACCTTGGCGCCGCGCAGGTAGCCGGCGCCGCCGAAGATCTGCATGGCCTCGTTGGCGCAGAACTCCAGGGTCGAGGTCGCGAGGTTCTTCAGCATGCAGATCTCGGCCACCGGCTTCTCCCCCTGCCCGACCCGCCAGGCCAGCAGCTCGAGGGTCGACTTCACGGCGTTGATGCGCATCGCCATGTCGACCAGACGATGGCGCACCACCTGGTTGGCGATCAGCGGGCGGCCGAAGGTGTGGCGCTCGCGGGCATAGGCGATCGCTTCGTCCAGGCAGACCTTGGCATAGCCGCAGGCGCCGGCCGACATGCCGAGCCGCTCCTGGTTGAAGTTCAGCATGATCCCGATGAAGCCCTGGTTCTCCTGGCCGATCAGGTTTTCCACCGGCACGCGCACATTGTCGAAGAACAGCTGTGCGGTATCGGACGCCCACCAGCCCATCTTCTTCAGCTTGGTGCGTGCGAAGCCTTCGCGGTCGCGCTCGATCAGCAGCAGCGACACGCCGCCCGCCCCCGGCCCGCCGGTGCGCACGGCCACGGTGTAGTAGTCGGCCCGCATGCCCGAGGTGATGAACATCTTGGAGCCGTTGACGACATAGTGGTCGCCGTCGCGCCGCGCCGTCGTCTTGAGGTGGGCGACGTCGGAACCACCCGACGGTTCAGTGATCGCAAGCGCACTGATCTTCTCACCGGCCAGGACCTCGGTCAGCACCTTGCGCTTCATCCATTCCGGGCCGAGGGCGGCGATCGGCGGCGAGCCGATCGTGTGGCTGTTCAGGCTGGCATTCAGCCCGCCGCTGCCGTGGCGCGCCATTTCCTCGGCCTTGATGATGCCGAAGAACGGATCGGTCGGCACGCCGCCATACTCCTCGGGAAAGCCGAGCTGCAGCAGGCCGGCGGCCGACGCTTTCCTGTAGAGCTCGCGCGGAAACTCCTCGGCCTCGTCCCACTGATCGACGTGGGGCATGATCTCGCGCTCGACGAAGCGTCGGACGGTATCCCGGAATACCCGATGCTCCTCGGTATAGAACGGGCTCGCCGGCACGGCTTCGGGCAGCTGCGGTCGCACTGAATCGGCGATGGACATTGGGCACTCCTCACCGGGTGTTCTTGCACTTTCCGGGAAACGGCTCTAGCGCGTTGACAGCGCTGAACAGCCGTTCATATTGGCTGCCAATCGAGGCGACACCAGATCGCTTGTTGGCAGGGGTAGGAAGCTGGTTACTTTTTTACAACTCACCCTCAACGGGTTGGCGGTCGGCTGCATCTATGGCCTGGTCGCTCTGGGCTTTGTGCTGATTTACAAGGCAACCGAGCTGGTGAACTTCGCCCAGGGCGATCTCCTCATGCTGGGCGCCTTCGTCGCCTACATGGCGGTCGTCTGGTGGGGTCTCGACTACTGGCTCGCCTTCCTGATCTCCGTGGTGTCTATCGGTGTGTTCGGCGCCCTGCTCGACGCCGTCGTCCTGCGCCAGGTAATCGGACAACCGCAATTCGCCGTGGTCATGCTGACGATCGGGCTCGGCGCCATGTTCCGCACCTTCGCCAGCGTCACCTGGGGTTCCGAGATCTACACCCTGCCGACGCCGTTCAGCGGCGTATGGCAGGTCGGCGGGGTGACGCTCAGCCACCAGTACCTGTCGATCGTCGCCGGCACCCTGATCCTGTGCGGCGTGCTCTACGCCTTCTTCAACCATACGCGGATCGGCGTCGCCATGCAGGCGACCTCGCAGAACCAGCTCGCTGCCTATTACATGGGCATCCCAGTGAAGCTGATCTTCTCGCTCATCTGGGCGATCTCGGCCGGCGTAGCCGCCGCCGCCGGCATCCTGCTGGCCCCCGTGACCCTGATCGACATCAACATGGGCCTGGCCGTGGCGCTCAAGGCCTTCGCCGCCGCGGTGCTCGGAGGATTCGGGTCCATCCCGGGCGCGCTGCTGGGCGGCATCATCATCGGCCTGATCGAGCTTTATGCCGGCGCCACCCTGCCCGAGGGCTTCAAGGACACGGCACCCTACATCGTGCTCCTGATCATGCTGATCGTCCGTCCGCAGGGCCTGTTCGGCACCCTGGCGCGCAAGAAAGTGTAGGCCCGGCCGATGCGTTTCCTGTTCAAGACTTCCTACGCGCAAGACATCCAGATCTTCCGCGACCGGGTCGACGCCTCCTGGTACGGGTTGCTCGGCCTGGTGGTGATCGCTCTGCCCCTGCTGATGTCCGAGTACTATGTCGGCGAGACGACCTGGGTGTTCATCTACGCCCTCTGCGGCATCTCCCTGATGGTGCTGGTCGGCTATACCGGCCTGGTCTCGCTGGGGCACGCCGCGTTCCTCGGCATCGGTGCCTACGCCCATGCCTTCTTCCTGGAGCACGGCATCCCCTGGATACCGTCGGTGATCCTCGCCGTCCTGATCACTACGGCCTCGGGCATCATCGTCGGCCTGCCGGCCTTGCGCATGACCGGCATCTACCTCGCCATCGCAACGCTTGCCTTCTCGGTGATCATCCAGGAGGTGTTCAGCCGCTGGGAATACGTGACCCACGGCTTCGCCGGCATGCCGGTCGACAAGCCCGTCATTCTCGGCATCCCCTTCTCCGATGACCGGTCGTTCTACTACCTCTGCCTGTTCTTCCTGGTGATGGCGCTGTGGCTGACGCGCAATCTGCTGCGCTCGCCGACCGGCCGCGCCTGGGTCGCCATTCGCGACAGCGAAATCGCCGCCCAGTCGATGGGCGTCAATGTCGCCATCTACAAATCCATTGCTTTCGCCTACTCGGCCGCCTTGATGGGCTTGGCGGGCGCTCTGTTCGCCCACAAGATCGCCTACCTCGCACCCGACATCTTCACCATCCTGCTGTCGATCCAGTTCCTGCTGCTGGTGATCGTCGGCGGGCTGGGCTCGCTGCATGGCGCCGTCTTCGGGGCGATCTTCGTCGCCCTGCTGCCACCCATCATCGCCATCCTGCGCGATTCGATCCCGGCCAGCATGGCCGACGCCGCGCAATCGACCGGTATCGCCGCCATGGGCGCCCTGGGCGAGGCGGTCGGCAACTTCCTCAAGAAGCCCGGTGTCGAGGCTGGCATCTTCGGCCTGATCCTGGTGCTGGTGATCCTGCTCGAGCCGCTCGGCATGTACGGACGCTGGGTCAAGATCCGCGTCTTCTTCTCGACCTTCCCGATGTACAAGCGCGCGACGTTCAAGCGGCAGAGGACCTACATGCGGTCGGAGCGCCTGCGATGAGCCTCTTCCAGGCGGACGGGCTGTCGATCAACTTCGGCGGCATCAAGGCGGTCGATGGCGTGAGCTTCGCCGTCGAGCAGGGGGAGGTTTTCACCATCATCGGCCCGAACGGGGCCGGCAAGACCACCATCTTCAACCTGGTGAGCCGCATCTACGAGCCGACCGACGGCAAGCTGGTCTTCGACGGCGCCGACATCACCAACGTGCCGCCGCACCGCATCGCGGCGCTGGGCATTGCGCGCACGTTCCAGAACATCGAGCTGTTCGAGCACGCGACGCTGCTGCAGAACCTGCTGCTGGCGCGCCACGCCCACAAGCGGTCGGGCTTCTTCTCCGAGATTCTCTTCCTGCCGTCCGTCCGGCGCATGGAGCTCGAGCATCGCGAGGCGGTCGAGAAGGTGATCGATTTCCTCGACCTGCAGCAGTATCGCGACAGCTTCATCGTCAACCTGCCCTACGGCGTGCGCAAGGTGACCGAGCTGGCGCGCGCGCTCTGCACCGACCCCAAGCTGCTGCTGCTCGACGAGCCGTCTTCCGGCCTCAATGTCGAGGAGACCGACGACATGGCGTTCTGGATCCAGGACATCCGCGACCTGCTCGGCATCACCGTGCTGATGGTCGAGCACGACATGAGCCTGGTCTCTGCCGTGTCCGATCGCGTCATGGCGCTGAATTACGGCCGTCCCATCACCACCGGAACGCCGGCGGAGGTGCAGTCGCACCCCGAGGTGGTCCGTGCCTATCTGGGAGGCTGAGATGACCGCGTCGGCAGCCGAGCCCATCCTCAAGGTCACCAACATCGAGACCTACTACGGGCCGATCATGGCCATCCGCGGCGTCTCGTTCGAGGTGCCGAAGGGCGGCATCGTCACCATCCTGGGCGCCAACGGCGCCGGCAAGACCACGGTGCTGAAGACCATCTCGGGCGTCATGGACGCGCAGAAGGGCAGCGTCCTGTTCGAGGGCCGCGACGTCCGCGGCGTCGACCCCGACAAGGTCATGCGGCTCGGCGTCAGCCACGTGCCGGAAGGGCGCGAGGTCTTTCCCTTCCTGAGCGTGCGCGAGAACCTGCGCATGGGCGCCTTCACGCGCCGGGATCCGGACGGCGTCGCCAAGGACCTGGAGGACGTGTTCGGCTACTTTCCGGTGCTGCGCGAGCGCGCCGACCAGCGCGCCGGCTCGCTGTCCGGCGGTGAGCAGCAGATGCTGGCGATCAGCCGCGCCCTGATGGCGCGGCCGCGCCTGATGCTGCTCGACGAGCCCTCGCTCGGCCTGTCGCCCAAGCTGGTGAAGGAAATTTTCGAGATCGTCGTGCGCATCAACCGCGAGCGCGGCGTTACCATCCTGCTGGTCGAGCAAAACGCCAACATGGCGCTGCAGACCGCGGATTTCGGCTACGTGCTGGAGGTCGGGCGCATCGTCATGGCCGACACCTGCGCCCGGCTGCTGCAGAAAGAAGACATCAAGGAATTCTATCTCGGCATCAAGGAGCAGGGCGCACGCGGCAAGCGGCGCTGGAAGAAGCGCAAGACCTGGAGATAACCGGACGACGGGCGAGGACCGTCGGGAGGCGATGCGATGGACGGGTTGGCAAGCGAGAGGACGTTGGCGGGCTCGAACGACCGGATCGAGGTCGAAGGCTGCGACACGATCCCCAAGCTGTTCTGGCACCAGGTGAAGGCGCGGGACGGGCGCACCGCCTTCCGCGAGAAGGAGCTCGGCATCTGGCGCGCCACCAGCTGGCGCGACTACGGCGAGCGCGCCCGCGCGGTCGGCATGGGGCTGGTCAAGCTCGGCCTGCAACGCGGCGACGTGGTGTCGATCCTGGCCGAGACCGTGCCCGAATGGCTCTACGCCGACATGGGCACGATGGGCGCCGGCGGCGTCTCCAACGGCATCTACCCGACCGATTCGGCCAAGCAGGTCGAGTACATCGTCAACGACAGCCGCTCGCGCTTCCTGTTCGTCGAGAACGAGGAGCAGCTCGACAAGTTCATCGACATCCGCGAGCGCTGCCCGACAATCGTCAAGGTCTTCGTTCTCGACATGGAAGGTCTGGCCGACTTCAAGGACCCGATGGTCATGCCGTTCGACGAGCTGCTGGTGCTCGGACGGGCGCACGAAGCGGCGAGCCCCGGCCTGTGGGAGAAGCTGGTCGCCGGATCGACGGCCGACGAGCTCGCCCTCCTGGTCTACACGTCGGGCACGACCGGCCCGCCCAAGGGCGCGATGCTGTCGCATCGCAACGTGATCTTCCAGATCTCCAACGCCGATGCCTTCATTCCCATGGGCACCGACGACGAGCAGCTCGCCTTCCTGCCGCTCTGCCATGTCGCCGAACGCACCTTCACCGCCTTCCTGCCCCTGCGCTCGGGTGCCATCGCCAATTTTGCCGAGAGCGTCGAGACGGTGCCGGAGAACATCCGTGAGGTGGCGCCGACGAGCTTCTTCGCGGTTCCCCGCATCTGGGAGCGCTTCTATTCCAGCATCGCCATCCGCATGAAGGAAGCGACCTGGCTCGGCCGCACGGCCTATGGCTGGGCGATCGGCGTCGGGCTCAAGCTCGCCGAAACCGAGCTCGCCGGCGATCGTCCGTCGGCGACCCTGAAGGCGGCGCACCGCGTCGCCGACTTCCTGGTGCTGGACAACATCAAGCGCGCCATCGGCATGCACCGGGTGCGCTTCGCCGGCACCGGCGCTGCGCCCATCGCGCCCGAGCTGATCAAATGGTACCGCGCACTCGGCATCGACATGCGCGAGGTCTACGGCCAGACCGAGAATTGCGGGTTGGCCACCGGCATGCCCGACCGCATCAAGCTCGGCACGGTGGGCATCACGGCGCCGCGCACCGAGACCAGGATCTCGCCCGAGGGCGAGATCCTGCTGAGGGGCCCGCACATCTTCATGGGCTACCTGAATCAGCCCGAGAAGACGGCGGAGACCCTGCGCGACGGCTGGCTGCATACCGGTGACGTCGGCACCATGGACAACGAGGGGTACCTGAAGATCACCGACCGCATGAAGGACATCATCATCACCGCGGGCGGCAAGAACATCACCCCGTCGGAGATCGAGAACCAGCTCAAGTTCTCGCCCTATATCTCCGATGCGGTGGTGGTGGGCGACAAGCGCAAGTTCCTGACCTGCCTGGTCATGATCGACTACGACAACGTCGCCAAGCACGCCCAGGACTACAACGTGCCGTTCACCGACTTCGCCTCGCTATGCCGGGCGCGCGAGGTCAACGACCTGATCTGGACGGAAATCGAGCGGGTGAACCAGAATTTTGCGCGGGTCGAGACGATCAAGAAGTTCCGGCTGATCGAGCAGCAACTCACCGCCGAGGACGACGAGGTCACGCCGACCATGAAGCTCAAGCGCAAGTTCGTGAACGAGAAGTACAAGGCGATGATCGACGGCATGTATGCCGAGGCGGTGTAACCCGCTATAGTGGCAACCAATCGCAAGGGAGGAAATGCGATGAACAAGTGGACAATCGTCAAGACGGTGGCGGCGGCGACTGCGGCCGCAACGCTCGCCGCCGCCGCCTCGGCGCAAACGCGCGGCGTCACGGCGACCGAGGTGGTGTTCGGCATGCCGACCGACCTGTCGGGCCCGGCCGCGACCTACGGCGTGTCCTCGTCGAACGGCGTCAAGATGCGATTCGACGAGGTCAACGAGGCCGGCGGCATCAACGGCCGCAAGCTCAAGGTCATCGTCGAGGACCAGGCCTACCAGGTGCCGAAGGCGGTGCAGGCCTGCAACAAGCTGATCAACCGCGACAAGGTATTCGCCTTCGTCGGCCCGCTCGGCACGCCGATGAACAACGCCTGCTTCAAGGACCAGTTCGCGGCCGGCGTGCCCAACCTGTTCCCGCTGTCGGCGGCGCGCTCGATGTATGCGCCCTACGAGCGGCTGAAGTTCTACGGGGCGGCGTCCTACGTCGACCAGATCCGCGCGGGCATCAACTACTTCGTCAAGAACAAGGGCGTGAAGAACGTCTGCGTGATGTACCAGGACACCGACTTCGGCAAGGAGATCCTGGAAGGCGCCAGGGAACAGGCCGAGAAGCTCGGCATCAAGATCGTCGAGACGACGGCGCACAAACCGACCGACCAGGACTTCACCGCGCCGATCACCAAGCTGCGCGAGGCCAAGTGCGAGCTGGTCGCGTTGGGCTCCATCGTGCGCGATTCGATCGTGCCCTACACCAGCGCGCGCAAGGCCGGGTGGAACGACGTGATCTTCCTCGGTGTCGCCTCGTCCTACGATTCGTTCGTCGGCGCGGCGCAGGGCATGGACGGCTTCTACGCCATGGGCCTGACCGAGATGCCGTACGCCGATTCGCCGGTGCCGACGGTCAAGAAGTTCGTCGAGGACTACAAGAAGCGCTTCAAGGTCGATCCCAACATCGGTGCGGTCTACGGCTACGTCGGCGCCGACCTCACCGTCCAGGGTCTCAAGAATGCCGGAAAGGACCTGACGCTCGACAGCTTCATCAAGGGCATGGAGGCGATCAAGAACTACAAGGACATCTTCAACGGTCCCGAGGTCAGCTTCGGCCCGAACATCCGCCAGGGCGCGAACTCCTCGTTCCTGGCCGAGGTCAAGGGCGGCAAGTGGGTTCGCGTGACCCAGCCGCTCGGCTTCTAGCCGGTCCGTACGGCACACATTTCGCCCCGGGTGGCCCCGCCGCCCGGGGTTTTTCTTTGCTGCCGGCCTCCCTGCTTGTCAGACGGGGGGCGGCGGCACCGGCACGCGCGCGTCGCGCAGCTTCTGCTGCAGCGTCGGGATGCCGCCCGCGTAGTTGCCGTCCTGGCACTGGGCAATGGCGACCCGGGCATCGAGGTCGGCCGCCTCGCCGCCCCTGAACGTTCCGCCGAGATAGGATCCCACCGATCCGACATATTCGGCGTAGGTCTGGGCGAGCGTGGAGCAGTAGGCCGCCCCCTGGGCCGGCGTCATCCCGGCCGGCGCCACCGCCGTCTGCAGGCCGGACCCCGCAAATCCCCTGCCCTGCCCCGTCGTGCATGCCGCCGCGAACAACACCGCCAACGCGCCCACGACTGCCCCCGCAAGCTTCGCCATTCGATCCTCCATCACCCGCAGGGTACTGCGATGGCTGCAAGCATGCCATTCCTCATGCCGTCTCCTCCCCGGCTTCGCTGGGGTGGGGTCGCTACTTCCGCGAGGGTGGGGTATTGGCCGGGTGCGCGCAACTCCGTTGGCGATCATTGGTTGCTTCATCAACGCGAAGCGCGCAATCGGTGTGGCGCGCTCCCAGCGATGAGCATGACTCGAGGACGCCGACGCCTCCCAAGCTTCGCTGGGGAGGCGAAGTCCTACCGCATCCCCGTGATCGAGCTGGTCATCGCCCGCGGGTCGCGCCTGGGCCAGCGGCCGGCTTCGACCTGGCCGATGAAATCGCCGACGATGCGGTTGAACAGGTCGGGGTCCTCGAGGTTGATCGTGTGGCCGCAGTTCGGCATCACCGCGAGCGCGGCCGATGGGATCTCGCGCTTCATCAGCATGGCGGGGGTCAGGCACGGCCAGTCCTCGTCGCCGGTCAGGATCAGGGTCGGCACGGCAAGCGCGTTCATCCTGTCGACCAGGTCGTAGAGCGACGGGCGCTGGCCCTGCACGCCGACCTGGGTGTTGGCGGAACCCAGAGCCGAGTGCTCGGCCAGCTCCTTCTTGAACTGGGCGAAGCCGCGCGGATCCTTGTTCTCGAACTGCACCCGCGTCGGACCGTAGGCGTATTTCTCGGCGAACTTCGTCATGCCCTCCGACTTCAGCGTTGCCGCGACCGTCTCGACCTCGCCGCGGAACCTGGCCTGCTGTTCCCGCTCGGCGCCATAACCGACACCCGCCACCACGAGCGAACGCGCCCGCGTCGGATGGCGGAAGCCGAAATGCAGCGTGGCGAAGCCGCCCATCGACAGGCCGACGACATGGGCCTTGTCGATGCCGAGATGGTCCATCACCGCCAGGATGTCGTCGGTGGCGCGGTTCTGCGAGTAGCTCTCGGGCTTCTCGGGCACGTCGGACGGCGGGTAGCCGCGGGCACCGTAGGTGACGCAGCGATAGCGCTGGCCGAAATGGCGCATCTGCAGTTCCCACGAGCGATGGTCGGCGGCGAATTCGTGGACGAACACGACCGGTGCGCCGGAACCGGTCTCCTCGTAGTGAAGCTTCACTCCGTCGTCGGTGGTGGCAAACGGCATCCTCTCCCCCATGGCAGCGTTCCATCCGGGTCGCGGTCGACGCCGCGACGGCGACCGATTGTGGCGCGGCAGGGCGCGGCAGGTCCACCGTCCAGCGGGTGGCGCGCGCCGACGCGATCCGACGGCCTCGCCCCCTAGAATCCTTCATGGGCGCCGGATGAACAATCGCGCCTCGCCGGTGTTAGAGTTATTTTTATGAGCGAGATCGGGACTGGCCTGCAGAACGCCACGGGCATCCGCAACGGAGTGGCCCGGGCTGGATACGCCTTCGTCGAAGCGTCCGACATGCGCAACGCCTTGCTGCGTTTCGGCACCCTGTCCGATTGGGCCGTCTTTGCCGACAGCTGGAACGATCTCGAGGTCGACACCTACATGGCCGACGGCGGCCGCTATCGCCGGCGCCGCTTCGCCGTCTACGAGGGCGGCAAGCAGGGCGCCATCGTCCGTGGCCGGCACCAGCCGCACTACCAGGCACTCGACTACAACTACCTGAACGGCGGCATCGAACGCTGGTTCAAGCCGGTCACCGAGGAGATCGGCAGCGGCGCGTCGATGCGCACCATCCTCGAATATTGCCGTGCCCTGTTCGGCCGCCTGGCTCCCGAGACGGCGCGCTGGCATATCGAGATCCACCAGTTCCGCATCGAGGCGCGCAGCGGCGAGCACGGCAAGCCGACGCCCGAGGGCATGCATCGCGACGGCGTCGACTACGTGCTGGTGCTGCTGATCAACCGCCGCAACATCAGGAGCGGCACGACCACGGTGCACGATCTCGACAAGCGCACGCTCGGCAGCTTCACCCTGACCGACCCGCTCGACGCCGCCCTGGTCGACGATGCGCGCTGCTATCACGGCGTGACCCCGGTCGAGCCGGAGAATCCCGCCCAGCCGGCCTATCGCGACGTCCTGGTGGTGACGTTCCGGAAGAAGGATTGACAGTCATAGCAAACGGCTACGACCGACGGACCTGGAATCTGGCTCTTCGGTCGGGCCCACGCGATGAGCGACCACGGCCGCCACAAGCGCCCCTAGGATCGCCAGCGCCGCGAGCGCCAGGGGTGCGGCACTGGACAGGCGGTAGCTCCCGGTACCGGCGAACGCACCCGCGATCCAGGCGGCAGCCATCGCCGCCTGGAGCAGGCCGGCAGCGTCGGCCTGGCGATCGCCGGCGGCGAGCGATGCGCCCGCCACCAGGCCGGGCTGGGCGAAGCCGAAGCCCATGCCGAGCAGGCCGAACCCTGCCAGCAGCGTTTCGTAGGTCGGAGCCAACAGGCATGCGATCAGGCCAACCAGACACACGCCGAGACCAACCGCGAGCGAGCGATGCGCCGGCAGGCCGAGGCGCGCGACGACAAATCCCTGGATGACGAATGAGCTAGTGGCAAAGGCGGCCGAGACCAGGCCGGCCGAGCGCATTGCCCGCATCGCGTCGATGCCGAGACGGTCCTGGATATAGAACGCGTTGGTCGTCTGCAGGGCCGCGAAGGCGAAGTGCATCGCGAACGCCAGGGCGAGAAACGGCCCGAGGCGGAGAGACGGTGCGCCGCAGCGTTGCGAGCCGATTGCCGGGGACTGGCTCGTCTCGCGTACGCCCACGAACACCAGGATGGCCGCGAGCGACGACAGCAGGCCTCCCGCGACGAGCGGTGCCACGACACCGAGATCGATCAGCGCCGCAACCGCGAGCGGGCCGGCAATGCTGCCCAGGCCGATCGCCGCTCCAACTCGCGCAACTCCCGACGAATGCGTCCGCGCCGTCGTGACATCGGCCATGGCGGCGACGGCGGCCGGCTGCGTTCCAGCGGCGAGCAGGCCATAGACGGTGCGCGCAGCGAGAAGTGCGACGAAGATCGCCAGCACGCCCGGGAAGTCCCCTGCCGCCTGCGAGATGCCGGCAAACAGGAAGAGCGAGACAGCCGTGGCTACGAGGCCGACGACGATGACGGGCCGTCTGCCCCATCTGTCCGCCAGGACACCCCAACGCGCCGACGTGAGGAAGAACAGCGCCGCCGAGGAAACGAAGATCGTTCCGACCTGAATCTCGCTCAGGCCGACGCCACGACCGAACAGACCAACGGTCGCGAACACCACCGCATTGGCCGTCGTCATGGCGAACACGCCAAGCAGAACACAGGAGCTCGACACGGCAGCGACAATGTCAACCCGCGGGCCCGCCGTGAAATGACAATTCATTGCCCGGTGTTTCGGATCATTGCTGCGTGTTTCAACGCATCGTGATGGCGCGTGTGGGCGCAAAAGTCCGATACTGTCGCTCAGTCACCGAACGAGGTTTCAATGCGGCTTCTCCGCAGACTGGTCGTCGCCATCCCGGCATTGCTCGTCGGGTCGATCGCAGCCTTTGCCGCGACGATCGGCGGCACGTACTTCGCGCCGCAGTACGACTTTCGCGAGTTCTGGGCCGCGACCGACGGGAAGCAGTTCCAGGTAGTGCTCGACGGCAACCCCTTCCCCGGCATCGACCAGGCCGTCGTGGCGCGTGACCTTTTGCCGATGATGCAGGCGGCCAAGCCACGACCCGCGCTCACCTTCACCTACGCCGAGCCATCGCCGCCATCCCGGCCGAACTATCGGCTCGTGCTGATCTTCGACCCGGCCAACGATCTCAATGCGGATCCGGTCTGTGCCGGCGGACAAATTCGCCATCGGCCGCAGCAGCCCGGCCGCTTCTACGTCTACGCGATCTACTGCCGCAACGATCGCATGCTGTCCTATACGACCGCGTGGACCCAGGCCACGGGCCCGACCGATCCCAGGATCGAGCGGCTCTTTCGCGAACTGTTCCGCGTGATCTTCAGCGAGCAGCAGAACCGCTTTGCGGTGGTCGATCCGATGCTGCGCTGAGCGTTGTGTGCAACCGGAGTTTGCCACCGGCCTGCTGGCCGCCCCTCATGGATGAAACTCAAGGCTGGGATCGCGCCACTCCTGTGGCGCTCATGGGATCTGTGTTCGAGAAGATGAGCGCCATCGGAGTGGCGCGCTCCCAGCGGAAGAGCCTGTTTCTTGTTAAGGCGATGTTCCAGGGCCTGTCGGTTGGTGGCGAATGGACGACATCCTTCACCTACCTGCTCGAGCATGCGCCTCCCGGACGGCGCGGCCTGCTTTCGGCGATCGCGTGCTGCGGCGGCATGCTGGGCGTCCTGGCAGGCTCGGCGACCGGCGCGGCTCTTGCCGGCCTGCTGTCGCCCGAGGCGCTCGACAGTTGGGGTTGGCGGCTGCCATTCCTGTTCGGGTTCGTCGTTGCGATCGCAGGCTTCTTGTTGCGGCGCACGTCGGTCGGCGTCGCAGAGATCGCCGGCCCGTCCGCCGGACTGCCGCTTGTCGACACCCTGCGCCACCATTTCCGACTGGTCGTGCGCCGAACCGGCGTCACGACGTTTCTCGCCGTCGGCTTCTACCTGGTCTTTCTCTACATCGTCGGCTGGCTGCAAAGCGTCGACGGTGTCGGCCCTGCTCGTGCCCTGACGATCAACACCGCGAGCATGGCCGCCATGATTCCGATTGCGCTGGCGGCGGGCTGGCTGAGCGACCGCCTCGGCGGGCGCCCGCCCGTCATGCTGGCGGCGATGGCCGCCGCCTTTGTGGGCACGGTTCCCCTCTTCCTGCTCATGCACCAGAACGCGACGCTGCCCATCGTCGCCGGCCAGATTGCCCTGGTGATCCTGGTCGGCACCGTCTCGGCCCTGACGCCTGCCTTCATGGTCGAGGCCACGCCACCGTCGGTACGCTGCACCGCGATCGCGCCGGGCTACAACATACCCAACGGCCTGCTCGGCGGGATGACGCCGCTGGCGGCGGCGTGGCTGGTCGAACGGACCGGGGTCGATCTGAGCCCGGCCTTCATGATGACTGCCGCCGCGGCAGTCTCGTTCGCCACCCTATGGACGTTTCGCCGGCCCCTGGCGCAAGGCAGCCCCTAGAAGTCGCGGATTCATGCCACGGCATCGCCGTGATAGAGTTGTTCTAAGTCGGAGGTCAACGATGCAACACACGATGGTCGGTGGCGAGATCCCGTTGATCGATGTCGCGGCCTACCTTGCCGGCGCGCCGGGTGCCGCCGAGCGCAATGCCGCGGAACTGCGCTTCGCCTTCGAGAATGTCGGCTTCTACTATCTGCGCGGCCATGGCGTGCCGCAGCCGCTGATCGATACCGCCTATGCCGAGGCGGCGCGCTTCCATGCCCAGTCGCTCGGGCAGAAGCTCGCCCTCAAGGTCGACGAGCACAATATCGGCTACATGCCGATCGCCCGGAAGCCGCCGCCCAACGCCGCGGCGCAGGGCAAGAAGCCGAGCCAGAATGAGGCCTATTTCCTGCGCCGCGAGCGCACCGCCAACGACCCCGACGTGCTGAGCAACCGCCGCTTCCACGCCATGAACAAATGGCCCCTGGAGAGCGACCTGCCGGGCTTCCGCGGCAACATGCTGGCCTACATGGGCACGCTCGAGGCGCTGTGCCGGAAGCTGGTGAAGCTCTACGCGCTGGCACTTGACCTGCCCGAGGGTCATTTCGATTCCTGCTTCGCCAGGCCGCATATGATCCTGCGCATGTCGCGCTATCCGGTGATCGATGGTACCGACGACTCGGTCGCCAGCCTGGTGCCGCACACCGATTCGGGGTTCATGACCTTGCTGCCGCCCAACAAGGTGCAGGGCCTGTCAATCCAGCTGCCGGACGGGCGCTGGATGGATGCGCCGGGCGTCGAGGATGCCTACGTGGTCAATGGCGGCGACATCCTGCATCGCTGGACCAACGAGCGCTTCCTGTCGACGCCGCATCGCGTGCGCAACGTGTCGGGCCAGCTGCGCTACGCCGTGCCGTTCTTCTGCGATCCCGACCACGACACCGTGATCGAGTGCCTGCCGACCTGCGGCCCGGCGAAGTATCCGCCGATCAAGTTCGGCGATTACGCATTGTGGTTCGCCGCCCAGCGCTACGAGCACATGCAGAAGGTGCAGGCTCCGACCGAAGCCGACGTCGCGCCCGGCGCCCGCGCTACCGCACGGTGGTGACGCGCACTGCGGTGGCCGTGGTTGACGGGGCCATGCGCTGGAATCGCACCACTTAAGGCGGAGTTACCTCCGCCGGCTGTGGCTCTTCTGGATCGCGGGCGTCCCGCCCGCTCACGCGTCCTTATTGTCATCCTGAGGGCAGCGCGTGTTCTGAGCCAAGCCGAAGGAAAGCATCTCGTCGCCCGAAGTTGCAAAGCACGTTCGCGGCGAGCGGCGATGAGGTCCTTCGCTGCGCTCAGGATGACAGAATGAACCATGAGCGGGTGGGACGCCCGCGATCCAGAAGAGCATGAGCGCCACAGCCGGCGGAGGTTGCTCCGCCCTGGGTGGCGCGCCGCAACGCATCTTTCATGTGAGCAGAATCGCCCGCATCGGCTTGGCGAGACGGTGGTAGCCGGTGCGCTCGGCGCGGGCGGCGAGTTCGGCCAGGGTCGCGCGGCGCTCGGCGGTCAGCCAGCCTTCCTGGGCGTCGGCGAGCAGCGCGCCGCGCTGCACGATCAGGTCGGTGTAGGGCATCGGCTCGATAGCGGTGAACCGGGCGAGCGCGGCGGCGTGACGACGCGCCTCGTCGGGCCGGCCGGCGGCCAGGCAAGCGTCGACCGCGAAGCTGCGATAGAAGAGGTGGTTGTGGCCCAGCGTCTGCGCGCCCAGCAGCGCCTCGCCTTCGATCAACCAGGCCTCCCGTTCGGCGGGATCGTCACTGATGCTGGCGCCGATGCCCAGGATCGCCGCCCCCATGTAGCTCAAGGCGTGCTGCCGCATGTGCTCGACGGCACCGCGCGCAACCTCGGCGGCGCGCCCACGATTGCCCATCGCCGCTTCGAGCTGCGCGCGGAAGATCGCATTCTCGCTGGCAAAGCGCCACGCTTCGAGCTCGGCCACGATCTGGTCGGCCCGCTCGACATGCGACGTTCCCGCCTCGGGCTCGTCGGCCTCGACGGCGGCGATGATGAGGCCGTGGAGCGCGATCAGCTCTGCCCGGCGGTTCTGCGCCTGGCGCGCCAGCTCGATCGCCGTCTCCGCCGACTTGCGCACGGCCACGAGGTCGAGCAGATGGCACTCGGCGATGGCGGCCATCGGCCGGTTGGCAATCTCGACGGCGCCTGCGCCCGAAAGCCGGGCCGCTTCGATGCAGCGCGCCAGGGCCGTCCCGGCCGAGCGCATCCGGCCCTGCGCATAGAAAGCATCGGCGAGACCGCCGAGCGCGCGAGCCACGAGCTCGGGCGACTGGGCGCGCTCGGCGAGCGCCAGCGCCCGGCGGTGCTCGGCCATGCACTCGTCGACGCGACCGCGCGGAAAGAGGAGGTTTCCCCGCATATGATGGCAGCGCGAGGCCAGCGCCGTCAGCTCGGCCGCCTCGGCGGCCGCCAGGGCCCGATCGAGCGCCTGCTCCGCCCCCGCGAGATCGTCGGTGATGCGCAGCGCCGCGGCGATACCGAACTCCGCCTCGCCGCGTTCAGCGGCGCTCGTGGCCTTGGCCAGTGCTGCGACAAATCTGTCGCGTGCTTCGCGTGGGGCACCGAGGTCGAGAAGCAGATGGCCGGCCAGCAGGGACAAGGCGACGAACTGTGCCTCGGTCACCGCAAGCTGCAGGCCGCGTTCGGCGCGCTCCAGCGCCACCGACAGCCGTCCGGAGCGGCGTTGGGCCTCGGCAGCGAGGCGATAGGCGTCCGCCGCTCCCGGCTCTCCCGCCCGGTCGAGATGCTGGGCGCGCAGGTCGGGCTCGCCCTCGCCCAGCCAGTCGGCCGCCCGGCGGTGCAACTGGCGCGCCGTCTCGCGCAGCAGCGAGGCGTACGTCCCCTCCTGGATGAGGGCATGGGCAAAGACCAGCATGCCGCCGTCGTCGATCAGGAGGCCGGCCTCGATCAGCGGCCGCGGGTCGTAGCTGTCGCTTCCTGCCAGGGCTCGCAGGGCCGCCGGCGGCACCCGCTGGCCGTAGACCGAGGCGGCCTGCAGCGCGGCGCGATCGGCACGGGCCAGGCGATCGAGCCGGGCCTGCACCAGGCCGCGGATCGAGCCCGGCAACTCGGCGGTCTGGGCCTCCGCGGTGCTGAGCGCGAGCTGCTCGAGGAACAGCGGGTTGCCGCCGGAGCGGTTGATGAAGGTTGCGATGACCGCCTGATCGACCTTGCTGGCCGCTGCGCGCGCAAGAGCCTGCATCGCCGCGCCCTGCAACGGACCCAGCTCCATGACGACGACGGAGACGCCGGCCAGGTCGCGGCGAAACGCGGCATCGACCGGATCGCCTTCGGGTCGCGACGTCGTAACGACGACCAGGCGGGCCGTGGCCGTGCGACGGGCCAGCATGCGGACAAACGCCCTCAGGGTATCGTCCGCCCAGTGCAGGTCCTCGATCGCGATGACCAGTGGGCTGGTGCTCGTGACCGTCGCCGTCAGCTCCGTCACCGCCTCGGCCCGCGCCGCGACGCGTCGGCTGTCCTCCATCGCGCGATAGGGCGCGGCGAGCTCGGGCGGCATCGGCCGCTCGACGACATCGTGAGCGGCGGCGCGCAGGCGCGCATCGACCGCGGGATCTTCGATCCATCCCGGCAAGCGCTCGATCAGGGCTTCGGCGAGGACCCGCAGGGGCATCTGCCGGCGCGCCGTGCCGAAATCCACGGCATGCGCCATTATCGGCGCCATACCCTGGCCGGACGCGCTGGCCAGGACCTCGGCGAGCAGGCGGCTCTTTCCGATACCCGCCTCGCCGCGCAAATGCAGATGCGCGCCCGGCTGCGCCGTCGCGAGTACGGCCAGGGCTTGCGCCAGCTCGACCTCGCGACCGACGAACGGCAGCCGGGCGGATGTCGCGCCTTCGCCCAGACCATCGAGGCGCCAGAAGCGCTGTGGCCGGGCAATGCCCTTCACGGAGCGTTCGCCCATCGCAGTGGCGCGCACGCGACCGGCGACGGCCCGCCATACCGCCTCGCTCATCATCGTCTCGCCCGGCCCGGCTTCGCCGACCAGCCGCGCCGCCAGGTTCACCGCCTCGCCGACGACCGTGTAGTCGCGGCGCAGCTCGCCGCCGACCTCGCCTGCGATGACGTCGCCAAGGGCGATGCCGACATGGGTGGCAAGCTCGCGGCCCAGCTCGGACGACAAGGCGGACATGGCACGTTGCAGGTCGTCGGCCGCGGCGACGGCGCGCAGCGGGTCGTCCTCGTGGGCGACCGGCGCTCCGAAGATCGCCATCGTGGCATCGCCGATATGCTTGTCGACCGTGCCGCCGTGCGCCACCACGATCTCGTCGGCCTGCGCCAGAAACCGGCCGGCGATGCGACGCAGCTCCTCGGCATCGACCGAGGTCGAAAGCTCCGTGAAGCCGCACAGGTCGGCGAACAGCACGGCGACCTGGCGCCGCTCTGGAGTTGCGGCCACTGCTTCCGGCTCATCGGTCTTGAGATTGGCCGCCGCCTCGAGCAGGCGCTTGCGATGGCCGAGCGAGGTGACACCGAGCTCGCGCAGGTCGTCTGCCGTCAGGCCGCGCAACATCGCGCCGTCTATGTGATTGGCCTCGAACGCCTCGGCGTACTGGCCCAGGCCGAGACCATGCAGCCAAGCCCGAACGTCCATAGACCCTCTGACCGCTTAACCTAGTGTGATCCGCCGTCCACGCTGCGCCCTTCGGCGCGCCAGCGCAACATGCCGCCCGGCAGGTTCGCGACCTCGGCGAAACCGGCCTTGGTCAGGATCGCCGTGGCGTGGGCCGAGCGGCTGCCGGCGCGGCACACCGTGACGATGGGCTTGCCCTTCGGCAGCTCGGCGGCGCGTTTGGCGAGATCGCCCAGGGGAATCAGCGTCGCGCCGCGAATCCGCCCGAGCGGTCCTGTGAACTCCGACGGCTCGCGCACGTCGAGCACCTGCACGGCAGCCAGGTTCTCCTCCAGCCAGTGCGGCTCGACCTCCCAGACGCCGCCGAAGGTAAAGCGCAGCGGAGCCCAATGCGGATCGGGCGGCACCTCGGTGTCGTTGCCCGGCTGGCCGCACCGCAGGTTCGCCGGCACCGCCTCGTCGATCTTCTTGGGGTGCGGCAGGTCGAGGTTCTTCATGTAGCCGACATAGTCACCCTCGCCGACCTCGCCGCCGAGACGCGGATTGAAGCGCTTCTCCTCGGCAACGCTGGTGACGGTGAGGCCGCGATAGTCGTGCGCCGGATAGAGCAGGCATCCCTCGGGCAGCGAGAAGATGCGCGAGCGCACCGCGCGATACAGCTGGCGCGGATCGCCCTGCTGGAAGTCGGTGCGGCCGGAGCCGCGGATCAGCAGGCAATCGCCGGTGAAGGCCATGCTCTCGTCGTCGAGCACGTAAGTCAGGCAGCCCGAGGTATGGCCCGGCGTCGCCCGCACTTCCAGCGCGCGGCGGCCGAACTCGACCCGGTCCCCGTCGGCCAGCAACCGGTCGGCCCCGGCCGCTCCCGCCGCCGCCGCCAGGGCGATGCCGCTGCCGAGCTTCTGCTTCAGGAGCCACGCGCCGGTGATGTGGTCGGCGTGGACGTGGGTCTCGAGCGTCCAGGTCAGCGTCAGCCCCAGCTCGGTGATCAGGGCGGCGTCGCGGCGCACCTGCTCGAAGACGGGGTCGATCAGCAGCGCCTCGCGCGTGGCGCTGCAGCCGAGGAGGTAGGTGTAGGTCGATGACGTCGGGTCGAAGAGCTGGCGGAAGATGAGCATGGCTCACTCTACCATTTTCTCCGGCCCTGCTCGCCAGCGATCGGTGGACGGTACGACGCCCCATAGGACCTCATCCTGAGGAGCGGCTCGGAGGGCCGCGTCTCGAAGGGTCGGCAATAGTCAAGGGTGTCGCGCCATCGCTTTTCCAACGATCTACCGTGTCGCCCATCCTTCGAGGCGGCCGCTACGCGGCCTCCTCAGGATGAGGACTTTGATTGGCCTTCGACCAAATTCAACGGCTACGGGACGACGCGCCGTCAGGCGCTCGCCTTGTCGAGGGCGGCGACCGACTCGGCGTCGAGCTTGACCGAGGGCGCCGCGAGCAGGTCCTTGAGCTGCGCCAGGCTGGTGGCGCTGACGATCGGCGCGGTCACCGCCTTGCGCTGCATCAGCCAGGCCAGGGCCACGCTGGTGTTGCTGGTGTTGTGCTTCCTGGCCGCCGCATCGAGCGCGCCCAGCACCTTGAAGCCCTTGTCGTTCAAATACTTCTTCACGCCGCCCGGACCGCGCGGGCTCTTGCCGAGGTCGGCCTCCGAGCGGTACTTGCCGGTCAGGAACCCGCTGGCCAGCGACCAGTAGGGAATGACGCCGATCTCCTGCTTAAGGCACTCCTGCTCGAGCGCCTCCTCGAAGAGCGGACGCTCGACCAGATTGTAGTGCGGCTGCAGGCTCTCGTAGCGCGGCAGGCCCTTCTCCTTGGCGACCTTGGCCGCCTCGGCGAGGCGCGGCGCCTCGTAGTTGGAGGCGCCGATGGCGCGCAGCTTGCCCGCCTTGATCAGCTCGCCGTAGGTCGACAGCGTCTCCTCGATCGGCGTGTCCTTGTCGTCGCGATGCGACTGGAAAAGGTCGATGTAGTCGGTGTTCATCCGCTTCAGGGAGGCGTCGACCGAACCGATGATATGCTTGCGCGACAGGCCCTGGCCGACATTCGGCATCTCCATGCCGCACTTGGTGGCAATCAGAACCTTGTCGCGCTTCCCCGGGTCCTTTTTCAGCCAGCTGCCGATCACCGTCTCCGACTCGCCGCCCTTGTGGCCGGGCGCCCAGCGCGAATAGACGTCGGCGGTGTCGACGAACGTGAATCCGGCATCGACGAAGGCGTCGAGCAGCTGGTGCGAGGTCGCCTCATCGGCCGTCCAGCCGAACACGTTGCCGCCGAAGGCGATCGGAGCGAATTCGAGGCCCGACCGTCCGAGCTTGCGCTTTTCCATGGTTGCTTCTCCCTATGCGAGGACGGCGCATCTTAGCCCTGCGCGACGAGAGGGCGCCATGCAGGTCTTTTCCCTCCCCAGCGTCTTCGCTGGGTGTCCGCGTCTTCGCGGACGGAGGGGTCATGATCTTCCGGACCGCGGGCGTCCCGCCCGCTCATGGTTCATGATCGTGAGCGGGCGGGACGCCCGCGGTCCGGAAGATCATGACCCCTCCGTCGCCGTATGACGGCGACACCTCCCCAGCGAAGACGCTGGGGAGGAGAAATGAGCCCTACTCCGCCGCGACCTTGGCTTCCGGTGCGGCCGGTGGCTTGGCGGGCGGCGCTGGCGCCGGCGCGACTGTCGCCGGTATCCCCACCGGCATCATCGCCGTCGGATAGGCCGTCATGGTGGGCGTGGCGAAGTGGATGCCGAGCCCGGGCAGCGTGTCGTACATGCGGCGGATGGCGGTGCGCTGGATCAGGCTCGGGTTCTTTGGCCGCGCCATGAACTTGAAGCGCACGATCACTTGGCTGTCCTTGATGTCGACCACGCCCTGCATCTTGAGCGGCTGCATGATGATCGGCTTGAAGGCCGGCTCCTCGAGCATGTCGAGGCCGAGCTTCTTCACCGTCTTGCGCAACAGCTCGACGTCGGTTCCCGGCGCGAAGGCGAGGTTGAACTTCACCACCGTCCAGTCGCGGCTGAAGTTGGTGATGTGGCCGACCTGGCCGAATGGAACGATATGAAGCTGGCCGTTCTGATGGCGCAGTTTCAGCGAGCGCACGCTGAAGCCTTCGACCGTGCCCTTGACCTTGCTGCAATCGACATACTCGCCGATGCGGAACGAGTCCTCGGCCAGGAAGAACACGCCGGAAACGATGTCGCGCACCAGCGACTGGCTGCCGAACGACACGGCGAGGCCGAGGACCGAGGCGCCGGCGATCAGCGGCGTGATGTTGACGCCGAGCTCCGACAGCACCAGCAGGCCGCCGACCACCAGGATCACCGCCCCGGAGATTGCGCGCAGCAGGGGCATCAGGGTCCGCAGGCGCGAGGCCGCCACCTTGACGTCTTCCTCGGTGTCGCCGGTCGCGTCGGCCGAGGGCAGCGGATTGGCGGCGATGTAGGAATCCATGCGGAACTTGATGAACCGCCACAGTGCGTAGATGGCGACGGCGGTGATTGCCGCGACCTTGGCCCCGCGGTCGTGCGGCAGCCACTGCTCCGGCGTCATGGCGCCCAGCACCCTCACCATCATGGCCTCGGCGATCAGGATGACGACGAAGAGCCGTGCTACCAGGCGCAGGCAGTCGGCGACCACGTCGCCGGCCATCGGCAGCTCGGAGACGATGTGGCGCGTGATGCGATGCATCAGCGTCTCGAACAGCAGCAGGGCGATCAGCGCCGATTCGATGACGGTCAGCCCGCGCGCCGCGGTGTTCGATTCGGCAATTGCCGCGTAGATCGCAGCCAGGCCCATCATGGCGTAGAAGATCAGGCCGAAGACCCACCAACGATTGGCGGCGTCGCTCTTCAGGCGCTGGCCGATCTTGTTCGGCGACACCATGGCCGAAAGCCAGGCCGCCATCTCCTTGTGCCAATGCCGGACTACCCACAGGAGGCACGCGGCTATCACCGGCGCATACAGAATGACGGCGGCACTCACGACCTCGGGCGGCGCGCCGGTCAATTCCAGGGCACGGCCGGCATGATTGCCAAGCAGCGGCAGGACGATCACCCAGTTGAGAGCGATCAGCAGGCCGCGCGCCGTATCGTCGTCAACGGGTGCGATGCGGCCTTCCGGCGCCGCCGGCCGCAGCCATGCCCGGAACACCAGGTTGAAAGTGCGCCAGTAGATCATCGCCTGGAAGACCTGCTGGCCGAGCTTGAAACCGATGCTCTCGGGGTCGCCGATCTGGCGAAGCACCAGCCGCCCGGCAACCGCGAGCCCTACGAGCGCCAGTACGTCGAGCAGAAGGGCTCGCCCGAAGGCGCGCAGCGGCGACTGGCCCACCAGCCGGTCGAAGCCGCGCACCCGAGCCCTGCTGAGCAGCAGGCGAACGAGATTCTCGGCCAGCAGACCCGCAACGACGATACCGACGAGGAGCAGGGCGGTGCGGCCACCGATCTGGTCCGGCAGCCCGATCAGGTGGCTTCCCAGCGCTGGAATCCGCTCCAGGGTGAATTCCAGGCGCTCGGTCAGCAGCTTCAGAAAGGAGTGCGTCGCGCCGCTTTCGGTGTTGTAGGCCGTGCCCGCCACAGCCGCCGATATCCAGGCGACTGCCAGTGCGCCCGCCGACAGGGCCATCCCGTATCTTGACCGCATCATCGGTTTACCCCCAAAGGATGCCCGTTCACCCTAGGCCAAACGGCCCCATCCCGCCACAACAGGCCCCACGACACGACGACCGGAGAGATGCCTCGATACTCTGCCTCGTCATCAATTCGGGTGGCGGATGGATCAGCTCGATCGACCTCGAGAACGCCGCGATGGCCCATCCGGCCGTCGCCGAGGCGGCGGTGATCGGCGTCGCCCATCCGAAATGGGACGAGCGGCCACTGCTGATCGTGCACCGCAAGGCCGACGCCACGGTCGACAAGAAGGAGCTGCTCGAGTTCCTCGCCGGCAAGGTCGGAAAATGGTGGTTGTCCGACGACGTGCAGTTCGTCGATGCCAATTCGCCCACCGCGACGGGCAAGATCCTGAAGACCAGGCTGCGCGAGGATTTCAAAGACTACAAGCTGCCGGCGGGCTGATAGGCGGCCAAGGTGAACAGGACGCTGGCCACCATGCCCAACATCGTCCGCCGGGCATGCAGCCGGCCCCAGCGCTCGATCAGGGCTCGGCTTTCGGGGCCGGCCCGGTCGGGCTCGATGGCGTTGAGCCGGTTGTTGACCGGCAGGATGATGAGCAGCGTGTAGGGCCAGTTGGCGACCAGCACGACGGCACCAGCGAGCCACATGGGATCGTCGGTCGTCCACCATGCGAGGACGCCGAACACGAAGCCCGCCACCGCGAGGCTCGCCTGCATGGCATAGCCGCGCGCGTAAGCGGGCTTCCATTGCACCAGCATCGCGCGGTCATCGAGCATCAGCCGCGTCGGCTGCTCGGCGAAGGTTATGTAGAAGGCAGCCCCGGTGAAGGCCGCCGCCACGCCGAGCGCCAGAATGCCGAAGATCATGCCAAGCTCCCTTCGCCGTCACTGGGCGCCGCTGCCTCGTTCTCGACGAGACTGACTGGGCCGGCCGGCCGGACCCAGGGTATTCGCGTTTACAAAGAATGCCGTCATCCAGAGAAAGGCGCTTGCGAAGCAAGCCCCGTAAGCCGCCCGAAGGGCGGCGCAGTCGAGGGACGTTTCTTACTGATCTGTGAAGAGGAAAGGTCCCTCCACTTAGCTTCCCTTCGACCGCGCTCAGGGCAGGCGCCACGTTCCGCTCCGGTCGGGATGACGGGGGGGTGCCATATGTGCATGCTCTGCGGCCCCGCCCGGGGGCACGGCATGCAAGATGACGTGAGCTGTCATCGCATCTGGTATCGGCACGTGGCTGGACCCCTGCCGGCGCACGGCGGTATCGTTAGGTATTGTAACAAATTCGAGGGCGCCATGGCCACCGAGACCATTCCCGTCATCGACCTCGGCCCGTATCTTGCCGGCGAGGCGGGCGCGCTGGATCGGACGGCCAGGGAGCTGCGGTTCGCACTGACCGAGATCGGCTTCTATTTCATCGTCAATCATGGTGTGCCGCGCGACAAGATCCGCGGTGTGTTCGACCAGGTGAAGCGCTTTCACGAGCTGCCGGTGGAACGCAAGCTCGCCTACAAGCTGAACCCTCACGGCACCGGCTATATGCCGATGCGCGGGAACACGTTGCGCACCTCGACGGTGCAGGCCGGCACCAAGCCCAACCTGAACGAGGCGTTCTTCGTCAAGCGCGAGATGCCGGCCGATCATCCCGACGTGCTGGCCGACCGGCGCTATCGCGGTGCCAATCGCTGGCCGAGCGAACTGCCGGGCTTCCGCGAGGTCATCGTCGACTATTGCGACACCATGGAAGCGCTGGTGAAGAAGCTGGTGCGCGTCTACGCCCGCGCCCTCGAGCTGCCGGCTGCCTATTTCGACGGCCCGTTCGAGGATTGCCAGTTCTCGCTGCGCATGACCCACTACCCGCACCAGGACAGCCCGGTCGAGGACGAGTTCGGTCTGGCGCCGCACACCGACACGAGCTTCCTCACCCTGCTGGCACCCAACGACGTGCCCGGCCTCTCGATCCGCACGCAGGGCGGCACCTGGATCGACGCACCGGCGATCCCCGACGCCTACGTCGTCAATGGCGGGCAGTTCCTGCAACGCTGGACCAACGACTTTTTCCTGGCGACGCCGCATCGCGCCATCAACCGCAGCGGCGGCGAGCGCTACGCCATCCCATTCTTCTGCGACAGCAACATCGACTGGCCGGTCGCGGCCGTGCCGACCACCGTCGGCCCGGACAGGCCACCGAAGTACCCGACCACCTACTACAGCGACTACATGGCCTGGTATCAGAAGCGAAACTACGACGTGCTGAACGCACCCGACCTGCAAGCCGCCGAGTGAGAGCATGTGCCGTGCTGGGTGGTCCGGTTGTGACGGCAACACTGTCATGTGGAGCGGAGCAACGACCCTGTGTCGCGGCCTCGAAGGTCCCTCGCTGTGGCGCCTGCGAAGCAAGCGCCTTGCTCGGGATGACAGAATTGCTGCGGCGATGACTTCGTCACGGACCCTAAGGTGAGGGAGGCCCCTCAGGTGAGCACGACCGAGACCATCCCCGTCATCGACCTCGGGCCGTACCTGGCAGGCCAGCCGGGAGCTATGGAGGCCGCAGCTGCCGAGCTGCGCTTCGCGCTGACCGAGATCGGCTTCTACTTCATCGTCAATCACGGCGTGCCGCCGGAGCAGGTCCGTGACGTCTTCCGGCAGGCGGCGCGTTTCCATGCCCAACCGATCGAGCGGAAGATGGAGATCCGCATCGACCGGCACAATGTCGGTTACCTGCCGCTGCGCGGTGACACGCTGCGCACCTCGACGGTGCAGAAGGTGACGCGGGCGAACTTCAACGAGGCGCTGTTCATCGCCCGCGACCTGCCGCCCGATCATCCCGACGCGCGGGTCGACCGGCGCTTCCGCAGCGTCAACCAGTGGCCGGCCAACCTGCCGGGCTTCCGCGAGAGCGTTGCCGGCTACTGCGACACCATGGAGCGGCTGGTGCTCAAGCTGGTGCCGCTCTATGCCCGTGCCCTTGGCCTGCCGGCCACCTGGTTCGACGGGCCATTTCGCGACTGCCAGTACAAGCTCCGGATGACCCACTATCCGCACCAGGATGTGATGGTCGACGACGAGTTCGGCATCGCCCCGCATACCGACACGAGCTTCCTCACATTGCTGGCGCCCAACGAGGTGCCCGGCCTCTCCATCCGCACGCAGAGCGGCAAGTGGATCGACGCCCCTGCCCTGCCCGGCGCCTACGTCGTCAACGGCGGGCAGTTCCTGCAGCGCTGGACCAACGACGTCTTCCTGGCGACGCCGCATCGCGCCATCAACCGCAGCGGCGGCGAGCGCTATGCCTTGGCGTTCTTCTGCGACAGCAACATCGATTGGCCGGTTGCCGCCGTGCCGACCACCGTCGGTCCTGACAAGCCGCCCAAATACCCGACCACGTCGTACACCGACTACATGGTCCAGTATCAGAAGCGGACCTACGACCTGCTGGCCGACGCCAACCGCGACGCCGCCGAGTGAAACCGAAGCTCTTCTCATCTTCTCCTCCCCAACGAAGTTGGGGTGTCCGCGTCATCGCGGACGGAGGGGTCATGAGTCACGGGAGAGAGCGGAGCCGATGGCTCATGACCCCTCCGTCGCCGTATGACGGCGACACCTCCCCAGCTTCGCTGGGGAGGACGGGAAGATGACCCCACCAATCCTCGCCCGCGTCGAGGCGCATGTCTTTCGCACGCCCATCAAGGAGCCGGTGCGGACCTCCTTCGGCACCATGACGGAACGGGCCGCCGTCTTCGTGCGTGCCGAGGACAGCGACGGCGCGCGCGGCTGGGGCGAGGTGTGGTGCAACTTTCCCAATGCCGGCGCCGAATACCGCGCCCGGTTGCTCGCCGATATCGTGGCGCCGCTGGCACTGGGCAAGCCGCTCGACGATCCGGTGGCTCTGTGGGCGGAGATCGACCGTGCCCTGCACGTGCTGCGCATCCAGAGCGGCGATGCCGGTGGCTTCTCGGCTGCCGCCGCCAGCCTCGATCTCGCCATCCATGACCTGCGGGCGCGCAAGCGCGGACTTCCCTTATGGCGCGCTCTGGGCGGCCGCGACGATGGCCCGGTGCCGGTATATGCCTCCGGCATCAATCCCGGGCCGGCCGCCGCCGACACCGTCACGCGTACGCGGGCCGCCGGCTACCGCGCCTTCAAGCTCAAGATCGGCTTCGGCGAGGAAACCGACCTCGGCTCACTGCGGCCGGTCGCCGCCAGCCTGGGCGACGGCGAGCGGCTCATGGTCGACGCCAACCAGGCTTGGGATTTCGCCACTGCGTGCCGGATGTTACCCAGGCTCGCCGAGTTCAATCTGGGCTGGATCGAAGAACCCCTGACGGCTGATCGGCCGACGGCCGAATGGACCCAGGTTGCCGCCGTGGCGCCTGCGCCGCTGGCCGTAGGCGAGAATCTGCGCGGCGCCGGTCAATTCCAGACGGCAATTGAGTCGGGCCTGTTCGGCATCGTCCAGCCCGACGTCGCAAAGTGGGGCGGCCAATCCGGCTGCCTGCCGGTGGCGCGGGCTGCTCTGGCGGCAGGCCGCACCTGGTGCCCGCACTATCTCGGCGGAGCCATCGGATTATTGCATTCCCTGCACCTGCTGGCGGCGGTCCGTGGGCCAGGGATGCTCGAGGTCGACGCCAATGCCAATCCGCTGCGCGAGGGGCTCCTGGGCGACCTTTTGACCATTCGCGATGGCTTCGTATCGCTTCCCGGCGGCCAAGGACTCGGTCTAGAACCTGACCTGAAGCCGCTCGCCAACCTCCGAAGCCTGCATATCGAGCGGCACGGCTAACAAGGGAAACGCCATGCTCGGCCTGATGCAAGACCGTCCGCTGCTGATATCGCAGATCATCGACTTCGCCGCCGCCTACTATCCCGACGTCGAGATCGTCACGCGCACGGTCGAAGGCCCTATCCATCGCTACGGCTACCGCGACGCGGCCAAGCGGGCCAGGCAGGTCGCCGAGGCGCTGCAGGGGCTGGGCATCCAGCTGGGTGACCGGGTCGGCACCATCGCCTGGAACACCTACCGCCATTTCGAGCTCTATTTCGGCATCTCCGGCATCGGCGCGGTCCTGCACACCATCAACCCGCGGCTGGCGCCCGAGCACGTGGCCTACATTGCCAATCACGCCGAGGACAAGGTCATCTTCGTCGACCTCAACCTGCTGCCGATCGTCGAGGGCGTGTGGGGCAAGCTCGAGACGGTGAAGCACGTCGTGGTCATGACCGACCGAGCGCACATGCCGGCCTCGTCCAAGATTCCCAACCTGCTGTGCTACGAGGAGCTGGTCGCGGGCAAGCCGGGCACCTTGAAATGGCCCAGCTTCGACGAGAAGACTGCGTCCTCGCTCTGCTACACCTCGGGGACGACGGGCAATCCCAAGGGCGTGCTGTACTCGCACCGATCGACGATGATCCATTCGATCATGGCGTCGAACGGCGCGGTGATCCCGATCAATCCAGACACCACCTTGCTGCCGGTAGTGCCGATGTTCCATGCCAATGCCTGGGGCCTGGTCTACGCCGCGCCGATGTGCGGCGCAAAGCTGGTGTTCCCCGGGCCCAAGCTCGACGGCGCCAGCGTCTACGAGCTTCTGGACAAGGAGCAGGTCACGCTCAGCGCCGGCGTGCCGACGGTGTGGCTCGCCCTGCTCGACTACTGCGCTCAGAACAAGCTCAAGATGTCATCGGTCAAGCGCACTCTGATCGGCGGCTCGGCCGTGCCGCTCGCGATGATCGAGCGCTTCTGGAAGGAGCACCGCGTCGAGGTCGTGCAAGGCTGGGGCATGACCGAGATGAGCCCGCTCGGCACGGTGACCCGCTTCAACAGGGGCGAGCGCAGCCTGCCCGACGCCGAACGCTTTGCCATCACAGCCAAGGCCGGTCGGCCGGTGTTCGGTTGCGAGATGAAGATCATCGACGATGCTGGCAACGACCTGCCGCATGACGGCAGCGTCTCGGGCAATCTCGTGGTGCGCGGCCCATGGATCGTGAACGGTTACATGAAGGGCGACGGCAAGAGCCAGTTCCTCGAGGACGACTGGTTCATGACCGGCGACGTCTGCAAGATCGAATCGGACGGCTCCGTCGTCATCACCGACCGCTCCAAGGACGTCATCAAGTCGGGCGGCGAATGGATCAGCTCGATCGACCTCGAGAATGCGGCGATGAGCTGCCCCGGCGTCGCCGAGGCGGCGGTGATCGGCGTCCATCATCCCAAGTGGGACGAGCGGCCGCTGCTGATCGTGGTTCGCCGGCCCGACGCCGACGTCACCAAGGCCGATCTGCTGAAGTTCCTCGAGGGCAAGATCGCCAAGTGGTGGATGCCAGACGACGTCCAGTTCATCGACGCCATCCCCCACGGCGCCACCGGCAAGATCCTCAAGACCGCGCTGCGCAAGCACTTCGAGGACTACAAACTTCCGACGGCGTAGTGCTGTCCTCCTCCCCGGCTTCGCTGGGGTGGTGTCGCCGTCTTGGGCGAGGGTGGGGTCGGGTCATGATCTTTGGACCGCGGGCGTCCCGGGCGCTCTTGATGTTGCGATGCGCGGGCGGGACGCCCGCGGTCCGCATGAATCATGACCCCTCCGTCGCCGAAGACGGCGACACCTCCCCGGCGATGCCGGGGAGGAGAAGATATCGCCGCCTGCGCCCGTTCGCAGTAGACTTGCCGCCATGACCATCGACATCCAACCCATCGACCCGGTGAATCGCGCCTTCTTCGCGGGCGTGGTCTCGGGTCTCGATCTCACGCAGCCACTCTCGCCCGAGCAGGTCGCCGCCGTCCATGCCGGCATGGACGAGTTCGGCGTACTGGTCTTCCACGACCAGAAGATCAACGACGAGCAGCAGCTGGTCTTCAGCCGCAGCCTGGGCCCCCTGGAGCAGGCCACCGGCGACATCGCCGCGCCCGAGGAACGCCGGGTCAGCATGGATCTGAACGACATCTCGAACCTCGACAAGAACAACCGGGTCCTGGCGCGCGACGATCGCCGCCGCCTGTTCGGCCTCGGCAACCAGCTGTGGCACTCCGACAGCTCGTTCAAGGAGATCCCGGCCAAGTACTCGCTGCTGTCGGCGCGTCACATTCCGCCGACCGGCGGCAACACCGAGTTCGCCGACATGCGTGCCGCCTACGATACGCTCGACGAAGCGACCAAGCGCGAGGTCCATGATTTGATCTGCCTGCACAGCCAGATCTTCTCGCGCGGCATTCTCGGCTTCACGGACTTCACCGATGCCGAGCGAGAAAAATGGGCGCCGGTGCGCCAACGGCTGGTGCGCAAGCATCCGGCGACCGGCCGTCTGTCGCTCTATCTCGCGAGCCATGCCGGCGGCATCGAGGGATGGCCGGTGCCGGAGGCGCGCGCTTTCCTGCGCGACCTGACCGAGCACGCCACCCAGCGCCAGTTCGTATACGCCCATGTGTGGCAGCCGCACGACCTGGTGATGTGGGACAATCGCGTCACCATGCATCGCGCCCGCCGCTACGATTACGCCGAAGTGCGCGACATGCGACGCACCACCCTCACCAACGAAGTTTCGAGCCTGCAGCAGGCACCGTAGCCCGGGCCGGCCGGCTCTCGAGGGGCACTTGCTCCACCGGATCGCCTTCAATCGCCGCGGAGAAGCCTATGGTCGAAAGCGTGGGAGTTGTCGCCGTCCTCGGCCAGGGCGCAATGGGCAGCGCCGTTGCCGGCCGCATGGTCGCGTCCGGCATCGACGTCATGTCGGTCCTCGAGGGGCGCAGCGCGGCAAGCCGCAAGCGCGCCGAGGCCGTCGGCGTGCGCGCCGGGACATGGTCCGATCTCGAGAACGCCGACATCATCCTGTCGATCGTCCCGCCATCGGAGGCGCCCGCCGTCGCCGCCGCGGTGGCCGACATCGCCGCGAGCAAGCCCGGGCGCCTCTATGCCGATTGCAATGCCGTCAGCCCGCAGACCATGCAGGACGTCGCACGGCTGTTCACCGGAACCCGCGATCGCGTCGTCGATGCCGGCATCATCGGCGGCCCGCCGAAAGATGGTACGCGTACCATCATCTACACCTCGGGCCCCGACGCCGAAGCCCTGTCTGTGCTTGGCAAACACGGCCTCGACGTTCGCGTCGTCGACGGTCCGATCGGGGCGGCGTCGGCGTTGAAGATGTCCTATGCCGGCATCACCAAGGGCCTGACGGCACTTGGCGCCACCATGATGCTGGCCGCCACGCGCGCCGGCGCCGCCGCCGACCTGGCGGCGGAGTTGCGCACCAGCCAGCCGCAACTGCTCGCCTGGTTGACGCGTTCGGTACCGGCCATGCTGCCCAAGGCCTACCGGTTCGACGGCGAGATGTCGGAGATCGCCGCGTTCATCGGCGAGCCCGCGGTCGGCGGCGACATCTACGACGGCATGGCGCGGCTCTACCGCACGATCGCCACCGATGAGGTGAGCGCACAGAGCCTTATGGCGTTCGTCGAGGCCGCCGAGCGCTTGCTCGCGGGCAAATCGGGTCGCTAGGTTTTGGGACCCCATTCCTGGACAGGGGTCAACGGGTCCAGGAGCCGGGTATTGTGCAGGACCATGCCGTATCGCCCGAACACATCCTCGGGCGTCACTCCATTGCCCACCCCGGGAAAAACCGGTCGGCCGCGCGGCACGCTCGCCGCCGCGCGCGTGAGGAAGAAGGTGTCGTAGCCCAGGGTCAGGAACAGGGCGAACACGTCGGTGCCACCAATCACCGCCAGCATGCCGTCGTCGACGCCCAGCCGCTGCCACGCTTCGTCGAACGACGCAGTCGCCGGATTCCACAGGACCACATTGGGATTCTCGGCATCGAAGACGACACGCTGGACGCGACGCGTCAGCAGAATGCGCTTGCGTTCCTTCTGTCCCGGCCCGCCCTCGGCGGAGTGACGTCCGTTGGCGATCGCCGACGCGCGCGCAATCGATTGCCGATAGAATTCCTGATCGGCCGGGATCTCCAGCTCCTTGGGAAAGGAACCGTCGGACAGGGCAATCATGCCCTCATGAGAGACGATGGCGTAGCCTTCGATGCGCGGGCGCCTGTTCGTCATGCTGTCGCCTCACTCGCCCATGATCCCGATGACGTCGTCCCGAACGACAAGAACGCCGAAGCGGTGGATGCCGTTGACGATCCATGCTTCGACAAGCTCGCATGATGGACCACGCGGAAGGCCAAGCCGGCCGCCGTCGCGATCAGGATGGCCAGATAGTTCGTGCCGGTGAATGCCATGGACCCCCTCTTGCTGCGGCAGAGACCAACCTGCCGTCGTCATCCTGATGCAGATCAAGGCTGGACGATACTGGGTATTAAAACTGCCGGCATGGCCTCGGTCCTGAACGTTCTCTCGATGGCTCATGACCTGCTCGATCCCCCTGGTGCTGACGCGCCGCACCCTGCACGACACGACGCTCGACTGGGCAGAGAACCTGCTCGAGGCGTTGTCGCGCAGCGGTCGTTCGGGCACCGACCTGCTGGTGGCGTTCCGGACCGTCACCGGGTTCGTCATGGGCTTCGTGCAGGCACAGCTCGCCCAGCCGGTGATGGGCGGCCACGGCCATCCCGACATCGCACGCGCACAGGCGCTGCCGCCGGATCGTTACCCGCGGCTGATCGAGATTGCGAAAGAGGCGAGCCGGCTCGGGCCGGATCGCGAGTTTCGCACCGGCCTCGAGATCGTGATGTCCGGGCTTACCGCCTCATGACGCGAGCCGGAACGCCTGGCGCGCCAGCAGCTTCCACGCTCCGCCTTCCTTCACCCATACCTGCATCACGCCGACCTTGGCCGAGCCGGGTTTGCCGTCGGACTCGTAATCGACGGCGAAGACGTGGCGGGCGATCGCATTGTTACCGACCACGGCGACCTTGGGCTCGGTGAGGACGATCGACTTGTAGACGGACTTCTTGCTGACGAAGACGTCGATGAACATCGCCTTGGTCTCGATGCGTCCGCTGGAATGGCCGTAGCTCAGCTGATCGGAGACCAGCGCATCGAGCTTGGTCTTGTCGGCGGCGATCATCGCCTTGCCGAGATCGTCGATGGCCTTCGTGACTGCCGCTTCGTCGGCGGACTCCGCGCGGGAGGCGGATGGCAGCGAAGCCGTGGCGAGTGCCAGCGCGCCAGCGGCCGCGACGTGACGTCGAGAGATACGCATCTTGGCTCACTCCCTCGTTCGATTGTGCTTGCAGGCATGGCGGCCGGAGATCGGACGTCCGGCCGTTCGAAAGCTACTCCGTCGGCGCGCCGCGCGCCACGATCTGACGCCAGCGCGACGCGACCTCGTCCACCGATGCGAGCGTCGGGCCGAGGTCGACCGCCTCGCCATGGTCCCACCAGCTGGTCGAGAAGCGTCCGCCGGCCGCGTTCAGCACCGCGCCGGAGGTATTGCAGGCCGACGACGCCAGGAACGCCACGCCCGGTGCGACGTAATCGGGCAGCAGCTCGGGGGCCGAGCGGCGGAGAACGCGGGTCGCCGCCACGGGCGATATGGCGTTGACCAGGACTCCGGCGTCGCGGAGTTCCGCCGCCAGCCCGACCATGAGCCCGACCTGCGCCATCTTCGCCGTCGCATAGGCCACCAGGCCGGGCACGCAATCCTCGACCCGCATGGCCCGGCCCGACGTCGTCAGCACGATGCGGCCATAGCCCTGACGGCGCATGTGCGGCACCGCGGCGCGGGTCAGGTGAAACGCGGCGTCGACGCCTATGCGGATCATGCGGGTCCAGACCTCAGGCGCTGTTTCCTCCAGGCTCGCGAAGACGACGAGCCCGGCATTGTGGATCAGGCCGTCCACCCGTCCGAACTGCGCAAGGGCGAACTCGACGACACGCCGGCAGGCTGCGGCATCCTCCAGGTTCTCGTGACAGGCAGCCGCGGTGCCACCACCTGCCGCAATCTCCGCGACGACGCCGTCTGCGACTGCCGGGTCGAAGCCACTGCCGTCTGGTGCCACGCCGGCATCGTGCACGACGACCGAGCCGCCCAGCGTCGCTATGAGCCGCGCGTAGGTCGCGCCCAACCCACGTCCCGCCCCCGTGACGACGACGACTTGTCCGTCGAAGCGAATCTCGCCCACTGCTATGCGTCCAGTCCGGCCAACGCCGCCGCAACCAACCGCGGCTCGGTGAACATGGGATAGTGTCCACCCTCGAGCTCACGGCACACCCAGCCGTCCGCGCGTGCCCGCTGCAGGAGACTGGTGTAGAGCGCCGATCGCGGGGACGAACGCAGAAAGGCCCGCGGCAGCTCGGCAGCGGCGCGCGAGCCGAGCCGCACCGGCTCTGCGAACGATTGCAGGGGATGCGGTGTCAGGCGCGCTACGGCCCAGGAGCGAATCGGCTCGACCAACTCATCGGCGAGCGATGCATCCGGCGGCACACGCCAGCCCTTTCCCTCGGCGGCCGCGGCGGACCGCAACTCGCCGGCAAGTCCCGATCCGACGACGTCGTCGTTGGACTCGCCGTCGCGCGGCACGGCCGCGTCGAGGTAGACCAGACGCCTGAGGCGCTCGGGTGCCTGTTCGGCGACAGCCGTTATGACCGTTCCGCCATAGCTATGGCCCACCAGCGTGACATCGCTCAAATCCCGATGGTGCAGCAGACCGACAACGTCGGCGACATGCGTGGCGAGCCCGATGTCGGATCGCAGCAGGTGCGCGCGCTCGCCGAGGCCGGTCAGCGTCGCAGCGACCACCCGGTGTCCACTGGCGCGCAGATGAGGCGTGACATCACGCCACCACCAGCCGCCGAGCCAGGCACCCGGCACGAGCAGGAATGTCGTCATTCAGTCCACCGTCGTCGCCATGAAATGATGCGCGACGAGTTCGGGCACAAGGCTGCGGGGTATGCCCAGCCTGCCTCGGTCTACTCGGGCGTAATGCCGAGCTTCAGGATAAGGGGGATCACGCTGGCCTTGAGGCGCTGATAGTCGGCCGTGACCTCCGCGTGGTTGAGCGGCTTCTCGGTGAGACCGAAGCTTTCCATCATCTTGCGGCCCGGCTCCGAATTGGCGGCGCCGACCCAGAGATCGGACATCTTCTGCACGATGGGCTTGGGCGTCGCCGCCGGTGCCGACAGCGCCAGCCAGCCGCGCAGCACGAAGGCGTCGTCGGTAAAACCTTGCTCGACGGACGTCGGAAGATTGGGAAACTTCGCATCGCGCGCGCTGGCGGGCGCGGCGATGGGCCTGATCTCGCCCTTCACCAGGAGGGCGTTCATGGCCTGCGGGCTGCCCATCGCGGCCTGCAGCGAGCCCGCGCCCATATCCTGCCACATCGGGGCCTCGCCCTTGTAGTTCACCACCTCGATCTTGAGGCCGAACTTCTCGTTCAGGCCTTGCGCGAAGATGTGGGCGGCCGAGCCGATCGCCCAGGAGCCGAAGTTCACCTTGTTCTTGCGGGCGTAGTCGACGAACTCCTTGAGATTGGTCGCCGGAACGGATTTGTGCACGACCACCGGTATGACGCCCGAGGGCGTCCCCGACACGATGGTGAAGTCCTTGTCCGGATCGAAGCCTGGCGATTTGAACAGCACGCGGTTCTGCACCAGCGTGCCCGAGACCGAATGCAGGAAGGTGTAACCGTCGGCCGGAGCCCGGGCGACCAGGGCGGCGCCGATATTGCCGCTGGCGCCCGGCTTGTTGTCGATGATGACCTGCTGGCCGGTCGCCTGCTGGACATGCTGGCCGAAGGCGCGGGCGATGCCGTCGGTGAGCCCGCCCGGCGGGAAGTTCACGACGATGGTGATTGGTCGGGCCGGCCACGCCGGCTGGGCGCGAACGATCGCCGGGGAAGCCAGCACGAAGCCGCCGGCGGCCCGCAGAAGAGTGCGTCTCGTCGTCATTTCCCGCATGCCCCCATTAGCTTTTCTTTGCCGACGATGCATAACGACTGTGCGCCCGCGATGCCAGACGAGATCATCGCACCGCGGAACCCGAGGCCGCTGGGCGGCGCGCCCCGGGATTGCTAAGACACGCCATCGCCAACGGCAGATTTCAGGGGAAGAACGTCCATGTCCGACGCAGTGCTTCGCTCCACCCAGGGGCGCATCGGCATCCTCACCGTCAACAATCCGCCGGTGAACGCGCTGGCCGCGGCGGTGCGCGACGGCATCAAGGAGGGCGTCGACGCCTTCGCCGCCGATCCCAACATCGACGCCATCGTGCTGATCGGCGGCGGCCGCACCTTCATCGCCGGCGCCGACATCCGCGAGTTCGGCAAGCCGCCTGCGGGCGCCAACCTGAACGACGTCATCGCCACCATGGAGAACTGCCCGAAGATCATCGTGGCGGCGCTGCACGGCACGCCGCTGGGCGGCGGGCTGGAGACGGCGCTGGGCGCGCACTATCGCGTGTCGCTCGCGTCGACGCGCGTCGGCCTGCCCGAGGTCCATCTCGGCCTGCTGCCGGGCGCCGGCGGCACCCAGCGGCTGCCCCGCCTGGCGGGCGCCAAGTACGCGCTCGACGCCATCATCTCGGGCCGCCACATCCCCGCGCCCGAGGCCAAGAGCAAAGGCATCATCGATGCCATCGTCGAGGGCGACCTGCTGGCCGGCGCGGTGGCGCATGCCCAGATGCTGGTCGCCCAGAACGCGCCGCGCCGGCGCGTGCGCGACCTCTCGGCGACCCTGGAATCCCCCGACCTGTTCGCCGAGACCGAGAAGGCGATCGCCCGTCGCGCGCGTGGCTTCAAGGCGCCGTGGAACATCATCAAGTGCGTGCAGGCCGCCGTCGAGCTGCCGTTCGATGAGGGCATGAAGCGCGAGCGCGAGCTGTTCGTCGAGCTGCTCACCTCGTCGGAGTCGGCGGCCCAGCGCTACTACTTCTTCGCCGAGCGCGAGGCGGCCAAGGTGCTCGACGTGCCGGCCGACACGCCGCAGCGCGAAATCAAGAGCGGCGGCATCGTCGGCGCCGGCACGATGGGCGGCGGCATCGCCATGAACTTCGCCAATGCCGGCATCCCGGTGACGCTTCTCGAGGTGAAACAGGAAGCTCTGGATCGCGGGCTGAAGACCATCCGCACCAACTACGAGAACACCGCCAGGCGCGGCGGCATGAAGATGGAGGACGTCGACAAGCGCATGGCGCTGATCAAGCCGACGCTCTCATACGACGACCTCAAGGACGCCGACGTCATCATCGAGGCGGTGTTCGAGACCATGGAGGTGAAGGAAGGGGTCTTCAAGAAGCTCGACGAGATCGCCAAGCCCGGCGCGGTGCTGGCGACCAACACCTCGGGCCTCGACGTCAACCAGATCGCCAGCTACACGAACCGCCCCGGCGACGTCATCGGCATGCATTTCTTCTCGCCGGCCAACGTGATGAAGCTCCTGGAGAACGTGCGCGGCAAGGCGACCTCCAAGGACGTCATCGCCACGGTGATGTCGCTCAGCAAGAAGATCGGCAAGATCCCGGTGCTGGTCGGCGTCTGCGAAGGCTTCGTCGGCAATCGCATGCTGCGCCAGCGCGGCGTGCAGTCGGCCTACATGCTCGAGGAAGGCGCGCTGCCCCACCAGGTCGACAAGGTGATCTACGATTTCGGCTTCCCGATGGGCCCGTTCGCCATGAGCGACCTCGCCGGCAACGACGTCGGCTGGCGCATCCGCCAGGGCAAGAACGAGAAGGAAAAGCGCAACGTCCGCTACACCGGCTACGTCGCCGACGCGATCTGCGAACTCGGCCGCTTCGGTCAGAAGACCGGCGCCGGCTACTACAAGTACAACCTGCCCGACCGCACGCCGATCCCCGACCCCGAGGTCGAGAAAATCATCGAGGAGAATTCCAGGAAGCTCGGCATCACGCGTCGCGCCATTTCCGACCAGGAGATCCAGGAGCGTTGCCTCTATCCGATGGTCAACGAGGGCGCCAAGATCCTCGAGGAAGGCATGGCCCAGCGCGCCCTCGACATCGACGTGATCTGGGTCAATGGCTACGGGTGGCCAGTCTATCGCGGCGGCCCGATGTGGTGGGCCGACAACGTGGTCGGGCTGAAGACCATCCATGACGCCTTGCTGAAGTATCGCGACGCCTCCGGCGACCCGTTCTGGGAGCCGGCGCCGCTGCTCAAGAAGCTGGTGCAGGAAGGCAGGAAGTTCTCTACGGTCTGATCACTCTGTCATCCCGAGCGAGGCTTCTTCGGACCGCGGGCGTGTCGCCCGCTCATGAGAAGAGCGGGCGAGACGCCCTCCGGAAGAGGTTGCAGTCGGGATGACGTCACGTTTGGCTTTACGAGGAGAAAAACCATGGCCGACGCCGTCATCGTCTCAACCGCCCGCACGCCGATCGGCAAGGCGTTCCGAGGCGTCTTCAACGACACGCACGGCGCCGACATGGGCGCCCACGTGATCAAGCACGCCGCCGAGCGCGCCAAGCTCGAGCTGGACGAGGTCGAGGACGTGATCCTGGGTTGCGCCGCGCCCGAGGGCACGACCGGCTCGAACGTGGCGCGCGTCTCGGCGATCCGGGCCGGCGCGCCGGTCAGCGTCTCGGGCGTCACCGTCAACCGTTTCTGCTCGTCGGGCCTGCAGACCATCTCGATGGCGGCGCAGCGCGTGCTGGTCGACAAGGTGCCGGTGATGATCGCGGGCGGGCTCGAATCGGTGTCGCTGGTCCAGGGCCCGCCGGGCGGCAACAAGAACCGCCTGGTCAATCCCTGGGTCCAGGAGCACGTGCCCGGCATCTACCACGCCATGATCACCACCGCCGACACGGTGGCGGCGCGCTACAAGATCAGCCGCGAATACCAGGACGAGTATTCCCTGCAGAGCCAGCTGCGCACCGCGGCGGCCCAGCAGGCCGGCAAGTTCGATGACGAGATCGTGCCGATGGAAACCACGATGCTGGTCACCGACAAGAACACCCAGGAGACCTCGAAGAAGACGGTCAAGCTCACCAGGGATGAAGGCAACCGTCCCGACACGACGATCGAAGGCCTCGCCAAGCTGCAGCCGGTGATGGGTCCCGACAAGTGGATCACGGCCGGCAATGCCAGCCAGCTTTCCGACGGCGCCTCGGCCGCGGTGGTCATGAGCGACGCCGAAGCCGCCAAGCGTGGCCTCAAGCCGCTCGGCATCTACAAGGGCCTGGTCGTCGCCGGCTGCGAGCCCGACGAGATGGGCATCGGCCCGGTCTATGCCATTCCCAAACTGCTGACGCGCTTCGGGCTGAAGATGGACGACATCGACCTGTGGGAGCTGAACGAGGCCTTCGCGGTGCAGGTGCTGTACTGCCGCGACAAGCTCGGCATTCCCAACGAGAAGCTGAACGTCAACGGCGGCTCGATCTCGATCGGCCATCCGTTCGGCATGACCGGCGCGCGCTGCACCGGCCACGCCCTGATCGAGGGCCGCCGCCGCAAGGCCAAGAACGTCGTCGTCACGATGTGCATCGGCGGCGGCATGGGCGCGGCCGGCCTGTTCGAGGTCGTGCACTAGACCGCGCGGTCGCCTTTCTGTTTCATCTGCCTCTCCTCCACACGGAGGAGAGGCCGGGCGAGACGCCCGCCACGGCGCCTGTTCGAGGTCACGCACCAGGCCGACGACGTGAAAACCCGACGCGGCGGACGGAACGCCCTCGCATCGCGTGACGTTGGGACCCATTTCCGGCTTGCAGGCAGTCGATCGGCCCTGCAAGTGCGGGAGAGGAAGGAGGTCCCATGGTTTATGTTGAAGGATTTATCCTGGCGGTTCCGGCCGCGAACAAGGAAGCCTATCGCAAGCACGCCGTCGACGCCGTATCGTACTTCAAGGGCCACGGCGCGACGCGCCTCGTCGAGTGCTGGGGCGACGACGTCCCCGACGGCAAGCTCACCGACTTCAAGCGCGCGGTGAAGGCCAAACCCGACGAGGTCGTCCTCTTCTCCTGGGTCGAGTACCCCAGCAAGCAGGTCCGTGACGCTGCCAACGAGAAGATGCGGGCCGACCCCGACGCCAACGCGATGGCGGCATCGATGCCGTTCGACGGCCAGCGCATGGTGTATGGCGGCTTTTCCGTGCTCGTCGAGGAGAGCGGCAGCGGCGGCGCCGGCGGCAAGCCGGGCTACGTCGACGGCACCCTGATGCCCGTCCCCGCCGGCAACAGGGACGCGTTCCGCACCTGGGCGGCCAGGGCAGCCACCGCCCTCAAGGAGCATGGCGCAGTGCGTGTCGTCGATACCTGGGGCGACGACGTGCCCGACGGCAAGGTCACCGACTTCAAGGGCGCCGTGCAGGCGACCGGCGACGAAAAGATCGCCTATTGCTGGATCGAATGGCCCTCCAAGGACGTGCGCGACAAGAGTTGGGAGAAGCTCATGGCCGATCCGCGCATGCACCCCGACAAGGACCAGGTCCTGTTCGACGGCAAGCGCATGATCTACGGCGGCTTCGCGCCGATCGTCGATCAGTAGGCCACGCGTCGCTCACCGCCGGTTGCGGCGCAGGTCCTCCTCGTCCTTCCACATCAGGAATTGCGGGCCGAGATCGGCGATCTTGGCGGCGCCGATCTGGGCCATGGTGATGTCGATCTCGCGCCGGAAGATGCCGAGAGCCTTGGCGGCGCCGGGGATGCCGCCGGCCGCCACGCCGTAGAGCGTCGGCCGGCCGACGAACACGAACTTGGCGCCGCTGCATAGCGCGACGATGGCATCCATGCCGCGCCGCACGCCGCCGTCGAGCATCAGGGTCATCTTGTCGCCGACCGCGTCGCGGATAGACGGCAGCACCTCGAGTGGCGAAGGTGCGATGTCGAGCTGGCGTGCGCCGTGGTTGGACACCATGAGACCGTCGACGCCGAGCGAATGGGCGCGGATCGCGTCGTCGGGATGCATGATGCCCTTCAGCACGAAATTGCCCTTCCACAGCTCGCGGAACCGCTCGACGTGCTTCCAGGTCATCGGCGCGCGATTCTGATAGGCGACCAGATCGGCAACCTGGTCAGCGGTGGCATTGGGGCCGGCGTACTTCGCCCAGTTGTCGAAGTACGGCGTGCCGTGCTTCATCCACTCCATCATCCAGCCAGGATGCCGCAGGGCTTCGAACTTGGTCTTCCAGGTGAGCTTGAGCGGCCGGCCCCAGCCGTTGCGCGTGTTGCGCTCGCGGTTCGAGCCCTCCGGCACGTCGACCGTGAAGACCAGGGTGCGCAGGCCGGCGTCGCCGGCCCGCTTGATCATGTCCTCCGACACCGACTGGTCCTTGGCGGAGTAGAGTTGGTACCAGCCATGGTCGGGCGCGAGCTTGCCGAGATCCTCGATCGAGCCGGTGCTGGAACCCGACATGATGAAGGGCACATTGGCGTCGCGCGCTGCCTCGGCCAGCATCAGGTCGGCGCCGCGGCGGAACAGGCCGGCGATGCCGGTCGGCGCGATGCCGATCGGGCTCGAATAGGTGCGCCCGAACAGCGTCGTCGACTGGTCGCGTACACTGACGTCGACGAGATAGCGCGGCACGATGCGGGCCTTGCGGAACGCCTGCTCGTTGGTGACCAGACCGACCTCGTCGTCGGTGCCGCCCTCGATGAAGTCATAGGCGATCTTGGGCAACCGCTTCTTCGCGAGCTTGCGCAGATCGTCGATGTTGACCACGCCGTCCATTGCCATTCGCTCGTTTCCTCCAGTCGATTGCGGGCAATTCTGGCCGCCTTTGCCGCCGCTCGCCAGCGGTGTTAGACCGGCCGCCATGCAAACCGCTCACGTTCGCCGTGCTGTTCCTGCCGATCAGGCGGCGCTGGCGGCGCTGCTGTCCGACATGCAAGCGCACTACGGCTCGGCCGAACCGTCCGGAGGCGCGGCCGAGATGGCGCGCCTCTTGACCCGACCGGGCGAGCGCCCGCCCTTCGCCCTGCTCGCCGAGGCCCGCGGCTCGGCCGACGCAACGAACACCGGCGCCCAGCGGCTCTACGACCGGCTGGACGTGCCGCGCCAGAAAAAGTGCTTCTATCGCCTGAATGGCGAGGTCCTTGGCAGGTTTGCCGGCGCGTGAACACCCTGATCCTGCACCACTACGACTTCTCGAATTTCGCCGAGAAGGCGCGCCTGATGCTGGGCTTCAAGGGCCTGGCCTGGCGCGGCGTCGAGATCCCGCCGATCCTGCCCAAGCCCAAGCTCGTGCCCCTGACCGGAGGCTATCGCCGCACGCCGGTGCTGCAGGACGGTGCCGACATCTGGTGCGACACCAACCTGATCGCCCGCGAGCTCGAGCGTCGCGTGCCCGAGCCGACGCTGTTTCCGGCCGCGACCGCCGGCGGCGCCAACGCCATCGCCTGGTGGGCCGAGCAGCAGTTCATGCGGCCAATGGCGCTGTTCGTGTCGGGCATCAACGCCGACCACATGCCCGCCGGCCTGCACGCCGATCGCGCCCGCCTGCACGGCCTGCCCGAGCCGTCGATCGAGGCGGTGCGCAAGGCGGCGATCCGCAACCGCAATCTCGTGCGCCCGCAGATCCGGTGGCTCGCCGACATGCTGCGGGACGGGCGGCGCTACCTGCTGGGCGCCGAACCCTGCATCGCCGACTTCGCGGCCTACCACGTGGTGTGGTTCCTGCGCGGCCGCCACATCGATTGCCGCGGCGAGCTCGAGCCGTATCCCCGCCTGCTCGCCTGGCGCGACCGCATGGCCGCAATCGGCCACGGCACGCGCACCGACATCGATGCCGACCAGGCGCTCGCCATCGCCCGCGACTCGACCCCGGCCGCGCCGCCTCCCTCCGATCCGCAGGACGGCGATCCGCGCCCCGGCGAACGTGCCCGCGTGCGGCCTGGCGACAACGCCAAAGACTGGGTCGAGGGCGAGGTGCGGTTCATCGACACCACCGAAATCGCCCTGGCGCGCCACGACCCGCTGGTCGGCGAGGTCGTCGTGCATTTCCCGCGCCTCGGCTACGATTGGCGCCGTGCCTGAGGCGAAGCCCAGCCCGTTCATTGTTCATCCCTATTCGTCCGGGGCGGAGCTCACCTGCAACGCATCGGCTCGGTCCTTGAAGCGCGCGATGCCGAGGCCGTCGATCGGCACGTTGGTCCGGCCGGTGGCGACCAGTTCGGCCATCATCGCGCCGGTGCCCGGCCCGAGCTGGAAGCCGTGCGCCGAGAAGCCGAACTGGTGATAGACGCCCTCGCTGGTCGAGCTCGGGCCGATCACGGGAATGTCGTCGGGCATGCGCGCCTCGATGCCGGCCCAGGCGCGCACGATGGTCGCCGCGCGCATCACCGGGAACAGCTCCCACACCGTGCGCGCGCTGATCGCCAGCTTCGACCAGTCGAGCACGCTGCGATTCTCGTCGCGATAGGGCTCGGCGAGATGGCCGCCGCCGATCACGACGGTGCCGTTCTCCAGCTGCTTGAAGGACAGCTTGCGGCCGCGCAGGATCACCACCGGCTGGATGAAGGCGGGCAGCCGGCTGGTCACCATCAGCATGGGTGCGATGACCTCCAGCGGCACCGGCTCGCCGAGCCGGGCGGCGATGCGGTCGGCCCAGGCGCCGGCAGCGTTCACCACCTTGGGCGCCTCGAGCGGACCGGCGCTGGTCTCGACCCGCCACACCGAGCCGGTGCGCGCGAGGCCGGTCACGGTGACGCCCTCCATCACCTCGACGCCGCGCTCGACGGCGCGACGACGGAACGCCTGGGTGGTGCGGAACGGATCGGCGGCGCCGTCGCGGCGCGACACCACGCCGCCCGGACAATGGTCCGACACCGCCGGCACGAGCCGCTTCAGCTCGTCGCGCCCGATCAGCTCCTCGTGAGTAAAACCCTTGAGGCGCAGATCGTCGACGCGGGCGCGAAAGCCCGCGAGCTCCTCCTCGCTTTCCGCTACCAGCACCGTGCCGTGGCTCGAGAAGCCGCAATCGTCGCCGACGACGTCCTCGATGCGCTCCCACAATTCCATCGACGAGATCGACAACGGGATCTCGGCGATATGGCGCGCGAGCTGGCGCACGCCGCCGGCATTGACGCCCGAGGCGTGGCGGCCGGCGTAGTCCTTCTCGACCAGGATCGGCTTCAGCCCACGCAGCGCCAGGTGCAGCGCTGTCGAGCAGCCATGGATGCCGCCACCGATCACCACGACGTCGCCGGTCCTGGTGCCCTGGGCGCGCGCCATCGTCAGCGCTCCACGGCCTTGCGCTCGGCGGCGCTGATCGGCAGCGAGGCGAGCTCGGCCAGCGTGATCGGCTTCACCGGCGGACGCAGGCGGTAGTAGCCAACCTCCGCTGGCGTCGACTCGCGGGTCTCGGCGATCAGCTCGGTGACGGTGAGGCCGCACAGCCTGCCCTGGCACGGCCCCATGCCGCAGCGCAGGAAAGCCTTCATCTGGTTCGGCCCCTCGCAACCCAGCCGCGCCGTGTCGCGCACCTGCCGCGCCGTGACCTCCTCGCAGCGGCAGACCAGCGTATCGCCATCGGGCCGCCGGAAGGCATCGGCCGGGCGGTTCAGCCAGTCGAGGAAGGCGCGGCCCATCTCCTCGCGCTGCAGGCGCTGCCGCGCCGCCTGCGCGTCCGGCATCGCCGCATCGGGCCGCAGCGCGCGCACCGCCTCCATCGCCGCTATTCGACCGCGCTGGGCTGCCGCGGTACCGCCGGCGATTCCTGCCCCGTCGCCGGCGACGGCGATGCCGGCGACCGATCCGCCGAAGTCAGCATCGAGCACCGGCTCGAAGCAGAGCTGGCGCTCGTTCCAGCGATGCTCGAGGCCGGCCGCCATGGCGAGATTGACGTTGGGCACGACGCCCTGGTGAAGCAGCAGGAGGTCCGCCGGCAGGCGGCGCTCCCCTCCCCCGCCCAGGCCGAACACGACCTCGGCCAGCTTGCCCTCGCCCACCGCCGCGACGCGATCGACCTTGTGCACCGGCACGCGCGCCTTCACCTCGCGCAGGAGCTTGAGGCCCTTGGCGAAATACGGCGACAGCGCGAACTCCGGCAGGTGCGGCAGGGCAAGCAGCCAGTTGCGCGAGGGCGTGGTGTCGAGCAGCGCCGAGAGTTGGCCGCCGGCGCGCAGGATCTGCGCGGCGAGCAGCCACAGCAAGGGTCCCGTTCCGGCCAGCACGGTGCGGCCCGACGGAACCAGGCCTTGCGCCTTCAGTGCGGTCTGGGCACCGCCCGCCGTCATCACGCCGGGCAGCGTCCAGCCCGGTATGGCGAACGGCCGCTCGAGCGCGCCGGTGGCGACGATGATCCGCCGCCCTTCGATCAGCCGGGTCTGGCCGGCGATCGAGACGCCGACGATGCGATGCGGGTCGAGGCTCCACACCGTGGCGCCGGTGACGATCGCGGCGGCGCTGGCCCTGGCCTCGGCAGCGAGGGCCTCGCCGACCCAGTAGTCGTCGCCCAGGATCGACCGGTCGGCGACCGGGCTCGCGGTGATGGCGCGATAGATCTGGCCGCCAATTCCTGGATTCTCGTCGAACAGCACGGTCGAGAGCCCGGCGCGCGCCGCGACCGACGCCGCGGCAAGCCCTGCCGGCCCGCCGCCGATGACGATGAGATCGTAGACTTCCGCGAGGTCGGCGGCGTTCATTGAGAGAGGCTCCTCTTTGCTCTCCTCCCCAGCTTCGCTGGGGAGGTGTCCGCGTAATCGCGGACGGAGGGGTCACGAATCATGCGGACCGCGGGCGTCTCGCCCGCTCTTCTCATGAGCGGCGAGACGCCCGCGGTCCAGAAGAACATGACCCCACTGCCTGCCTGCGCGAAGCCGAAGCGGCTTCGCTTCGGCGAAGGCGGGTCGCCGTAAGACGGCGACACCTCCCCAGCAAGGCTGGGGAGGAGTTTGACGACGCCCTCATCGCCCCGCCTCGCGCTTGCCGAGTTGGGTCTCGACCGTCATGCCGGCGTGCACCGGGACCAGGCAGGCCTGGCGGCTGCCAATCCCGTCGATGGTCACCAGGCACTCGAAGCACACGCCCATCATGCAGTAGGGCGCGCGCGGCGCGCCGGTCACCGGGGTGGTGCGGCACGGCGAGACGCCGGCGGCCAGCAGGGCCGCCGCCACCGTGTCGCCGTCGCGCGCGGTCACCGGCTTGTCGTCGACGGTGATTGCCACCGCCGCTCCCGCCTCAGCCAGCCTCTTGAACATGGAACCTCCGCGCGCTGAAAGGGGCGACCAGCGATTTGTCGAACGCGCCGCGTGCGATCATCGGCGCGATGGTGAGAGCGTGATTGGCCGCCAGCGTCACGCCGGAATGACAGCACACCGTGAACGCGCCGGGATGCGTTTCCGACTCATCGTAGATCGGGAAGCCATCTTGGGTCATGACACGGATCGCGCTCCACGTCCGCACGACGTTCGCGCGGGCGAGCAGCGGGAACTGGCGCACCGCGCGCTCGGCCTCGGTGGCGCTGACGCCGAGCGTCAGGCCGGCCGGATCGGTGCTTTCTTCCTTGGAATCGCCGATCATCACCGTGCCCTCGTCCGTCTGGCGCAGGGTGACCACGGGGTGATTCAGGAACGGCCGCAGGCGCTCCGTCACCACGATCTGACCGCGCTCCGGCTTCATCGGTGCCTCGAGCCCGACCATCGGCGCCAGCCGCATGTTGGCGTTGCCGGCGGCAAGCGCGACGCGATTGGCGCGCACCTCGCCCTTTTCCGTCACCAGCCGGAACTCGCCACCCGTCTTGTCGATCGTCTCGACGCGATGGCTCGGCAGGTAGGTGACGCCGCGCGCCTGCATGGCGGTGTGCAGGGTACGGAACAGGCGCAGCGAATTGACGTGGCCGTCGAGCGGGCAGTAGCTGCCCCCGACCACCTCCGGCCCGATGTCGGGCAGCATCTTCGCCACCGCGGCGTGGTCCAGGATCTCGGTCTTGTAGTCGACGATGCCCGGCTGGTTGTGCAGGCGCTTCAGCACCAGGGCGCGCGCCTCGAGCTCGCGCTCCGACAGCGCGAGATGGAAACCGCCCGGCCGCTGGAAGCAGACATCGAGGCCGGTCTCCTCCTTGAGCGTCGCCGCAAAGCCTGCCCAGGCATTGGACGAGCGGATCGTCCAGCCGGCGTAGGGCGCGAGGCCGAGGCCTTTGCTCTGAACCCACACCAGGGCGAAGTTGCCGCGGCTCGCGCGAACCGCGCGATCGCCCTCGTCGAGCACGACCACGCGGCAGCCCTCGCGTGCGAGGCCCCAGGCGGTCGCCACGCCGACCAGCCCGCCGCCCACCACGGCGACGTCGTAGCCGCTGCCGCTATCGGCCATCGCCGCTCCTTCCGACCAGGAGGCGCTCGAGGCCGAAGGCCCGATCGAGCACCACCAGGGCCAGCACGGTGATGGCGATGACGCAGGCCGACACCGAGGTCACCAGCGGATCGATGTTGTCCTGGATGTAGAGGAACATGCGCACCGGCAGGGTCACGGTCGACGGGGCGGCGATGAAAACCGTCATGGTCACCTCGTCGAACGAGTTGATGAAGGCGAGCGCCCAGCCGCTGACCAGGCCAGGCAGCACCAGCGGCAAGGTCACGCGCTTCAGCACGATCCAGTCGGAGGCGCCGAGCGACACCGCGGCGTGCTCGATCGATCGATCCATTCCGACCGCGGAGGCGAGCGTCAGGCGCAGCGCGAAGGGCAGCACGATCACGATATGCGCCAGCACCAGCCCGGCGAACGTGCCGCCCAGCCCGATCTGGGTGAAGAAGCGCAGGAAGGCGATACCCAGCACGAGGTGCGGGATCATCAGCGGCGACATGAACAGCGCCGTCATCGCCTCGCGCCCGCGGAAACGATAGCGCGCGATGGCGAGCGCCGCCGGCACCGAGATCGCGACGGCCACCGCTGACGACAGCGCCCCGAGCCACAGGCTGCGCCAGAACGCCGAGATGAACTCGGGATAGCGGCCGATGGCGTAGAACCAGCGCAGCGACCAGCGGTCGGTCGGAAAGGACAGGTATCCTTCCGGCGTGAAGGCAACGATGCAGACGACCAGGATCGGCGCCAGCATGAAGCCGACGAACAGCGCATGGAAGGCGAGCGCCAGGGGACCGTTGCGGCTCATGTTTCTTTCGGACCGCGGGCGTCTCGCCCGCTCATGGATTCATATGAGCGGGCGAGACACCCGCGGTCCGCATGAACACTATTCACGAGAACACCTGCGCATAACGGCGCTCGACCAAGCGGCTGGCGCCGATGACGATCGCGACCAGGGCGACCAGTAGCAGCACCGCAACCGCCGCGCCGAGCGGCCAGTTCAGCGTGTTCAGGAATTCGTCATAGGCCAGGGTCGATGCCACCTTGAGCCGCCGGCCGCCGATGATCGCCGGCGTCGCGAAAGCGCTCGCCGCCAGGGCGAAGACGATGACGGCGCCCGACAGGATGCCGGGCATGATCTGCGGCAGCACGATGCGGCGCAGCACGGTGAACGGCCCCGCTCCCAGCGCCACCGCGGCATTCTCGACCTGGGGATCGAGGCGCTGCAGCGCCGCCCACACCGCCAGCACCATGTAGGGCATCAGCACGTGGGCGAGTGCCACCACGACTCCGGTCTCGGTGAACATGAAGGGCAGCGGCGACGAGATCAGGCCCAACGAGATCAGCGCCTTGTTGATCACGCCCGAGCTGCCGCCGAACAGCAGCGCCCAGCCGAGCGTGCGCGCCACCACCGAGATCAGGAGCGGTCCCAGGATCACCAGCAGGAACAGGCCGCGCCACGGCCGCTTCATGCGATTGAGGATGTAGGCTTCGGGGGCGCCGAACAGCGCCGTCAGCAGGGTGACCAGGAAGGCGATCCGGAAGGTCCGCCCGAACATCTCGAGGAAGTACGAATCGGTCAGCACCTCGTGCCAGTTCTTCAGCACGTACACCGGCTCGATGCCCTTGTACTGGCCCCAGTCGTGGAACGACAGCAGCACCGTCATGACCAGCGGCACGATCACGATGGCGCCGAACAGCAGCAGCGCCGGCAGGCTGAGCAGGTAGGGCGCGGCCCTCATGCCGCCGCAGCCCACGCGAGATGCACGGCGTCGCCCTCGGCCGGCATCGGCTCGCCGGTGTTCTGGCGGATCACCGTCACCAGGCCGCCGGCCGTGTCGACCTGGTAGAGCCAGTGGCTGCCCTGGAAGATGCGGGTGCGCACCGTACCGGCGAGGCCTTCGGCGGCGAAGGCGATCTTCTCCGGCCGCACCGTCGCACCGTTCACCTGGTTGGTCTTGCCGAGAAAGCTCGCGACGAACGGCGTCGCGGGCTGCTCGTAGGCCTCGTGCGGCGCGCCGATCTGCTCGGCACGGCCGTGATTCATCACCACCAGCCGGTCCGACAGTGCCATCGCCTCGGCCTGGTCGTGGGTCACCAGGATGGTCGTGGTGCCGAGACTGCGCTGGATCTGGCGCAGCTCGATCTGCATCTCCTCGCGCAGCTTGGCGTCGAGATTGCTGAGTGGCTCGTCGAGCAGCAGGATCTGCGGCCGGATGACCAGCGCGCGGGCGAGCGCCACGCGCTGCTGCTGGCCGCCCGACATCTGGCGCGGGAAGCGACCGGTGAAGGCGGCGAGCCCGACCAGCTCCAGCGTCTCGCCGACCCGCCTCACCCGCTCTGCCGCCGCCACGCCCTGCATCTCGAGCCCGAACGCAACGTTCTCGGCGACGGTCATGTGCGGGAACAGGGCGTAGCTCTGGAACACGATGCCGAGACCGCGCCGCGCCGGCTTCACCGCCAGGAGATCGCGACCTTCGAGGTGGATCGCCCCCGACGTCGGCTCCACGAACCCGGCGATCAGCTGCAGCGTCGTCGTCTTGCCGCAGCCCGACGGCCCGAGCAGCGAGACGAACTCGCCCTTCTCGACGCTGAGCGACAGGCCGTCGACGGCGGCGTGCGTGCCGAAGCGCTTGGTCAGGTGATCGAGAATGAGGAAGGCCATCGCGCCGTCAGGTGTCGACGCGCGCCGCGGCGCCGCGATGCAGGCAGTAAAAGGCGTTCTGCGGCTGGTCCATCTTCAGGATCTCGGCCTGGGGTGCGCCGAGGAACATACCACGCAGCACGCGGCCGATGCCGCCGTGGGCGAACACCGCGACCGGCTGCTCGTGCGCCAGCGCCACGATCTCGTCGAGCGGCAGCCGGGCGCGCTCGGCCACCATGGCATAGCTCTCGCCGCCGGGCGGCTGGTAGCTCCAGTGATCCTGCCGGCGCGCCGCCATGGCGCCCGGCCAGCGTGCCTCGATCTCGGGCAGGATCAAGCCGTCCCAATCACCCCAGCTCATCTCGCGCAGCCGGTGGTCGAAGGCCTGCTCGTCGTGCGCCAGGCCGGCCGCTGTCGCCGCGATGGCCAGGGTCTCGCGCACGCGGCCGAGCGGGCTTGCCCGCACGATGACGCTCGACGGCTGATAGCCGCCGAGCCGCAGTTCCCGCGCCAGGGCCTCGCCCATGGCCCGGGCCTGCGCGCGGCCCGTCGCAGTCAGCGGCGAGTCGAGGTAGCCCTGGGCGCGCTTCTCGGCGTTCCACACGGTCTCGCCGTGGCGGAAGAGAAAGATGGGATGGCGCACGCTGCCGGCGAGCCTAGCGCTCGACCTCGCGATTCCAGCGCTTGGTCCACTCCTCGCGCTGGGCGTTGATGGCGTTCCAGTCGGGCTGGATCACCAGCTTGGCGCGCTCGCCGACCGGGGCCATGCGCAGCTCGCGCATGTTGACGTCGACCTTGGTGTTGACCGGGCCGTTGCCCATCTCCTTGGCCAGCACGGTCTGCACCGGCGCCGAGATCAGCGTCTTGATGAACTCCTGGGCCAGCGGACTGGCGTTGGCCTTGGCGACCGGGCAGGCCGAGGCGAGCAGGATCGGCGCGCCCTCCTTGGGATAGATGAAGTCGACGGGGAACCCCGTGTTGGCAAATGCCTGGACGCGGCCGGTGCCCCACACCGCGATCTGGCCCTGGTTGGACTGGAACAGCTCGGTCATCTTGCCGGGCGACGGCTCGTAGACCAGCACGTTGGGATTCACGTCGGCCTTCATCACCTTGAAGCCGGGCTCGATGTTTTTCTCGCCGCCGCCGTTCAGGCGCGCGAACATCATCAGCGTGTAGAGCCCGTAGGTGTTGTTGATCGGCGGGATCACCAGCAGCTTCTTGAACCTGGCGTCTTTGAGGTCGTTCCACGAGGTCGGCGTCGCCCAGCCCTTGTCCTTGAAGGTCTTGGTGTTGATCATGAAGCCGGTGCCGGTCTGGCCGACGGCGACCGCGTTGTCGTCCTTGAAGAGAGCTGCCGGGTAGAGCTCGCTCTTGTCGAGCCCGTCGAGCTTGCCGCAGAAGCCGAGCTGGATCGCCTGGTACATCGGCCCGTCATCGACGATCGCGACGTCGATCACCTGGTTGCCCTTCTGGGCCTGCAGCTTGGCCAGTGTGTCGGTCGAGTTGCCGGCGACATACTCGATCTTGACGCCGTGCTTGGCCTCGAAGGCCGGGAACACCGACTTGCGCAACTGCTGCTCCCACGAGCCGCCGTAGCCCGCCACGACCAGCGACTTGGTCTGCGCGGATGCCGATGCCGCGCCAAGCAGCGCGGCCAGACCCGCCACCGCCGTCAGATAGCCCGAACGCCTCATTGCCCCTCCTTCCGCGGCGCCCCATCGCCGCAATTAGCGGCTCCCCGTCGCCGCAAGCTCCCATGTTTTCGATCAGCCACGGTGACGTCAAATTCGATTTCGCCGCCATCTTCATAACAAGATATTATGAAGCCCATGCGCCGGCTGAATCCCCGCCAGATCGAGGCGTTCCGCGCGGTCGTGCTGACCGGCAGCGTCGGCGCGGCGGCCTCCCTGATCAGCGTCACACAGCCCGCGGTCAGCCGGCTGATCCGCGACCTGCAGCAGCATCTCGGGCTGGTCCTGTTCGAGCGCCGCGGCACCGGCCTCGTGCCGACCAGCGAGGCGCTGTCGCTTTATGGCGAGGTCGAGCGCGCCTTCGTCGGGCTCGACCGCATCGCCGAGATGGCGACCGAGCTGCGCACGCGCCGCGCCGGGTTCCTGCGCATTGCCGCCCTGCCTGCCCTGGCCAACGGCTTCCTGCCGCGCTTCGTCGGCCGCTTCCTCGCCGACCGCCCCAAGCTCGACATCGTGCTGTCGGGCCTGGTGTCGCACGCCGTCGTCACCGCCGTCGCGCACGGCCAGTGCGACCTGGGATTTGCCGAGGCCTCGCTCGAGCACGCCGCCGTCCAGAAGGAGGACATGCCGGTGGCGCCGATGGTCGCCGTCCTGCCGCAGGGGCATCGCCTGGCGCGCAAGGCCACGCTCCGCCCTGCCGACTTCGAGGGCGAGAGCTTCATCTCGCTCGGCCATTCGACGCTCTCGCGCTTCCGCATTGACCGCGTGTTCGCCGAGCACGGCGTGACCCGCATCATGCGCATCGAGACGCCGCTGTCGGAGATCGCCTGCTCGCTCGCCGGTGCCGGCGCCGGGGTCTCTCTCTGCGAGCCCTTCACGGCCACAGAGTACGCCACGCGCGGCATCGTGGCTCGCCCTTTCGAGCCGCGCATCGACTTCGAGTTCGCCGCCCTCACCGTCACGCAACGCAGCATGCCGCCGGTGGCGCGCGACTTCATCGACGCCTTCAGGCAACACGTCGCCGAGTTCGTGCGCCGCGAAGGCTGGAAACGGGCTCCGGCGGATCGCGCAGGTCGGGCAGGCTCGAGATCCGGGAGAGCGGCGGGCAGCGCAGCATGAAGTGATCGACTGCAAGGCTGAGAAAGAACGAAGGGAAGAGAGAGCTTCGTTCGAGATAATCGCGACGAAATTTTGCGTCATTTGCGTCACAGTGTCATTTGCGAGCGATGCCAACGACTTGCGCGTGACGCAAACAGCGGACGCTGACGCTTTTGCGTCACCGGTTCGTTCCGCAACGCCGCGCGCGAGTAGCGACACCCGGCACGCACCACGATACCGAGGATGGCGGAAGTGCGCGGAGGAAGCTCATGGCCAGGAGCACGCCATCCTGCTTTTGCCGAAGCGAAGCCGCTTCGGCTTCGCGCAGGCAGATCCGTGGCGCTCATCCTCTTCTGGACCGCGGGCGTCTCGCCCGCTCATGAGACATGATGCGGGCGGGACGCCCGCGGTCCGCGTGAGCGCCACAGGGTGGCGCGCTCCCGGCACATCTTTCATTGGGCATGGTCGTGCTGCGGACGCATCGGCTGAGCGGTCGAAAATGGAACGGGGGTGAAATCTTGCGTTCGGTGCGTTCGGTGCGTTCGAAACTGTTTGAAAACAATGGGTTGGTGGAATCGCTCTTTGCGGTCGGCTTGCGTTCGCGCCTCGCGTTTTGCGTTCGCGGAACACGCGATGAGGGCAGCTGAGACGGGTTGACACTCATGGATTGCACGTTAGCGTGATCTTGCTGGAAGTCGCCTGGCGCGGGCGGGACTGGCTGCAGTCTGCAGCCACGAGCCTGTGCAATTGATTGCACAAGCTCGTGACGCGGTCGTACGGGCCATGAGGCGCTAGCCGAAATGCACGCCGTACTCGGCGGCAATCGCCATGATGTCGGGCGGCGTCAGGGGTGCCTTCCTGGCGGCCCGGTCGAAGTGGCGGAACATCTCGGCGAGCTGCACGCCAGGGCTGGCGATCACCAGCATCCTAACCGGGCCGTCGGTGTCGTTGCGAAGACCGTGCAGCTCGCCGGGCTTGAAGGCGCGGCAGGTTCCCGGCCCGACCTTCGTCTCGCCGGCTTCGCTGATCAGCGTGAGCTCGCCCTCCATGACCAGGAAGGTCTCCTCGTCGTGCTCGTGCCGGTGCGGCGGCACGAAGTAGCCCGGCGGGATGGGGTTCTTGGCAATGAACATCCCATCGTCGCGTCGCACGATCATCTCGGCACCCATCACGTCCAAAGTCTCGGTCATGGTGTCTGTCCTCCATCTTGTGACGGGTCGACAGGTACGCCGCTCCCCGGCTCGCGGGCAGGCCGTGGTTCTGGACAGATCGTTCGCCCCGGCGAACAATTACTCATGGACGCGTTTGCCGGCATCGAAGCCTTCGCCGCCGTCGTCGAGCGCGGCAGCTTCACCGCCGCGGCCGAAAAGCTGCAGACGGCGAAGTCATCGGTCAGCGAGACGGTGCGCGCGCTCGAGGAGCGGCTCGGCGTGCGTCTGCTCGAACGCACGACGCGCCGCGTGCGGCCGACCGAGGCCGGCGCCGCCTACTATGCGCAGTGCCGCCGTCTGCTGGACGCCGCGGCGGCGGCGCGCAGCGAGGCCCAGGCGGCGCACAGGCACCCGGTGGGCAAGCTGCGCGTCGGCGCGCCCGACGCCTTTGCCGAGCGCTACATCGTGCCGGGCCTGGGGGCGTTCCTGGCCGCCTGGCCGACGATCTCGATCGAGTTGGTCGAGGCCGCCGGCGCCGCCGACCTGGTCGACCAGCAGCTCGACCTCGCCATCCGCATCGTCGAGAAGCCCGAGCCGCGCCTGGTGGTGCGCCGCATCGCCACCTCGCGAATCGTCATCGTCGCTGCGCCGAGCTATCTCGCCAGCGCCGGCATGCCCCGGGAGCCTCGCGACATCCTGGCCCATCGCCTGCTCGCCTTTGCGCCGCTCGCCTGGCGTGACACCTGGCGCCTGGGATCGGAAACGATTGCCGTGCAGCCGCGGCTGCTCACCAGCAGCGGCGAATCCCTGCGCGCCGCCGCGCTGGCCGGACTCGGCCTCGCGCCAGTACCGGAGTGGCTCGTCGCCGATGCCCTGGTCGCCGGCCTGCTGACTCGAGTACTGGTCGACTACGAGCCGCCGTCGGGCGGCATCTATGCCGTCTATCCGACCAACCGCCTGTTGGCGCCGCGCGTTCGCGTCTTCGTCGACCACATCGCCCGCGACCTGCGCGCCCGCGGACTGCCCCGCTGAGGATAGTCGTAAGAAGAGGTCCCGAACCGTTGCAGCAACGATCCGACGAACGGATCGAATTCGACCATGCTCTAGCCGCGTGCCAGGCGTTGGTCGCATTCGTCCTCGAGAACGCAGACCATTGAGGCACACGGCCAAATCGATTCTCCCAAGACTGGTTTCGTCGGAAGCAGCCGCTACTTCGGCGGCAGCGTGCCGACGAAACGCGAGGCGAGCCCGATCCAGCTCGCGAGAGCGCGGCCTCGGCAGGCCTCCTCGGCGACCCAGATCAGACCGCCCATCCGCCGCCCGCTGAAGACAATGGGCTCGGCGCCGGGCCTTGCCAGCGCCTCAGCCTCCAGCTCCTTGCCGATCCGGAACATGAAGCGGCCGACCTCGACGCCACACAGCATGTTGCCGTTCAGCATCCAGCAGAAGCCGCCGAACATCGCCCGCTCGCTGATGCCCTGCCGGCGCGCGAGAGCAGCGCGCATGCGGTCGGCGAGGTGCGGATCGTACGGCATGGATGGGGTCCCATGGATCGGTTGGGTCGCTTGACTACGTTTTCCGGAGTATATAATCCTTTTTCCGGAGGTCGGCCACATGAGCAAGCTGAGGCTCGTCTATTTCGACATCGACGGCGCACGCGGCGAGGCGGCGCGCCTGGCCATGGTCATCGGCGGGGTGCCGTTCGAGGACGACCGGGTGAAGTTCGCCGACTGGGAGGCCCGCAAGCCCGGGACGCCCTTCGGCGCCCTGCCGGTGCTCGAGGTGGATGGGCAAACGGTGGCGCAATCCAATGGCATCAACCGCTACGTCGGCAAGCTCTCCGGTCTCTATCCGGACGATGCCTGGCAGGCCGCGCTCTGCGACGAGGCAATGGACGCCATCGAGGAGATCGCCACCACGGTGTGGAGCACCATGTTCCTGCCGGCGGCGGAAAAGAAGGCGCAGCGGGAGGGCCTGGCCGCAGGACCGCTTTCCGACTCCCTCGACCGTCTGCAGCGCCGCCTCGTCGCGCATGGCGGCCACTACTTCGCGGACGGCCGGCTCACCGTCGCGGACCTCAAGGTTTTCGTCTGGACCCGGCATCTCCGATCCGGGCAGCTCGATCACATCCCGGTCGACCTGCCCGACCGCATCGCCCCGCGACTCGTGGAGCACCATGAGCGCGTGAAGGAACATCCCGCCATTAGGGCCTACTACGGCAAGCGCAATGTTGCGCTCTGAGAAGTCCGCCCTGTCGCGCGCCTTCTGGCTTGGCATCGTCGCCTATGTCGTGCCGAGCTTCGTCATCGCCTATCCCTGGCACCTGACGGTCTTTGCGCCGGCTTACCGCGAGCTCGCGATGTATCGCGACGACGTCATCGTGCCCTTCGGCCTGCTCTCGATGCTGATCCAGGGCGCAGCATTCTCCTGGGCCTATCCTCGCCTTTTCCCCGAGCGTCGGTCGGTCCTGCGGCACGGCCTCGCCTATGGTCTCATGATCGGCCTGCTTTCATGGTCGTTCACGACGCTTGCAGTCGCGGCCAAGAACGTGATGACATCGGTGCCGGCCTACCTCGCGCTGGAGACCGGCTTCACGCTCCTCCAGTTCGCCGTCGTCGGGCCGTTGATCGCCCTGGCCCACCGCAGGTGACGCAAACCCACTATCCGCAGTTCTGTGCCCTCGCCCGCGCCGCCGAGATTGTCGGCGAGCGCTGGACACTGCTCATCGTGCGCGAGCTGCTGCTCGGACCCAAGCGTTTCGGCGACCTGGTCGGGCGGCTGAGCGGCGTCAGCCCGACGGTGCTGACCGGTCGCCTCAATGCCCTGATCGAGAGCGGCGTCGTGCGGCGTGCGATCCTGCCCCCACCCTTCAACGCCCAGACCTACGAGCTGACCCCGGTCGGGCTGGCGCTGAAGCCTGCGATCCGCGAGCTGATCCGCTGGGGCGGTCACTTCCTCTTCCCGCCGCGCCCCGACGACACCTTCGAGCCCGACTGGGTGCTGCTCGGGCTCGACGCGATCAGCCGCCAGACGCCGACGCCGGCGCGCACGATCGCGCTGCGCGTGACGCAGGGCGGCAAGTCCGCCAGCTTCCTCGTGCAAGGTGGCCCGCAGGGTACGACCCTCAGCCGCGGCGATGGCCCGGCCAGCGCGACGATCGAGACCCGCTTCGACACGCTGTTGCGCATTCTCTCGACCCAGCTGCCGCTCGATCAGGCGGTGTCGGAAAAGCTGGTGAATGTCGAGGGATCGGCCGTGGCCGCGCGCAGCCTTCCGCGGATGTTCGACCTCAGCGATCGCCGTCGAGCATGACGTGGCCGTCACCGCCCAATGACAGACTGACGGCCGCGCCGTCAGTCTGTGGCCACTTTGGTACCGCCAGGGCTTCCAGCAACAGGCATTGGGGCACCGTGCTGCCCCTGCAGGAACGGACGAGGTCCGACAAGACCCGTTCCATCCGACTCAGAACGGCGATCTTTGCGCGCACCTCCGCCAGATGCGCGACTTCGACCTCTCGAACCGCGCCGCAGGTATTCACCTTGCGATCGGCGGGACCGAGAAGGCGTCGCACGGCATCGAGCCTGAAGCCGAGGTCCCGCGCCTGGCGGATGAACGACAGCCGCTCGACGTCGGAAGGTCGTACAGCCGATAGCCGCCCGTGGAGCGATCCGGCTTTCGCAGGAGCCCTTCCGTCTCGTGGTGCGTCTTTTGTTCCTATGGATCGGTTCCCTGCCCGCTGATCCAGATGGGCGACGGCAACGGTTGTCGTGACGCTGGACCGACAGGCGTGGTGCCGGAGGCCTGCTCGCTGCGACCGGCCGCGTTCCATGAGCGCGCTCGTGCAGGCCTTCAGTGGTGTCGTGGAGCGCATACCGGGCGGCGTCTAATCGCGCTTCAACATGGGAGACGGTTTGGGTGCCGCGCTCGACGCGCTCGTGGACAAGGAGCGCTCAGGCTGCGAGACCCTCGAGGTCACGGTCGAGGAAGAGGCCTGCCCCTGTCCCTCACGGGACTTGGCGCCCTCGCAGTCAACCTATCGTGTGCCTTCGCGCTCGCGCGCTATCGCCACCATGCGGGCAGCCTGACAAAGGCAGCTTTCCTTTCCGCGCACAACGATGCGATCGCCAACGTGGCGATCATTGCCGCCGGCGTGGTGACGACCTCGCTCTGGAAAGCGGCATGGCCAGACCTCGTCGTCGGCGTCGGCATCGCGGCAATGAACGCCGATGCCGCCCGTGAAGTATGGTCGGCGGCCCGGCAAGAGCACCGAGCAGTGCCGTAGGACGATTTCCATCGGCCGGATCATTTCGCCAGGGCCGGTTGAACGTCGGTCAGTGCGAAGTCGTTGCCGACATAGAGCAATGGGACGGAATGCTGCTTGGCAAGGGCGTAGGCGAAGCAATCGCCAAAGTTGAGCCCACCGCGCACACCAAAACCCTTGCCGTAATCCACTCGCGCCTTCAACGCATTGCGGGCGACCATCGCGTCAAGCGGCGCAATGTCGATGCCGAGCGTAGCAAGAAAGTCGTCGAGAACGCCGATGGCCTTCGCCCGTCGATGATCATTGAGACGGCCGGCAAGAACCGTTCCCGTTTCGACGTAGTTGACCGCGGAAATCAATCGGGATGAAGCTCCCTCCAGTGCTCTGGTGCAGTCCGGCCCTTCCGGCTCCTCGAAGAGAATGGCGATGATGGCAGAACTGTCGACCACCATCATTTCGGCAAGCCCCGCTGTTCGGGCGTGTCGCCGGAGGCTTCGTCCCATTCCTCCTTGGTGACCGGGCGGCGGTCGAACAGAGGCGCCTGCCTGCGCACGAAATCCTGAACGCGAGCGAAATAGTCGCCCTGGGCCGCGCGCTCGGCGCGCACCCGCTCCAACCGCTCGCGCATGGCCTTGGTGATAGCGTCGGTCATGGTCTCGCCGGTGAGCCGGGACAACTCCCGCGCCAGTCTGTCGGCTTCCTCGGTCTTGATGCTCAACGCCATGAGGATTCCATTTCTAGATCAGTCATCTAGATAACATATGGGCAGTCCCTTTCTCAAGCACAAGAGCGCAAGTGAAGCTCAGGTCGTCAGCGGTGCGAGCTTGCCAATGTGCCACGCTCGCTCGTCCGGCGAGATCAAATGCATTGGTGTTTCCCCCGCCAGGGCACGCACGCAATTGAGCGCTGCCCGCCTGACGCCGGTCACACGCCCGGTGCCGCCCGCAGCGGAATTGTGGGGCGACGCAATGACGTTCGGAAGATCGAGGAAGGGGAACTTCATTTCGAACCGTCCGTGGCGCACCGGCTCGATCCACCACGCGTCGATGCACGCAACGAACCCCGCATGGTCGCGCAGATGACGGTACAACGCCTCTTCGTCGAGCAGTTCGCCGCGTGCCAGGTTGACGAGAATGGCGTCCTCCCTCATGAGCCCGAGTTCCCGCGCCCCGATCAAGCCGACCGTTTCGCGAGTAAGGGGCAGCGTCACGAACAGAATGTCGGAAACGGCCAGCATCGTCTCCAGGGCGTCCGGCTTGCCGACCCAGTCGATCGGAACCGACGACTCCCCTCGCCGGTTGATCCCGTGGACGCGCGCCCCCATGCCTTTCAGAAGTCGGGCAAGCGCAAGACCGGTTCCGCCCAGTCCAAGGACGCCGCACGTGCTCTCGGCCATCATGCGCGTCGAACCTGCCTGATTGAACTCGCCGCGCGCCATCCTGGCCTGTTCCATTGGAAGATGCTTGGCGGCCGCCAGTGCCATGGCCAAGCCGTGCTCAGCCATCGATTCCGCCTGCGCACCCGCATTGCTTGCCAGCGGCACCTGCAGCGGCAGCCGATCGAGCGGAATGAAGTCGACGCCAGCTGCAAGGAACTGAACAAGACGCACCTCTCCGATCAGGCCGATCTCGTCGGCGGAGAGTTCCTTCACGGGGTTATGGGCCAGCAGCACCGTAGCCGACGACAAGGCCGCACGCCGCGCCTCCGGCTGCTCCAGCTCGTCGAGAAAGATGATCCGGGCCCGGTCGGAGACCGTCTCGGCGAGTGTCCGCCTGTACAAGGGGCTCAGCTTGCATGTGACGACGAGCGCGGGCTGTTCGTTGGCAATCATTGCATTCTCCGACGGTTTGCTGAACACCGCGGGCCATCTTCCCATCGGAAGCACAGAAGGAACAGATCGTTGGCCTCGGTCCACGCCTGGAGGAGATCGACGCCGAACTCGACGCGCTCGCCGAATTTCGCGAGAAGCCTGCCGGCACCATCCGCATCACCGCCGGCGATCAAGCGATCAACTCGATCCTGTGACCAGGCTCGCCCGGTTCCTGCCGAAATATCCGGACATCAAGGTCGAGCTTGTCGTCGACTACGGCCTGACCGACATCGTGGCGCAGCCTTGACGCTCCTGGTCGACGCATTGCGCTATAGAGACGGGCGGGCGTCGCGCTGACAGGCGCCAACCTTGCCGATCATGGGCTGGGAGCGCGCCACTCCGATGGCGCTCTTCCTGGTGATTGGACATCCCATGAGCGCCATCGGAGTGGTGCGCTTCCAGCAAAGAGACGACGTCGATGGGCAAAGTCAGGTTAGCGCCCATGAGCGCGCCACTCCCGTGGCGCTCATGCTCTTCCGGACCGCGGGCGTCTCGCCCGCTCAGAAATCATGAGCGGGCGAGACGCCCGCGGTCCGCATGAAAGGGGCGTTCGAGAATGAACGTGAGCTCGTGCTTGTTGTGGTGCAGGTGCAGCACCCGAGCGCCCGGAATGGCGGCGAAGGCGGCTGCGGTCTCGTGATCCGTCGCGCCCTGGAACTTGATGGTGCAGACGAAGGTCCGCACCAGGCCCGACGCACGCCAGCGCTCGACCAGCCGCAGCAGGCGGGCCGGATAGCAGACGATGTCGGAGAACAGCCAGTCGATCGGACCGACGCTCTCGGGTGCAAGCGCAAAGGCGCTCTCGCCTCGCCATGTCACGCCCGGCATCGCGGCGACGCCTGGCGCGAGCGGCGCCTTGTCGACCGCCAGCACCTCGGCGCCGAGCCGGGCCAGCACCCACGTCCAGCCGCCGGGCGAGGCGCCGAGATCGAGACAGCGCTCGCCCGGCCGGGGCCAGCGACCCAGCCGCACGAGGGCTTCCCACAGCTTCAGGTAGGCGCGGTTGGGCGGCCCGGTCCGGTCCTCGACGAAGGCGACCTCGCCGTTGGCGAAGGGCGAGGTGCAGCGCGCCGCCGCCAGCATCCGGTCGGGCGCCAGCAGCGTCCACGAGCCGAGCGGCGCGGCGGGAGCAGCGGTCGGAAAGACGATGGGCTTGGCCGAGACATGCGGCAGGCGCTCCTGGATCAGCGCCGCGCGCCGATGGTGCACGGGCGCGTACATCTCCCAGTTGCGCTGGATGGCGCGCAGCGCCTGCGCCGCACTGCCGATCGAGGGCACCGGCAGCTCGACGCAGTCGAGCCAGGTGTTGGCCGCCCAGGCTGCCGCGACCGGCGGACCTTCGCACAGGATCAGCCGGCCATGGCGCAGCGTCTCCGCCGCGCCGCCGTGCCCCAGCTCCTCGGCCAGCTGCTCGGTGAATCCGTCGGCCGCAAGGTAGGCCGTTATCATGTCGCCGTCCGTTCCCCTGTAACAGTCAGGGCATAGCCCGCCGGCCCGACCGCATGCTAGTAGCCGGTCGGAGGATCGAATCACAGAAGGGGGACATCGTGATCAGCAGAAGGCAGATGATGACGACGATCGCGGCCGGCGCGCTCCCGGGCGCGAGCGGCGCCCTGGCCCAGAGCCAGCCGATCGTCGGCATCTCGACTGTGACGACCTACTCCGCCGATGCGCGCATCACCGCCGTCGACAGCAACGCACGCACCGTCACCTTCACCTTCGCCAACGGCGCCACGTCCACGCGCAAGGTGAGTCCGACGCTCACCAACTTCAACGCAGCCCGGATCGGGCAAAACGTTTCGGTCGGTTTCGAGGACAAGCTGACCTTCGTCCTGTCCGGTCCCAACGCCAGGACGCCGCGCGATCGCGACCTCAGCGTCAGCGCCACCGCGTCGATGGGCAAGAGCGGCGCCAGCGTGTCAGCCGACCAGCTGGTCGTGAACTGGTGGGTCACCGGCGTCAATGTGGCCGCCGGCACGATCTCGGTGATCAATCCGGCCGGCGGCGAGGTGCGCACCTACAGCGTCACCACCCAGGCCGGACGCGATCAGCTGCCGCGCGTCAAGACCGGCGACTACCTGACGGCGATCGACAGTCAGGTGCTCGTCGTGTCGATCACGCCGAGATCCTGAGGCCGGATTCATGGCTGTGAGCGCGCCAATGTCCGTAGCGCTCATGTTCTTCCGGACCGCGGGCGTCCCGCTCGCTCATGATGCTGATGAGCGGGCGGGACGCCCGCGGTCCGGCATGAGCATGAGCGGGCGGGACGCCCGCGGTCCGCACGAAGATGCTCGCGGTCCGGATATGAGCCGGGTGACTTCTTTCATCGCGGCTTGCTAACCTCCGGCCAACACGGAGGCATTCATGGCAAAGTTCGGCATCGGCCAGTCGATCCGCAGGGTCGAGGATCCCCGCCTGCTCACCGGCGGCGGGCGCTACACCGACGACACCAGACTCGACGCTGCGGCGGCGCGCGCCTACGTGCTGCGCTCGCCGCACGCTCACGCCGACATCAAGAGGATCGACACTTCGGCCGCCGCCAAGGCGCCGGGCGTGCTGGCGGTCTTCACCGGCGACGACGTGAAGAAGGCGGGCTTCGGCGACGTACCCTGCCTGGTGCCACTCGACAACCGCGACGGCACGCAACGCGCCGACACGCCCCGGCCGATGCTGGCACAGGGCCGAGTGCGGCATGTCGGCGATCCGGTCGCCCTGGTCGTTGCCGAGACGCTCGAGCAGGCCAAGGACGCCGCCGAGCTGATCGAGGTCGACTACGAGGCGCGCCCGCATGTCGTCGGCACCTTCGAGGCCGCGCAGCCCGGCGCGCCACTGGTCCACGACCACATCAAGAACAACATCGTGTTCGACTGGGAGATGGGCGATCGCGCCGCGACCGAGGCGGCCTTCGCCAAGGCCGATCGCGTGGTCAAGCTGCAGCTGGTCAACAACCGGCTGGTCGTGAACTCGATGGAGCCGCGCGGCGCCATCTGCACCTACGATGCCAGGGACGACCGCTCGACCCTGTGGCTCTCCTGCCAGGGCGTCAGCATGATCCGCCCCGTGGTCGCCGACCTCATTCTCAAGATCGGCTCACCCAAGCTGCGGGTGCGCACCGGTGATGTCGGCGGCGGCTTCGGAATGAAGATCTTCGTTCATCCCGAATACCCGATGGTGGTGTGGGCATCGCGGGCGCTGAAGCGCACGGTAAAGTGGATCCCCGATCGCCAGGAGGCCTTCCAGTCCGACATCCAGGGCCGCGACCACGTCTCGATCGCCGAGATGGCGCTCGACAAGGATACGAAGTTCATCGGCTGCCGCATCACGACTTATGCCGCCCTGGGCGCCTACCTGAATCACTTCGCGCCGTTCATCCCCACCCTCGCCGGCAGCTCGATGCTGGTCGGCCTCTACCAGACACCGACCACCTATGTGAACGTCAAGGGCGTGCTGACCAACACCGTGCCCACTGACGCCTATCGTGGCGCCGGGCGGCCCGAGGCGGCCTATCTGCTCGAGCGCTTCGTCGACCATATCGCCCGCGAGACCGGCCTCGCGCCCGACGAGATCCGCGCCCGCAACTTCGTCAAGCCCAGCCAGATTCCCTGGAAGACGGCGCTGGGCGACACCTACGACTCGGGCGATTTCGAGACCGTCATGCGCAAGGGCATGGACAAGGCCGACTGGAAGGGATTCCCGTCGCGCCGCGCCGCCTCCGAAGCCAGGGGCAAATGGCGCGGCATCGGAATGGCGACCTATGTCGAGAAATGCGGTGGCGGCGGCATGCCCGAGACGGCAGTCGCGAAGTTCAACGACGATGCCTCGCTCACGCTCTATCTCGGCAACCAGACCAACGGCCAGGGCCATGAGACGGCGATCCGGCAGATCGCCTCCGCGCGGCTGGGCATCGATGCCGAGCGCATCACCATCGTGCAGGGCGATTCGGATGTCACGCCCGAGGGCATGACCGGCGGCAGCCGCATGGTCTCGGTGGCCGGTGTCGCGACGCTGGGCGTCGCCGACAAGATCATCGCCAAGGGCAAGCTGGTGGCGGCGAGCGTCCTGGAGGCGAGCGCGGCCGACATCGATTTCACCGATGGCAGCTTCAAGATCGTCGGCACCGACCGCTCGATGAGCCTGTTCGACGTCGCCGCGGCGGCCAGGAACTCCAAGCACGTCCCGGCGGGCGAGAAGCCCGGTCTCGATGACGATTTCACGCGCATGCCCGACGCCGACACCTTCCCTAACGGCTGCCACATCTGCGAGCTCGAGGTCGATCCCGACACCGGCACGCTCGAGATCCTGAACTACAGCGTGATGGACGATTTCGGAATGGCGCTCAATCCGCTGCTCCTGCAGGGCCAGGTCCATGGCGGGGTCGGCCAGGGCGTCGGCCAGGCGCTGACCGAGAAGACGATCTACGACGAGGAGTCCGGCCAGCTCTTGAGCGGCAGCTTCATGGACTACGCCCTGCCGCGCGCCGACATCGTGCCGGCGGTGGCCTTCGACATGCACAACAGCCCGTGCACGACCAACCCGCTCGGCGTCAAGGGCGCCGGCGAAGCGGGCGCCATCGGCGCGCCACCGGCGGTGATCAACGCCATCGTGAGCGCGATCCATCCGCATACCGGGGTGAAGCACGTCGACATGCCGGTGACCGCGGCGAGCCTGTGGGCGGTGATCGCGGCGAACCGGGCGAAGAAGGCGGCGTAGCATTCAGCGTTCGCCTCCCCCGTAATCGGGCAGGGCACTCGCATATGGCGAGGAAAGTCCGTCATCCCGATCGGAGTCGAGCGCAGCGAGGCGTAGTGGAGGGACCTTTCATGTTGCAGCACCAGCAAGATAGGTCCCTCGACTGCGCCGCCCTTCAGGCTGCTTCGCTCAGGATGACGGATTCTTTTGCCACTTGCGAATGCCATGCGTAATCGAGGGAGACACCCAGCACGCCCGGCGCGCACCGCGATGGTGGGAAAATCGGGCGGTACCCGCCCCGTTTTTCATAGGAGGAGTAGAATTAGGAGGAACAACCATGCCCGCACCCGATCTCGCCGCACTCTGGGAAGCCCATTGCCGGTACGAGTTCGAGACCCGCGATGCCGACGCCACGATGGCAACCATGGTGGCGAGGCCCTACGTCAACCACATCCCGACCATGACCGGCGGCGTCGGTCATGACCAGCTGAAGCGGTTCTACAAGTATCACTTCATCGGCGGCAATCCGCCGGACACCGAGCTGCGGGCAGTCAGCCGCACCATCGGGACCGACCAGATCGTCGACGAGCTGGTGTTCTGCTTCACCCATACGAGCGAGATCGATTGGCTGTTGCCGGGAATCGCGCCGACCGGCAAGCGGGTCGAGATCCCGCTGGTCGCCATCGTGCGCTTCGAGGGCGACAAGGTCGCGCACGAGCACATCTACTGGGACCAGGCCTCGGTGCTGGTCCAGGTCGGCCTGCTCGACCCGGAAGGCCTGCCGGTCGCCGGCGTCGAGACGGCGCGCAAGGTCGTCGACAACAGCCTGCCGTCCAACACCCTGATGCGGCGCTGGCCGGAGAGCGCCGGCAAGCCGATCTGAGCCGGCGCGTCGCCAAAGGAGTCGTCGATGCCAATGCGCTGGGAAATCGATCATGCCGCCAAGTTCGTGTACACGTCGCCGTGGGGCCGATCACGCTGCAGAATATGGAGGGGAGGGGAACGCGCTCCTGGCTGGCCAAGATCGTTCCCTGAATAGACCACGGCAGCGGCACGATGAAACAATCGCCCGGAAATTCCCGCCGTCGATCCTCGAAAGCGCCGCTCAGCCTGCTCGCCGCCGCGGTGCTGGCGGCCTGCGACTTCACGGCGAGCGGGATCGGCGGCGCCTACTACGCACCGCAATACGACTACAGCGAATTCTTCGCCGTGACCGACGGCAGAACCTTCCAGGTGGTCATGGCCGGCAGCCCCTTCCCCGCCCTGCCGGCTGCCGAGGTCAACCGCCACCTGTTGCCGGTCATGCAGGCGAACAAGCCCAGGCCCAACCTCACCTTCACCTATCAGGCCCCGGTCGAGATGCCGCGGCCGTACTACCGGCTCGTCCTGGTGTTCGACGCCGCCAACGATCTGACGGCTGCCCGCGTGTGCAGCGGCCAGTACTGGCACAAGCCGCCGATCCCCAGCCGGCCGTTCAACGTCTTCGCCGTCTACTGCCGCAACGATCTCGCGCTGTCGCAGACCACGGCGTGGAGCGACGCCACCGGCCCCGACGATCCGCGCCTCGGCCCCCTGATCGCCCAGCTCTTCCTGGTGGTGTTCAACGACCAGGTCTGGCGACGCCACCTGTTCGGTCCGTTCGTCCGGCGCTGACGAGCACATCGTTCCTCAGAACGTCGCTCAATCATTTCGCGTGCACGCCGATGACGCTTCCTGACACAGGGTCGACACCTTAGGATGCCGCCCCAGGGGTACTGGGGAAGGCATGAGTACACTGCTCAATTCGACGTTTCTCGACGCTTACGGCAACCAGCTCGCGACAGCGCAGGATTTCGCCACGCTCGCCTCATCGACGAGCCTCTCCGTCGCCCAGCAGGTCCTGGCCCCGCTCTTTGCAGGTGCGACGATCGCCCCGGCAGCCACCGATGCGACGCTCGTCGTCGGATTGACCCTCGAGCGCATGCAGGACCCGACACCGCTTCTCGCCAGCGATTGGGCGACCCGGCAAGCCGCCCTTGCCGATCCGGCGGCCGTGTGGGCGCAATACGGCGCCTCGTCCGCGTCGTTCGCGGCGACCCAGCAGGCGCTGGAATCTCTGCTCGGCCTGTCGAGCCTTCCCACGCTCGACGGTTATCTGTCCTCACCCGAAAATCGCACGATCTGGCTGTCGCTCGATGCGGCCGAGTTCGAGCAGCTGTTCGGCACCGACCTGCTGACGATATCGACCGGCACTGCCGACATCCTCGCGTGGGCAGGCAACCTGACGCTGGACGATACCATACCGAACATCGACGGCGTGTGGTTCGAGCAGGCGGTCTACGTGCCCAGCCCGGCCGTGCTCGCCTCGCAGGGCGCCGCCCTGCCGCCCGGCCCGCTGGGGATAGGCAACGCCGCGGGCACCTCCACCCAGGTGATCGCCACGCCGGCCGCAATCGCGGCCAACTACGACTTTCCGCTGTCATCGACGGCGGGGCAGGCCGCCGCTACACCGGCCATTGCCCTGATCGAGGACAATGTCCCCTATACCCAGGCAGCGCTGTTCGGATACATCAATCAGTATCGCACACAGCTCGGCCTGCAGCCCTATACCGCATCCGAGTTCCAGGTCATCTCGCAGGACGGCTCGGCAGGCAGCCCGGGCGAGCTGACGCTCGACATTTCGGTGATCGCCGACGCGGCGCCCAACAGCACGCAGTATCTGTATTCCTACATGAGAGGAACGCCTTTCACTGCGTTCCAGCAGGCTTTCTTCGCGACGACGAACAGGGCCGACGTGTTGAGCTCGTCCTATGCGTTCTTCATCCAGCCGAGCGCCAGCTCCCCGTTCCAGCAGGCCTACGAGCAGCTCTTCGTCGACGGCGTGCTGAGCAACGTCTCGGTCCATCTTTCCGCCGGCGACCAGGGTTCCAGCGCCGACCTGGCCAACGGCCTCGCCAACTACCGCGCCAGCCAGTCGCCGACCTATGCCCTGGCGGTTGGCGGCACCTCGCTGTCGTCGCTGTACAGCGCCGAGACCGATCCGACGCTGAGCTCCCTGCTGGCGCGGGCGCAGCAGAACGATCCGGCCACAGTGTTCGACCTCGTGGCGGCGGGTCTGCAGACGCTGCCCACCAATCTGGTCGACACCGTGCCTTCCGATCCGTCGCCGACCCTGGTTTCCCTGTTCGAGAGCATCTGGCAAACCCTCGACCTGGAAGGCTACGACAGTGGCGTGGCCGCGAAGTTCGGCGAGAACACGACGGGTGTCGGCGGCGTCAATACCGCCTTGCCCGTGCCCGACTACCAAAGTGCTTTCGGCCTCTTGCCGACCAGCACCAGCGGCACAGGGCGCGGCGCGCCCGATGTCGCGCTCCTGGCCTTCGGCAACACGGCCTATGGCGTCCTCAACCAGAACTACATCAGCGGCCAGGCAACGAACCTGATTCACGGCAATGGCGGCACGAGCGCAGCGTCGCCCCTGTGGGCGAGCCTCACCGCCCAGCTCGATGCCGTGTTCGCCGACCAGACTCTCGGGCCGCTGGGCTACTACAACGACCTGCTCTACATGGCCGCGGCAATCGCCCCGGCTTCGTTCAACGACATCACGCTCGGCAACAACATCAACAGCTTCTACCTGACGACGGACGACACCGGCTATTTCCAGATCTCGCAGGACTCTCAAGGCCAAGCCATCTACACGCCGATGGTACCGACCGGCCTCGGTTACGAGGCCGCGCCCGGGTACGATCTCGCGAGCGGCCTCGGCACCCCGAACGGGATGGTCCTGGCGCGGACCCTGACGGCGATTGCACAGGCGCAGACTTACTACGAGGGAACGCCGGTAATCGACAACCCGGGGCCGTACAGCGGCACGAGCGGCGCCAGCCAGACTCTCCTCGTCCAGAACAACTTCGCGACGTCGGGGCCGCTCAGCGTGACGGTCGCCGGCACGACTCAAACGATGCTCGCCAACGAGACCCTCGCCTGGACCAGCAGGCTCGCCGAGCAGGCCGTGCATCACGAAGATTTCGATCCAGACCTCGTGATGCTCTTCGATCAGGAGGCTTCGGCCGTTCCGTTCCAGATCACCGTCGCTCAAGGCGCTTCGCTCTCCGTCGAGGCGGGCGGCGCCACGCTCCCGCTCTACCAGGCGCAGCTCACCGCCGACTACGGCTTCGTGCAATATGGCGACAGCACCGGCAGCATCGTGCTTGCGCGGCCGGTCGCGATCGCCCAGACCGCGACCAACATCGTCGACGGCCAGGACGTCGGCTGGGACGCCGTCGTCCGCCTGCGGCAGAACGGAACGGACTCGCTGCAGCTCGAGATCTACCGTGTCGACGATCTCAACGGAACCGTGGCGGGCGTGGCGCCCGGACAGGGGAACTATGCCACGCTCGCCGCCGGACGCGACTACCAGACGACGTCCGGCACGACCCTGATCCAGGGACCAGGGTACGGCCAGTGGACCGACGTGACGATCCAGGGCGTGAAGCAGGGCGACATCCTGGCAATGAAGCTGACCGACCTCACAACGAACAGCGTCTACTGGGCCTTCTCGCAGGCCAACCAGGACGACATCACGCACATCTACAGCTATGGCCTGAACACCTGGGGATGGGAAGACACTGCGGGCGGCGGCGACGGCGACTTCAACGATCTCGTCGTCGGCATCGACTTCACGAGCCTGACTGGAACCAACAACTGGCTGGCGTAGTGGAGGCGATGATGCCCTGCTCCATCACAGGATGACCCTTTCCATGAAATCCATGCGCCCGACTCTCTACGGAAGCCGCCATGCCATCTCGGCCGGCCATCACCTGGCCGCAGCGGCGGGATTCTCCATCCTGGAGGCGGGCGGCAATGCGATCGATGCCGGATGCGCCGCGGGCATCGCGCTCGCCGTCCTGCATCCCGACGAGGTGAACGTGGCGGGCGTGGCGCCGATCATGATCCGCACGGGCCAGGGCAAGGTCGTCACGATCGCCGGCCTCGGGCACTGGCCGTCGCGCTTCCCGGCCGACCTGTTCATGCGCGAGCATGGCGGCAAGATGCCATTGGGCCTGCTGCGCACCGTCGTGCCGGCGGCGCCCGACGCCTGGATCACCGCACTCTCCGACTACGGCACGATGTCGTTCGGCGACGTCGCCGGTGCGGCGATCCGCTACGCCCGCGAAGGCTTCGCCGTGTTCGAGTACATGGCGACCATGATCCGCCAGTACGAGGACGGCTACCGTTCGTGGCCCTCCAACGCCGCGATCTTCCTGCCCGGCGGCAAGCCGCCCGATGTCGGCGACCGCTTCCTGCAGACCGACCTCGCCAGCACCCTGCAGTACATGGTCGACCAGGAGCGCGCCGCGGCGAAGGGTGGCCGGCTCACCGGCCTGCAGGCTGCCCGTGCCGCGTTTTACTGCGGCGACATCGCCGACACGATCGTGCGCTACCACGAGCAGGAAGGCGGCTATCTCGCGCGCGACGATCTCGCCAGCTTCCATTGCCGCTACGAGCCGCCGGTGCGCGTGCGCTGGCGCGACTTCGAGGTCTACACCTGCGGGCCATGGTGCCAGGGCCCGATGCTGGCCCAGGCCCTGCGCATGATCGAGGCGGCGGGCGGGCTGGCCGGCCTCGCGCACAACAGCGCCGACTACATCCACCTGATCACGGAGATCATGAAGGCGGCGTGCTCGGATCGCGAGCATCGCTACGGCGATCCGCGGTTCGTCGATGTCGGCCTCGACCAGCTGCTGTCCGATGGTCATGTGGCGGCGCGGGTCAGCGCCATCGATCGCGAGCGCGCCATGCCCGACATGCCGCCGCCGCTCGGCGCCTATCCCAGCAACCGGCCGCCGGCGACAACCGCCTCGTCGCTGAGGAGCGATGCCGTCGTCGAGCCGGACACGTCCTACTGCTGCGCCGTCGATCGCTGGGGCAACGCGATGTCGGCCACGCCGTCGGACGGCTCGTGGCGCTCGCCGGTGATCCCCGGCCTCGGCATCGTGCCGTCGGCGCGCGGCACGCAGTCGCGGCCCGATCCCAATCATCCCTCGGGCGTGGCGCCGGGCAAGCGGCCGCGGCTGACACCCAACCCGGCCATCGCCGTGCGCGACGACGGCAGCGTGATCCCGTTCGGCGCGCCAGGCGGCGACGTGCAGGTGCAGGCCATGCTGCAGGTGTTCCTCAACACCTTCCATTTCGGCATGGACATCCAGGAGGCGATCGAGCAGCCGCGCTTCGCCACTTTCAGCTTCCCCAACTCGTTCGCGCCTTACACGCACCTGCCGGGCCGCCTGAACATCGAGGATCGCCTGCCCGCCGCCACGCTCGACGATTTGCGCCGGCGCGGCCACGACGTCGAGATGTGGCCCGCCTACACGCGCCGCGCCTGCTCGGTCGAGGCGATCCTGCTCGACAGCCGCACGGGGTTCCTGCGCGCCGGCGCGGACTTCAGGCAACCGGCGTATGCGATCGTGAATTGAGATTCCCTCTCCCGACTACGGGGAGGAACGTGAAAGATGCGTTCCCTCCCGCTCATTGCATTGCCGGCATCTCCACTCCAGACTCCGGTGGGGTTGTGGGCTTCAAGGGTCTTCTTCTGGACCGCGGGCGTCCCGCCCGCGCACGATTCATGTTCGGGCGGGACGCCCGCGGTCCAGAAGAGGCCATAATCGCAAACAGGGACCGTCATGCGTCGATGCCTGTCATTTTGCCGGGGTCTGAGCATCGCGGCCGGCGTCGTGCCGGCGCGTGCGCAGGATGCGCCGTGGCAGCAGTACCAGGGCCTGAGTGCGATCGAGGTGCCGTTCGCCAACGGGCCGATCCACATGGCGGCGGTCCCGCATGTGTGGATGAAGCTGCACGGCGCGCCGCCCCGCCGCTTCGGCATGGATACCGGCTCCACCGGAATCGTCGTGGCGGCCGAGCACTACACGCCGGCGCCTAGCGACGTTCCGGGCGGTCCCGGCCGGCTGGTCTACACCAGCAGCGGACGCATCCTGAACGGCGAGCGCTACACCACGAATGTCGAGGTCCTGCGCAACGGCGAGGTTCCGGTGGCAACGGCGCGCGTCCAGGTACTGCGCGTCACCAGCATCACCTGCCTCGAGCGCGCCCGCGATTGCCGGCCCGAGCAGAACCCGCGCGGCGTCGCCTTCATGGGCATCGGCTTTGCCCGCAATGCCGCCCAGAGCACCGAGGCTGGTGCGCCGAAGAACCCGTTCACCAACATCGTGGCGCTGGCGTCAGGCGCGCCGGCGGCGTCGATCCGGCCGGGCTACGTGATCACGCGCACGGCGGTCCATCTCGGCATGACGCCCGAGCTCGCGCGCAATTTCGCCTTCGTGAAGCTCAATCCGGGACCGCTCTCGCAGTTGGGTGCGCCGACCTGGCGACCGGCGCCGATGACGGTCTCGGTCGACGGAGTGGAAGGTGACGGCCAGATCCTGATGGATACCGGGATCAACTACATGTTCCTGTCGCCGCCCGAGGGCACGCGCCTGCGGCGCGGCGCCCGCGTGCCCTCGGGAACGACCATCTCGATCTATCTGCCCCACCGGCGCAACCCGCAGCCGGCCTTCTACACCTTCACGGTCGGCGAGCGCGGCAATCCGCTGCATCCCGAGCGCGTCGAGGTGGTCCACGACGTCGGCGTGTTCGTGAACACCAGCCGCATGTTCCTCGAAGGCTTCAACTATCTCTACGACGCCGCGGGCGGCTTCGTCGGCTACGGCTGGACCAATCGCCTGCGCGGCAGCTACGGCAGCGTCACCCCGGGCCTCTTCAACGCGCGCTGATCATCCTCCTCCGCAGCTCCGCTGGGGAGGTGTCGCCTTTTACGGCGACCTGCCTCCGCCGAAGCGAAGCGGCTTCGGCTTCGCGCAGGCAGGCGGAGGGGTCATGTTCTTCTGGACCGCGGGCGTCTCGCCCGCTAACGAGAATATCGGGCGAGACGCCCGCGGTCCGCATGTGGCATGAACCCTCCCCCCCCTAAGACGGGGCATCACCCCCGACTACGGGGGAGGCGAATGGCGAAGCTACTCCAGGCTCGCCAGCACGACCTCGCGCAGGAAACGCATCGGCGGGACCCATTGCTCGGGATCGTCGTAGTTGCCGGCGAGGACGGCGACCACGAGGTCGAGGCCGGGCAGCACCCAGAGGCGCTGGCCGCCGTTGCCGTAGGCGCCCCACGCATGCTCGAGCCGGTTGCGGCTCCAGCGCGGCCCGGTGGTCACGGAGAAGGCGAAATGGTTGAGATACCAGTGGTAGCCGTAGCGCCGCACCTCGTCGACCGCGACATAGGGCGTGGTGGAGCGGGCCAGCCATTCGCGGGAAACCACGCCTTTGCCGGCAACCTTGCCGCCGCGCAGCATCAGCCGGCCGAGGCGCGCGAGGTCGCGCAGCGAGAGGCGCAGGCCGGAGGCGGCGAAGGCGTCGCCCTTGGCGTCGGCGAGCCATTCGGTCGGGCCGAAGCCCAGCGGGTCGAACAGCGCCTCGCGGGCGAAATCGTGCAGGCTCTTTCCCGTGGCGTCGGCAATCACGCGGCCGAGCAGCGCCGTGGCGCCGCCGTTGTAGACCCAGCGCTGCCCGGGCTTGAACACCAGCGGCCGCTCCAGCACGTAGCGATAGCGGTCGGGCGCCCGGTCCATGGCGATCTCGCTGTTGGACGGGTCGGTGTAGGGCACGCTGAGCTCGTCCCAGTCGGTGCCCATGGTCATGCTGAGCGCGTGATGCAGCGTCCAGCCCTTGCGCCCCGGATCGGCCGCGAGGCCGGCATGCGCCGGGAACGACGACAGGAGCGGCGCCTCCGGCGGCGGCACCTTGCCGCGCTCCAGGGCGATGCCGTAGAGCAGGCCGACGATGCTCTTCGACACCGAGCGCAGGTCGTGCAGCGTGTCGGCCCCGAACGACACCTCGCCGAGCGGCCGGCCGCGTGCATGATCCTGGCCGCGGAAGTAGCGTTCCAGCACGACGCGGTCGCCGCGCATCACCGCGACTCCGTGGATGTTCCAGAGGCGCTTGTCGAGGATCGCCTGGTCGAGCCGCTCGCCGAGGTTCGTCGCGAACCCCGCCTTCTCGGGCGCGATCGGCAGCCAGTCGCCGCTCAAGTCTTGTAGTCCGGGCTCTCGCGATCGAGGCGGCGCCGCAACGCCGCCCACGGCCGCTGCCCCTTGGTGTCTGCCCAGCTGGCGAACTGCGCCGCGGTGTGCGCGGCAACCGCGTCCGGCACCACCGCCACCTTCTGACCGCCCTGGGTCGCGGCGACCTGGATGCGGCAGGCCTGCTCCAGGTAGTACATGTAGTGGAATGCCTCGGCGACGGTGCGGCCGGTGGTCAGCAGCCCGTGGTTGCGCAGGATCATGGCGCTGTTGCCGCCGAGGTCGCGCACCAACCGGTCGCGCTCGTCGAGATCGACGGCGACGCCCTCGTAGTCGTGGTAGCTGGTGCGGCCGTAGAACTCCATTGACATCTGGTTCAACGGCAGCAGCCCCTGCTCCTGCGCCGCCACAGCCATGCCGGCCGTCGTATGGGTGTGCATGACGCACTGCGCATCGTCGCGCGCCATGTGCACCGCCGAATGGATGGTGAAGCCGGCGTTGTTGATCTTCGACTCCTCCTCCTTCTCGATCGCGTGGCCCTCGGGATCGACGGCGACCAGGCTCGACGCGGTGATCTCGTCGAACATCAGGCCGTAGGGGTTGAGCAGGAAGCGGTGCTCCTCACCGGGCAGGCGCGCCGAAAGATGGGTGTAGATCAGATCGTCCATGCCGAAATGGGCGATCAGGCGATAGGCCGCGGCGAGATCGCAGCGCAGCTCCCATTCACGCGAATCGACGTTACGCATATTGCTCATCAGATGGGTCCCTTTGCCGGAGGGCCGGTCGGGCCGTGGATGCCGCCGCCGCCCGGCTGCATCTTGTCACAGGGCACCAGCCGGATCGAGATGCCGGCGTTCCAGGTCACCGCGCGCCGTTCCCCCTCGGCCCGGCCGTGGACTATAGTGGGCCAAATCGGGGGAGCTTCGTTCGATGGCAAACAAGACCAAAACCAAGACCCAACCGGCGCTGCGGGCAAGACACCTGCCGGAGATCAAGCCCGGCAAGTACAGCGACGGCATGCCGCTGGACGAGATTCGCTATCTCGAATGCAAGCTGATCCTCAAGCCGAACCATTTCACGTCGCGCCAGAGCCTGTTCGATTTCGCCAAGGTGATGCGCCGGCCGGCCAAGCAGGCCGGCGTGCGCTTCGATCCGTCGGGCTACGATCTCGAGCCGCTGCAGATCCGCGAGGTGCTGTTCGTCGACACGCACGACTATCGCCTCTACAACAACGCCTTCATCCTGCGCCGGCGCATCCCCTACAAGGACGGCTTTCCGGTCGGCGAGCCCGAGATCGTCTTCAAGTACCGTCATCCCGACCTGCAGACTGCCGCCGAGATGGACGTCCGTCCGCACATCACCTCCGACTACCGCATCAAGTTCAAGGCCGAGGCACTCCCGCTCAAGGACGGGCTCGGCGGCCTGCGCATGCTGTACTCGCACAATGTCGAGTTCAACCAGACGCCCGCGATGGCGGCGGGCGAACGGCTGTCGCTCGACACCATGGTGCAGATGCTGCCCGCCCTGGATACGTTGAAGCGCAGTCACAACGACAAGCTCGACCTGGTCAACGGCACCATCGTCGAGGAGGTGCTGCAGGACGTCGGCGAGCTCGACTTCGGCAACAACGTCCGCACCGTTTCGAACGTCGCGCTGTGGCGCAGCCGCGGCGATCACAGCCCGCTGATCGGCGAGTTCGCCTTCCAGCTCAAGTTCCGGCGGCGAAGCGACATCACCGACGAGGCGCTGGCCCGCGGCGAGGCCTTCTTCCTGGCGCTTCAGCAGGAGGCGCGCGACTGGATCAGGCTTGGCGCCACCAAGACCGGGGTCGTCTACCGCCTGAAGGGCAATCCGCCCAACGCCCACGAATAGCCGTCGTCCGGTCGATCGGCGTCGTTTCAGGGAGGCTCAATGCGATGAACCCGTCCAGGCGTTCCCTTCTCGCCGGTGCAGCCCTCGTCGGATCGGCGGGGCTCGCCACGACCGCGCACATGGCCCGGGCGGCCGACCGAAAGGTGCTGCGGCTGCACTACCGGACCATCGAGGTCGACGGCAAGCCGGCCAGGCGCTACCGCGTCTCGCAGCCTTCGGGCGAATGGGGACTCACGCTCGGGCAGGGCGACATGTTCGACGTCCGGCTGGAGAACAACCTCGACGTCCTGTCGGGCCTGCACTGGCACGGCCTCAATCCGCCATGGCGGCAGGACGGCGTTCCCTATCTCACGGGGCCGCCGATCGCGCCCGGCAAGTTCGCGGACTACACTTTTCCCGCCCGGCCGTTCGGCACGCGCTGGATGCATTCGCACTTCGGCCTGCAGGAACAGAACCTGGCGGCGGCGCCCCTGATCATCCGCGAGGCGGAGGCCATCCAGAGCGGCATCCAGGAAGTGGTCGTCATGTTCGAGGACTTCTCCTGGCGCAAACCCGAGGCGATCCTCGCCGACCTGCGCAAGCCGAAGCCGGCCATGGCGATGGGCAACATGCAGATGACGGGCGGCACGACGAGCATGGCGCGCGGCGGCACCAGCATGGCCTCGGGCGGCGATGCGAAACCCGACCTGAACGACGTCACCTACGACGCCTATCTGGCCAACGACCGCACCTTCGCCGATCCCGAGATCTTCAATGTCGAGCCGGGCGCCAACGTGCGCCTGCGCCTGCTGAACGGCTCGGCGTCATCGAACTTCATGGTCGAGTTCGGCGGCATCGAGGTCACCTTGCTGACCGTCGACGGCAATCCGGTGGCGCCGCTCAAGCTCACCGCCCTGCCGCTCGCCATCGCGCAGCGCGCCGATGTCTTGCTGCGCATGCCCAACGACAAGCGCGCCGTGCCGATCGTGGCGCGCGGCGAAGGCCGCATGCTGCAGACCGGCGTGATCCTGCGGCCGGGCGGCGCCGCCGTGACCAAGGTCCCGACCAACGGCGCGATGGCCGCGCCGGCGCTCGGGCTGGGGCTGGAGAAGTCGCTGCGGGCCCGCGAGCCGCTCGCCAGCCGACCGGTCGATCGCAGGGTGCCGATCGAGCTCACCGGCAACATGGCGGCGTATGTCTGGGGCATCGGCGTGCACGGCATGGAAGCCCTGCCGGTCACCGTCGAGAAGGGCGAGCGGGTCGAACTGGTGATGCGCAACACCACGATGATGTCGCATCCCATGCATCTGCACGGGCATTCCTACCAGGTGGTGGAGATCGACGGCCAGCGGCTCGCAGGCGCGGTGCGCGATACCGTCCTGGTGCCGCCGGGAACCACCATCACGGTCGCCTTCGACGCCGACAATCCCGGCATGTGGGCGTACCACTGCCACAACCTCTATCACATGGCAGCAGGCATGTTCGCGACGGTGGTCTATCGCGGGTTCAGCTGACGTCTACGCCCACAGCTCCACCAGCGGTCCCGCCGCGCCGTGCACCGGGTCGCTGTCGGGGACGGGCACCTTCGCTATGTTGGCGACAGCGGTGGCGTGATCGAGTCCGCCGGGGCGGTGCTGGTCGACCCGGGCATTCTTCGGATAGGCGCCGACAACCAGGAGATCCGGGCTCGACTCCAGGCGCTGATGGCCGGTGCCGGCCGGCAGCACGACGACGTCGCCTGCTTCCACCGTGACGGCCTGACCGCGCGCGCCGCCGAACTGGACGGTGGCGCGGCCGCGCGCGATGCCCAGCACCTCGTGCGCGGTGGTGTGGAAGTGCACGAAGGGATAGATGCCGTTGCGCCAGCCGTCGGGCCAGCCGTTCCGGGCGAAGGCGCGCTCGAACGGCACGGCCGGAT